>JADJQT010000002.1:0-301143 GCA_016712595.1 Rhodospirillales bacterium
CGGTGGCCTTGGAACAATGGGATACGGCCTGCCATCGGCGATGGGTGTGCAACTCGCCCACCCCGATGCCCTCGTCGTCGACATTGCCGGCGAGGCATCGATCATGATGAACATCCAAGAGATGTCGACGATTGCCCAGTACCGGTTGCCGGTCAAGGTGTTCATCCTCAACAACGAGTACATGGGCATGGTCCGGCAGTGGCAGGAATTGCTGCACGGCGGCCGCTATTCGGAAAGCTATATGTCGTCTTTGCCGGACTTCGTGAAGCTCGCCGAGGCGTTCGGGGCGGTTGGCCTGCGCGCGGAGCGACTCGAACAGCTGGACGACGTCATCAAGGAGATGATTTCGGTCGACCGGGCGGTGATTGCCGATATCCGCGTCGACAAGGCGGAGAACTGTTTTCCGATGATCCCATCGGGGGCAGCGCACAACGAGATGCTGCTTGGCCCTGAGGACAAGGCGGAACAGCCGATTTCGGAAGAAGGGATGGTCCTCGTATAACTGCCTGAGGCGGCTAATCGCCAGCGGCGCGGGCGCGCCACTGCGGTTCGCCCGTTGCTTGACCGGGACTTGCGGCCCCACGGGCCGGAGTAAAAATGAATTATCGAATAAGGATAACCGACCATGCCTGAGTCCGCTCGGCAGGAACAACATACGATTGCGGTTCTGGTGGACAACGAGCCCGGCGTTCTCGCCCGCGTCATTGGGCTTTTCTCGGGCCGCGGCTACAATATCGAGAGCTTGACCGTTGCCGAGGTTGATCAGCAAGGCAAGCTGTCGCGGATCACGATCGTTACGTCCGGCACACCAATGGTCATCGAGCAGATCAAGAACCAGTTGGGACGGCTCGTGCCCGTGCACCGGGTGAGCGACCTGACCATCGCCGGTCCCCACGTCCAGCGGGAAATGGCCCTCGTCAAAGTGCGCGGCGCCGGCGAGAAGCGCGTTGAGGCATTACGGATTGCCGACATCTTCCGCGCTCGCGTGGTCGATTCATCAAACGAATCGTTTGTTTTCGAGATCATCGGGAAGACGACGAAGCTCTCCGCATTCATCGGCCTCATGCAGCCGCTCGGGCTGATCGATGTCGCACGCACCGGCGTCGTTGCCATCGCGCGTGGGCCGGAGCCCTTCTGAGGGTCGGCGGCGAACGGCAGCTTTTCAACAGTATCGGTCCCAGCCGGGGCATCGGATGGGCCGGGATTAGTACGCGGGAGGACACAATGCGTGTTTATTACGATCGCGACGCCGATCTGAACCTGATCAAAGGTAAAAAGGTCGCGGTCATCGGCTACGGCAGCCAGGGCCATGCCCATGCTCTCAATCTTCGCGATTCCGGCGTGGCTGATGTGCGCGTCGCCTTGCGGCCGGGCTCAAGCAGCGTTGCCAAGGCCGAGAATGCGGGACTGAAGGTCGTGGGGCCCAGCGAGGCCGGCGCCTGGGCCGATGTGGTCATGATCCTCACGCCCGATGAACTTCAAGGCGGCCTTTATCGCGATCACCTCGCCGGTACTTTGAAGAAGGGCGCGGCGCTCGCCTTCGCGCACGGGCTGAACATCCATTTTCGCCTGATCGAGCCCCGTCCGGATCTCGACGTGTTCATGGTCGCGCCCAAAGGCCCGGGCCATACCGTTCGTTCGGAGTATGTGCGCGGCGCCGGTGTTCCCTCGCTGGTCGCGATCGGTCAGGACGCCAGCGGCAACGCCCTCGAACTTGCCCTCTCCTACGCCGCGGCACTCGGCGCCGGACGATCGGGTATCATCGAGACGACCTTCCGTGAGGAATGCGAGACCGATCTTTTCGGCGAACAGAGCGTGCTGTGCGGCGGATTGACGTCACTTATTCTCGCCGGATACGAAACGCTGGTCGAAGCGGGGTACGCGCCCGAGATGGCGTATTTCGAGTGCTTGCACGAAGTTAAACTGATCGTCGATCTGATCTACGAGGGCGGCATCGCCAACATGCGCTACTCGATCTCCAACACGGCCGAGTACGGGGACTATGTTTCCGGCCCGCGCATCATCGATGCTACGGTCAAGGCGCGTATGAAGCAGGTTCTGGACGACATTCAATCCGGCCGATTCGCCAAAGACTGGATGCTCGAAAACACTGCCGGACAGCCCAGCTTCAAAGCGTTGCGCCGCCGCGCCGCCGAGCACCCGATCGAGCAGGTCGGCGAGCGGCTGCGGGCAATGATGCCGTGGATCGGCGCTAATCGCCTTGTCGACAAGTCGAAAAACTAGCCTATTTGGGGTATATGGACCGCACTTGAGGAAACTTGGGTTTCCGGGAGCCCCCTCAGGTGCGGCAACCATAATCTGGTTGACAAGAAAAATCGTCCCATGTCACTTGTGGCGTGAAGCCCCGTCCGGCATGAAATTCGCTTTCGTTCCGACCGTGGCAGCGCCCTGACGTTGCAGCAGACATCGATGCGATGAGAGCCGTCGGCCGCTCAGCGCCACGAGACGTAATCGCGCCCCACGTCGCTGCGTGACCGAGTGGTGGGGGTTATGGCAAAGTCGCACCGACGCGGGCATAGCCGTCCATCCAGCGGTGGTGGGCGGTCAATCCAAAGCGCGACGCCGAGTGGCCGAGCGCGGCTGACTAAGGCGAGTCCTGAATCGCCCTCAGCAGGTTCATGACGTCTATTCTGCAGGGACTGATCCCGATGACTACCGCGAGCGACCCCAACCGAATCATCATCTTCGATACGACGCTGCGCGATGGCGAACAATCGCCCGGCGCTTCAATGAACCTGGATGAAAAGCTGCGGATTGCCCAGGTTTTGGAAGAGATGGGCGTCGACGTCATCGAGGCGGGATTCCCCATTTCGTCGCGCGGTGATTTCGAGGCCGTGCACCAGATCGCCAGGCAGGTCAAGTCATCGACGGTTTGCGGCTTGGCGCGGGCGGTACGCGGCGATATCGAGCAGGTCGCGGAGGCGCTCCGACCCGCTCCGCGCGGACGAATTCATACGTTCATTTCTACCAGTCCGCTGCACATGAAGTATAAATTGCAGTTGGAACCCGCGCAGGTCCTGGAGCGCATCGTCGAAAGCGTCTCGTACGCCCGGCGCTTTACCGATGACGTCGAGTGGTCTTGCGAGGATGGATCGCGCAGTGAGCACGACTTCCTCTGCCGGTGCGTCGAGGCGGCAATTGAAGCCGGCGCGGGCACGATCAACATCCCTGATACCGTCGGGTATGCAATTCCGACGGAATTCGCGGCCCTGATTGCGATGTTGCGCAATCGGGTGCCGAATATCGATCGGGCGATTCTCTCCGTGCATTGCCACAACGATCTCGGCCTTGGCGTTGCCAATTCGCTCGCGGCGGTGAACGAAGGCGCGCGGCAAGTCGAGTGCACGGTCAATGGCTTGGGCGAGCGAGCCGGCAACGCGGCAATGGAAGAGATTGTCATGGCGTTGCGCACACGCAACGATCTGATGCCGTATACTACCGGCGTGAGGTCGGAATTGATCATGCGCGCGTCGCGGCTTGTCTCGGCCATCACCGGATTCGTTGTGCAGCCGAACAAGGCGATCGTCGGCGCCAACGCGTTCGCTCATGAATCGGGCATCCATCAGGATGGCATGTTGAAGCATGCTGGAACGTACGAGATCATGACGCCCGAATCGGTTGGCCTGTCGAAGTCGAAGCTGGTGCTCGGCAAGCACTCCGGCCGTCACGCGTTCCGCGAAAAATTGAACGAACTGAACTACGAATTGGGTGACAATGCGATCGAGGAAGCATTTCGCCGCTTCAAGGAAATCGCCGACCGCAAGAAGGACGTATTCGACGAAGATATCATGGCGCTGGTCGATGACGAACTGACGCGTGTGGGCGATCGCATCAAGCTCGTCGCACTCGAGATCGAATGTGGCACGCGGCGCTCTCGAGCGACGATGACGCTCGAAATCGATGGTCAACGGCGGGAATGCGCGGAGAATGGCGACGGGCCTGTCGATTCGGCTTTTCGCTGCATCAAGCGGCTGTTTGAGACGCAAGCGCGCCTCAAACTGTATCAAGTACACGGCGTGACTGGCGGCACGGACGCCCAGGCCGAAGTGACTGTAAGACTCGAAGAACAAGGTCGGACGGTTAACGGGCAAGGCGCGGATACGGATACTGTGGTTGCCTCCGTTAAAGCGTACCTCCATGCATTGAACAAACTTATGGTCAAACGTGAGAAGCACGCGCCATCTGCACTGTCGGCTTGAACGCGATCGGTGAAACGGCCATTCTGCCGCAGTTTTGCATAGCACTATTTCGGATCCGGAGCGGACGCGCCGGTGCCCGACTTTCCGGTAAAGTAGCGAATTCAGCGATCGATCCAAGCGAGGGGCGATGTTCTCACGGCTATTCGGGTTTCTCTCGGCCGACATGGCGATTGACCTCGGCACGGCGAACACCCTCGTCTATGTCAAGGGCAAGGGAGTCGTGCTCAACGAGCCGTCCGTCGTGGCCATTGTCGAATACAAGGGCCGCAAGCAGGTCCTGGCGGTCGGCGAAGAAGCAAAGCTGATGCTCGGGAGAACGCCGGGCAATATTCAGGCGATTCGTCCGCTGCGCGACGGCGTCATTGCCGACTTCGAAGTCGCCGAAGAAATGATCAAGTATTTCATTCGCAAGGTTCATAACCGGCGCAGCTTTGCCAGCCCGCTCATTATTGTCTGCGTCCCGTCGGGCTCGACCGCGGTCGAGCGACGCGCAATTCAGGAATCGGCGGAACAAGCGGGCGCGCGGCGGGTTTTCCTTATTGAGGAACCGATGGCGGCAGCAATCGGTGCCGGCCTTCCGGTGACCGAACCGACAGGCTCGATGGTTGTCGACATCGGTGGCGGTACGACGGAAGTGGCGGTGCTATCGTTGGGCGGCATCGTCTATGCGAAGAGTGTCCGCGTCGGTGGTGATAAGATGGACGAAGCCGTGATCGCGTACATCCGACGAAATCACAACTTGCTCATCGGCGAGGCTTCCGCCGAACGAATCAAGGAAGAAATCGGCTCGGCCTGCCCGCCGGAAGACGGCGACGGCCAGACGCTTGAGATTAAGGGCCGCGATCTGATGCATGGAGTACCAAAGGAACTGGTGATCAGCGAGCGGCAGATCTCTGAAAGCTTGGCGGAGCCGGTGGGAACGATCATCGACGCCGTGAAGGTTGCGCTTGAGCATACGGCGCCGGAACTGGCGGCGGACATCGTCGATAAGGGCATTGTGCTTACGGGCGGTGGCGCGCTTTTGGCGAATATCGATTATGTGCTGCGACATGCGACTGGCCTTCCGGTCACGATCGCTGACGACCCGCTATCTTGCGTTGCCCTGGGAACCGGGCGCGTACTTGAAGAGATGAAAAAAATGCGCAACGTCCTTAGTACGATGTATTAGGGCGCAGTTTGGTGCTTGGATGTTCGTTTCCGCCGGTTCACAGTAGAATCCGAACGGGGTTTCAGGACCTGTCGCACGAACACGTTGTTTAACGCTGCCCTTAAAGTTTTGGCAACGCCAGGACCAAGTCCGGTATGCCCGCTGCTTTGAAATCGTTCTTTCACTGGTTTGTCTACGCGGGCCTCGTCGTGTTTGCCGGGGGGTTGATGTTGCTCGGCAAGGCAGACACGATCCTGATCGAACGGCTACGGCTCAAGGTAGACGACGTGGCGGTGCCGGTGCTCGAAGTTCTCTCCGAGCCCGCCGATGCGCTGGCACGGGTTTTGGAAGGTGCGCAACGTTGGATCAATGTTGCGGACGAAAACGCGCGGCTGCGCGAAGAGCGCGAACGCCTGTTGCGTTGGCAGGCGATTGCACAACGCCTGGAAGTCGAAAACGCTGGCCTTCGGCAGTTGCTCAAGGTTGTTCCGGAACCGCAGGCGACCTATCGGTCAGCACGCGTCGTCGCCGATTCGACCGGAGTCTTTGCTCAGAGCGTATTGATTAGTGCTGGTAGCCTTGCCGGCATTGAGCGCGGGCAAAATGTACTCACCGGTGAGGGTCTCGTTGGACGCATCGTTGGCGTTTCGGCTCGCGCATCCCGTGTTTTGCTGATTACCGACCTGAACTCGCGCGTGCCCGTGTTTGTTGGCCCATCGAACGTGCGAGCCGTGCTCGCCGGGGACAATTCGGAAAGGCCGAAACTCGTCCACATCGTTCCGGGTGCCGCCATAGAACCGGGGGATCTTGTGGTTACGTCGGGAATAGCCGGCGGATTTCCACCCGGCTTGCCGGTGGGATCGATCGACAAGGTCGACGATGAGGTTGTAACGGTCACGCCAAACATAGACCGCAACCGCCTAGAATACGTTCGAATTGCCGATTACGGCATGGATTTCCTGAAAGTTGATGCTCCGCTCGCGACGAAGGAAGAGCGGCCAAGCCAAGCGGCAGGGAACAACCTCGGGGGGGAGAGCGCCCAACGGACGGACGCACGACGATGAAGGCGTCTTTCTTGCGACGAGCTGATACGGTCAGTCGCCATCTTGTGCCGTGTGCACTGACGTTCGCGATGCTGTTCGTCGGTCTCGTCCCGCTGCATCTCCCATCGTTTCAGGCGGTGGCGCCGTCGTTGCCGTTAATCGCGGTATTCTACTGGACGCTGTATCGTCCAGACTTGATGCCGGTCCTTGCGGTATTCTTGATCGGCCTTCTACAAGATATCCTTGGGGGGCTACCAATCGGCGTAAGTTCAGTGACCTTTGTTTGTGTTCATGCTGCGGTCACAAGTCAGCGCCGGTTTTTCATCGGAAAATCGTTTAGCATTATTTGGCTCGGATTTACCGTGGTGGCAGTTGGCGCGCTTGCATTATCGTGGTTATTGAGCTGTGCATATTATGGCGCGAGCGTCTCGTTGCATGCAGTGGCGTTTCAGGTCCTGATTACCGTCGGATGCTTTCCAGTCGTCTGCTGGCTGCTCCTGCGCTGTCAGTTGTCACTGCTTCGTCAAATTTAGGCACATGGCGCGCGACCTTGATCGTCAGCGGCAGTTTACCCGGCGGGCACTGCTTCTCGCCGGCGGCAAGGCGGGGCTGCTCGCCATTCTCGCTGGCCGTCTCTATTACCTTCAGGTCGTTGATTCCGAGCGGTACCTGACGCTCGCCGAGGACAACCGGATCAATGTGCGGCTATTGCCGCCCCCACGCGGTCGAATTCTCGACCGGACGGGTCGGCCATTGGCGTCGAACCGGCAAGACTACCGCGTCGTCGTCGTCGCCGAGCAGACGTCCAGCGTCGAGGGAACCCTCGCCGCACTCGGCACCCTCGTTCCAATCAGTGACGGCGATCGCAAGCGAATTCTGCGCGAAATCGGACGCCAGCGTCAATTTGTGCCGATAACCGTGCGCGAAGACCTCGATTGGAACGACGTCGCCCGCATCGAAGTCAATTCGCTCGACCTGCCGGGAATCTCTGTCGAGGAAGGCCGAAGTCGCGAATACCCTTATGGTCCGGCTCTCTCGCATGTCTTGGGCTACGTCGGCGTCGTCTCCGAAGCGGATCTCGCGGAGGGGAGCGATCCGTTGCTCGAGTTGCCCGGTTTTCGGATTGGCAAAGCCGGGATCGAACGCAGCTACGAGCGAGTTCTCCGCGGCATCGGCGGTAATTCTCAGGTCGAGGTCAACGCGGTTGGTCGTGTCATCCGCGAACTCGACCGAACGGATGGGGAGCCGGGGGACGATGTAACGCTCGGGCTCGACCTCGATTTGCAGCAACTCGCGATCGACCGGATTGGCGACGAAAGCGGCGCGGTCGTTGTCCTCGATGTCGAGACAGGCGAAGTCCTGGCGATGGCTTCGACGCCCGGCTACGATCCGAGTGCCTTCGATCGCGGGCTGAGCAGCGAGGAATGGAAATTCCTTACAACCAATCCCAAAGCCCCGTTGATCAACAAATCGATCGCCGGCGTGTATGCGCCGGGGTCAACGTTCAAGCCCGTTGTGGCGCTGGCGGCGCTCGAAAAGGGCGTCCTCGATCCGAGCGCCACGGTGTTCTGTTCGGGGGCGTTTCGTCTCGGCGATGCCGTATTCCACTGCTGGAGGCGCGGCGGCCACGGATCGCTGGCGATGCGCGATGCGCTGGCGCAATCCTGTGATTGCTACTTTTACGAAGCTGCTCGCAGGGTTGGCGTCGACCGCATTGCTGAAATGGGACATCAGCTCGGTCTTGGCGCGCCGCTGGGGATCGATCTGCCCCATGAGCGTAGTGGCTTATTGCCGACGCGAGATTGGAAAACCGCAACGTTTGGCACCGGGTGGTCGGTCGGCGAGACGGTCATCACCGGCATCGGTCAGGGTTATGTTCTATCGACGCCGTTACAGTTGGCGGTAATGTCGGCACGCATCGCCAACGGCGGTAAGGCCATCGTGCCGCGGATGGTCCGTGATCTAGCCGTCGCTGAGCGCGCCGGGGTGGTGAAAACCGCGATCAACCTCGGCATCAGCGCCGCCCATCTCAAGGTCATCCAAGACGGAATGAACAACGTGGTGAACAGCGCCCGCGGGACAGCCAAGAGCGCGGCGATCCATGTGCCGGGTTTCGAGATGGCGGGCAAGACCGGAACGTCCCAGGTGCGGCGGATCTCCAAGGGTGAACGGCAATCGGGGGTGATCAAGAACGAACATTTGCCGTGGGAACGACGCGATCACGCTCTGTTTATCGGCTATGCGCCCGTCGCCCGGCCGCGTTATTCGTGTGCCGTCGTGATCGAACACGGCGGAGCCGGATCAAAGGCCGCTGCACCGATTGCACGCGATGTCCTTACGGCGGCGCAAACCCTGGGCGACAAACGGGTGGTTGGTGCGGACAAGGAGCGAACACCGGGGCCGCGGCGCGAGGGCTGACCGACAGTGGGATGGAATTCGTTGAATCGTCCAGGCGTGACGTTGGTGGACAAGCTCCTGCAGATCCGTTGGCTGTTCGTGCTGGCGATCTGCGGCGTTGGCGGTGCCGGCATCGCGATGCTGTATTCGGCCGGCGGCGGCAGCATGGAACCGTGGGCGATTCGCCAGTGCGTCCGCTTTATCATCGCGCTGCTTCTCATGATTACGGTCGCCGTCTGCGACATCCGGTTGTGGCTGCGCTGGGCGTACCCGATGTTCTTCGCCGCTCTCGCGCTGCTGGTCGTGGTCGATTTCGCCGGTTCCATCGGTATGGGCGCGCAGCGATGGATTGACCTTGGATTTATCAACCTACAGCCCTCCGAGTTGATGAAAATCGCGCTTGTCCTCGCCTTGGCGCGCCACTTCCACGGGTTTGCTTCGGAAGACGTGCGTCGCCCATGGCGGTTGATCATTCCCGCTTTGATGGTTTTCGTCCCCGTGGGGCTGGTCCTCAAGCAACCGGATCTAGGGACAGCCATCATGCTGCTGGCGGGCGGTGGAGCCGTCTTTTTCGCCGCCGGCGTCAGCTTGTGGATGTTTGGCGTGGTGCTTGCCGCAGGATTGGCGATGTTACCCGTCGCCTGGCAGTTTCTGCACGACTACCAACGCAACCGCGTGATGACGTTCCTTGACCCCGAGAGTGATCCGCTCGGCGCCGGCTATCACATCCTTCAGTCGAAGATCGCGCTCGGGTCCGGCGGGCTGTTCGGCAAGGGCTTCATCCAGGGCACACAAAGCCACCTCAATTTTCTTCCCGAAAAGCAGACTGATTTCATTTTTACCATGCTTGCCGAGGAATTTGGGCTGATCGGCTCCTTGGGTATGCTGGGGCTCTATATCGTCATCCTGGCTTATTGTTTTGCCATCGCGCTGTCCGCGCGAAGTCAGTTCGGCCGCCTGTTGGCAATGGGCATTGCGTCGACGTTCTTTCTTTATTTATTCATTAACATGGCGATGGTGATGGGTTTGATCCCCGTCGTCGGAGTTCCGCTGCCGTTGGTCTCCTATGGTGGCACGGCCGTCGTATCGCTGATGGCGGGGTTCGGGCTGGTAATGAGCGTCTATGTCCACCGCGACGTGATGATTAGTCGCCACTCGACGGGCACTGAGCGCTGAATGCCCGATGGCTGCACCGTCAACGTGTCATCGTCAATTGACGGCAAGCGCGATGGCCGAGCGATGCTGACGGCGCTCTCGTCAAGACACCTCTTGTCGCCACGGCGAGGCGCTTGCCGACGGAAGCGGCCGGCGAATTCCTGGCCAAACTTCAGGCCCCATTGCCGGATCGTCTCATGCGTTACCAATATGCCGCGGGCGGCCAGTATCTCCTCGATGATGCGCAGGCTCAGCGAAGACCGAAAATATAGCCTACTGCATAGCTGAACTTGGGCTCCATACCTCGGGGAAAGACTAGTCAGGGCTCCGTCGTCCTGTGCAGCTCCCGGCGGCCCAGGGTATAGGCGAGGTTTCATGCTCGGCTACCGAAGGCACATGCAGGCATAGGGGGTGCTCGGCGAGCCATCCGGGTCCGGCGATCATGATCACCACGGTGCGCGCCACAATCAGCAACTCGAGACGCAACCAAACCAGCGGTCGGCTGAGTGCCATCGCGTAGGCGTGGTCGTAGAACAGTTTGCGGCGGACGTCATCAAGGCAATGATCGCTACCGAGGTTGACCTGGGCAAAGCCGGTAATCCCCGGCAGGACGCCAAACAGGCGCTCGGCATAGAACGGAAGCGAGCTGTTCAGCGTGTGATGAAAGGTCGGCCGCTCGGGCCGCGGCCCGATCAACGACATCTCGCCACGGAGGACGTTGAGGAGCTGAGGCAGCTCGTCGAGACGGGAGCGGCGCAGGATGTTGCCGACGCGGGTCACCCGCGGGTCGTCGTCACTCGCCCACACAGCACCACTCATGCTCTCCGCATCCTCGCGCATGGAGCGGAACTTGATGATGCGGATCAGCCGGACATGATCATGGCCGCACTCGCCGATGCGAAGCTGGCGGAAGAATACCGGACCTTTGCTGTCGAGCTTGATCGCCAGCGCCGCCAGCGCAAACACAGGTGACGTCAGTGTCAGCAGCGTGATCGCAGCGGCGACGTCGATGGTCCGCTTGAGGATGCGCACGCATGGGTGGATGTGGCCCACCCGCCCCGCGGTCGCCGCTCCCATTGAAACCCCCGTCCATGCCAATGCTTGACCCGCACTCGCGGTAAGCGAAACGCTGCCGTGGCGCCGCGCACCGCCCCAGCCACAGCCCTCCCGGCCAAGAAGATAGCGGCAGGAGCCGACGAAGGCGGCGACATAGCCGGAGACGACATAAGAGATTCGATCGACGGTCCGTGGCCAACGGCCTCCAGGCCACAGAGTCGAGGCCACCGTCACGCCGCAGGCTGCCGCTGCAACAACCGCAGGCGCGGCAAACACCATCGCCTGACCGGCCAGTGCCAGGGAGCCCACGACCGCTAGCAGCAGCAGCAGCGGGGTGATGGCGCGCAGTCCCTTGCCGGAGGCGAAGGCGAAGGCCGTCCCACCGAAGCGCGGATGGATCAATTGCCGGAGGCGGAGCAGTTGCTGAAGATTTCCGGCGGCGATGCGCTGCCGCCGCCGGCGATCCTGCTCGGCGGTGGCACGTTCGAGCTCAATGGCGACGATGCGCGGATCGGAGACGGCGCGGGCGCCGTGGGCGACGATGCTCATCGGCAGCACGAAGTCGTCGTTGATGGTATCCGCGGCAAGGCTGCGGAACAGTCGGGCGCGGAACAGGTAGAAGGCGCCATGCGCGCCGATCGCCCCACCGACTACGGACTCCTGGTCGCGGAGCTTAGTTTGATACCCCCAGTACGCGGCCTCGCCAGCGCCGAAGGCGCGCAGCAGCCGATAGGTGCCGCAGACGACGCCGACCTGGGGATCGGTGAAGCGGCGGGCGGCGATGAGCAGCGCATCGACCGACACCAAGGCCGAAGCGTCGCTGAGGGCGATCACCTCGTCGCCCATCTCCGGGACCAGCGCATTGATCAACGCGAGTTTGCCGCGATTCACGCTGAATTCGCGAACCTCGACACGCAGGTGTCGGCATTCCGGCTGCTCCGCCACGGCGCGGGCGATGGCCGCCGTCTCGTCTCCGCATCCGTCGCAAGCGATGACGACGCGCAGGCGTTCCGCCGGATAGTCGAGGACAGCGAGATTGCGGATCTTATCGCCGATCACCGCAGCCTCGTTGAAAGCGGGGACAAGCACGACGACGCTGGGTAACAATCGATCTGCATCGGTCGGCCGATAGCGGCGCGGCGATACCGACGGAAGGGTGACAGGGTGGCGTCGAGCCCACGCCCAGAGCAGTGCAGGATAGATGGCGTGATGGTAGACAAGGAGGACAAGGCTCGCGACTGTCATGCCTGCGACGAGGGTCATCATCGCCGAACCGACGGAGTCAGGCAGCAAGCACGGCACGGTAGGCGGCTGCCATCGCGCCGGCATCGTAACCGTCGATGATAAAAGGGCGCAGCGTGGCATGGTTGCGCCGCTCGAAGGCGCGAACGAGGCCGGCCGCCAGGGCTTCGGCATTGCCGGGCTCGACGGCGATCGAAACGTCTGGTGCCAGTACCTCGCGGACCGCACCGACGTCGGTCGCCACCGCTGGAATCCCGCACGACTGCGCTTCCAGCAGCGCCAACGGCAGGCCTTCGGCCTCCGACGGCAGGCAGAACACATCGAGTGATTGGTAAAAGGCTTCCATGTTGTCGGTATGACCGAGAAAATGGCATCGTTCATCCACCCCCAAGGCGATTGCATGCTCCTGCAAAGCCGCCCGCATGCTTCCATCCCCGGCAATCGCGAGTTCAAACGTGTCGGGCAGACGTGCGATCGCGTCGATCAGCAGTTTATGTCCCTTGACCGGCTCAAGGCGGCCGGCCGAGCCGATGAGCTGTGTCGCCAGCGGTAGGCCCAGCACCCGGCGCGCCGCCAGCTGATTACCCGGGCGGAAGCGCGTGGTATCGATGCCGTTGGCGATGATTATCGGCCGGCTCGACGGGATCGCTGCAACGAGGGCGGAGGCGACCATCGCCGCGTCGGCAATCAGATGCGGGCGCAGTAGCGCCAGCGCTGCGGTCTGCAACGTTCGCCGCCGTCGCGATTGAAGGTGCCAAGCATCGTGCTCGGTATGCACCAGCCGGCGCACACCAGCGAGCCGCGCGGCAAGGCCGCCGTAAAGCAGCGGGCCGATGTGATGCGTGTGCACTGCGGTGGCGCCAATGCGGTGCAGCAGCCGGGCAAGGGTGAGCACGGTGGAGAAGTCGCGACCGGGTGGCTTGGCGAGTGCATGCAGCCGTGGACCCACCGACGAGACCCTCGGCCAAAGAGCCGTTAATCGCTCGATGGTGTTTTCCAGGCTGACGACATGAACCTCGACGTCGCCGGCGAGCAACCGCTCAAGTTCGAGGACCATCACCTGAATTCCCCCAGGCTCGAGTTCCTGGACGACCTCGACAACGACGGGACGCATGCAAGTCTTCCTCACGACGCCGAAATCTTGATCGGGTGAACGGAGGCGGAGAAGCGGCTGTCGTGAGCCCCACTCGGCGGGCCGTCGTCATCCGTGGCCGAAGCCTTGGCCGCTGTCGGCGCGCCGCTGGGCGGCAAGCGGGGAATGCGGGCAAGCACCGGCGCGTTGGTGGCGCGCTCGACGTCTGCCCGCGAGCGCACTGCGTCATCGGCGAACTCAGCAGCAATGGCCAATCCGAGGCCGAGCGCAATGCCCCCGGCAATGCCGGCAATCAGGAACAGGCTCGCCGTTGGGCCGACCTCGACGGGCAGGTCCGGCGGCGCGTTGATTTTGACGCGATCGCCGGCTTCAAACGTACCGAGGTCGCCAGTGACCCGGGCAAGTTCGAAGCGCCCGACCAGCTTGTCGTAGATTTCCTTCTCTGTCGCGAGCGCGCTCTCCAGGTTGGTCAGCTCCGACTGCACGTCGCTCTGGTTGGCGACCGTCTGCTCCGCTTCGGCGAGGGCGCGCTCGAGCTGCATCACCTCCACACGCAGAGAAATTTGCTGTGCCCGCGCCGCACGCACCGGCTCGAGCTGCATGGCCAGGCGCTGTGACGGCGAAGCGACGCCGGACCCGCCAGCCTGGAGGTGTTGCCGCTGCTCCCTCAGCGTTTGCAGTTCGCGCTGCAGGGCCTGGAGTGTGGGATGACGGTCGGTGTACTTCGATCGCAACTGGGCGATCTGCCCATAGAGATCGGCAATCCGCTTGTCGAGTTCCTCGGCGACCGGGTCGGGCGGTGTGAGTGTCGCTTGCAGGTCCGCTAGCGACGCGTCGGCACCGGCCAACGCCGTGCGGCGGTCTTCGAGCATTTTGCGGACTTCGGTGAGGTGGGCAACGTTGGCCGACTGAACCTCGGGCAGGCGAGCGGCGTTACGGACGCGGAAATCGGCGAGACGCTGTTCGGCCTTGCGCAGCAGCGGCCCGCGCTGCTCGATCTGCCGTTCGAGAAACTCAAGACTACTGGCGATCGACGAGCGTTCGGGGGCGGTAAGCTTCTCGATGAAGCGGGTACCGATCTGGCTGAGCTCCCGGTCGAGTGCGTTCGCCGAGTGCCCGCGCAACCGCAACTCAACGAGGTCGGTGCCGATCAGCTTGATCGCGAGGCCATTCGACAGGCGGGAGACCACCGAGTCGCGGTCCGTCTGAGAAGTCGCCTCGGTAATCTCGCCAAGATCGAGAGCGACTCTCTCCAGTACCTGCGAGTGGTGGACGAGTGAGTTGAGCACCGGCATCCGCTCCTGCAAGCGGGTACCGACGGCGAGATCGCCAAGGTAGGGACTCTGCTTCGCAGGTTCCTGCACCATGATCGTCATCTGCGTCTCGTAGGTGCGCGGGGCGTAGTGGCCGACGACGAAGCCGAGTGGCGGCAGCAGCAGCATCGGAATAAGAACGAGGAACCGCCGCCGCCATCCGGCGGCGAGGAGCAAATGAAGGATTTCCGGAAACGACCTATGCATCGCCGGCCAGCCCGCGCCGCGAGTCAGCAATGCGCGGTGGGCGTCTTGAAGCTTGCTGCCGGCAGCAACGGCATAAGGCTATGGGCACGGTATCGTCCACTGGCGATGAGTTCCACCGCGATAAGAGCAAGCGTCAGGCCAACCGCACGCCAGGGGCGACGCAGGGCAAGCCGCCAGCCCGACGGGGCGGCGCGATGGAAAAAACGGAGAGATTGCGGCAACAGCAGCGGTCAAGCTGCGGGTGCACACCGCCGCTGCCCGGCAAAAGCTTGCAATTTGCGATGCGAATTGACGAGCTGGACTTGCAAAGGGGCCGAGCGCGAGCAGGCGTTCCACCCGCGCTCGGCGGTAATAGATCATCCGCGCCTAAGGAGTGACGATCGTTCCCATCTTGACGACTTCGAAGTTGCTAGCGGCCAGTTGACCGAGCCAAGCGAGTTCGTCGTTGTCCCAGCGCTCGTCCGGTGCGCCGGAAACGAACCAGTTGCCGCCGTTATCGGCCAGTAACATGCCGTATTTCTTCATCGCGCGGGCGATAACCTGGACGTCGTGTGGTAGATACGAGATGTCGACGCCCGCCTTCAGGCGCACACGCATGCCAAAGGGGGCATACTGGCTGCCGGTATTGCTGCTCGCCCAATGCCGCGCCGGCGCGATGTAAGCCTTACGGGTGTAGCCCGGAGCAAGCGTAAAGCGCAGCGCATGCCGGATCTCGCCGGCTGCGACCTCGTCGTAGCGGACGAGTCCGGGGAAGATTGGCAGGCCCGCGGCATCGGCCGACGTCCAGCCGGCCGGCCGGAGCGCGTTCGAGTTTAGATCGAAGACAGCGCCGTTCGAGGCCCGCCAAGAGCTGACGCTGGTCGGGTAGTTGCCCACAGGGTAGGTACCGAAAGTCTCGAACAGCTTGCCGAACTGGGTCGGCTTCGCACAGTCGCGCTGGATGACAAGCACGTGCCGGTCCATATAGCTGGTGGCGCCGAGTCCCTCGATGGGCGCATTGGGCGGAAACGGATAGGGGCCAGCGTCGCTTTCCAACGGCCACGCGGTAAAGTCGATGGGAACCAGCGGCTGGTTTTCCGGAACGACGATATAAGGCACACCGATTTTCGTACCCCCATAGGTGCCGGATCCGAAGTCGGCGTGCAGGCGGGTGCTGAAGTTGGTGGTGTTGAGAATGGTCGAGGAGTTCGGATCGACCGCGGCGGTGGAGATGTCCTGGTTCCAGGGGTTGTCGGCCGGGAACGGCAGCTTGCCACCGAGGCTCGCCCCCGCGCCGAGATTGACGGCGCAGGTCACCGGCGCCGACGATGGCGTCGTTGCCGATTTGGTTACCGTCGCCGAGGCGTTACCGGCATCGTCGTACGCGGTCAGACCGTAGGAGTAGGTCGTCGCCGCGGCAAGACCGCTATCGGAGTAGGTTGTTGCCGAGGTCGTCGTCAACGCTGCGCCGTTGCGAGTCAACTTATAAAGCACGCTGCTCGTGTCGTCGGTCGATGCGCTCCAGGCCAGATCGACGCGATTGGCGGCAGGGGTCGCCGTAAAGTTGCTGGGGGTGGTCGGCGGCGTCGTGTCCGCGGTGGGGGTGCCAGCCTGGAAGACGACGTCGACCCAGTAGTTGCTAGCCTGCCAGGTCGCATTGGGAAACTGGACGTTCGAGCCGTAGCGGTAAACGCCGTTGCCGCCGGTCGCGCTGCTCGCCGGAGCATGCAGCGCGCCGTTGCTCGCCCAGTTGGCGAAGTAGGAGGGAGTCGTGCTGTAGTGGCCGGCCGAGTGGTAGGATGCGACGTATGTCTTGCCGGAGGAAATCGCCACCGGTTGAGTAAACCGCACTTCCTGCCAGCCACTGGCGGTTTCGTCGGCGGATGTCGCCGTAGCGAGCTTGGTCCCGGTGCTCGTCCACAAGCTGACCGGATGGCTTCCAGTATTCTGCGGACCTTTGTAGAAGCGCAGGCCGAGCACCTGACCAGCGACATCACTGTAGAACTTGACGCCCAACTCGACGGAGGAGGTATCCGGGTCAGTGATCACGCTCGGCGTTGCCGATGACTGCCAGATGGTGAGCGGCGTCTGGGCGATGGCAATGTAGACGGTCGCGGTGCTCTGGGCGCTCGTGCTGGCGTCTTCGATCGTGTAATCGAAGCGGGCGTCGGCGACAGAGTCCTGCGCGGGAGTGAACGTGATCCGCCCGCTGGTAGCGAGACTGACCGTGCCGTTGACGGCATGACCCACAGAGACAACACGCAGGAGGTGGCCGGTGCGTGTGTCGTTAGCGATGAGTTGGCCCGGCGTCAGTGTGAGAGTCGTATTGATTGTCGTCGATTGTAAATCGTCGACGGCAATCGGCACTTTCGCGGCGCTCAGCGACGGTGATGGCGCTGCGGCAATCGCCGCAGCTACAGCGAGGGCGCCAAGCGGCACAAGATAAATTTTCATTGTCATTGACCAATCCAGGGGGTTCTTGCTTAGGCAGTCTATGTCTAAGCACCCCATTTGGGCCATAGTTGGGCTATTTTGGGAAGATTCGCGGGCAGCGCTCCCTCGCCCATTTCGACCGCAAGAGGTCGCGTAGACCATCTCCGACAGCATCGAAAATTTCCCCTTCTAAAGACTAATCGCGTGATTTTATTAGCATAATCATCAGGCGTGGCCCGCAAGCGGACGCGTCCGCCACCTCAATGCTGGCGACAGTAAAGCGAGAGCAGCACCGCAGCCATACCCTATTTGGGTTAACCAATGCGGAGATTTTGAGGGGACACTGGTTGCGTCAGCGGCGAATCATGGCACGGCAACGACGCCCGGCATGCGCCGTTGGCTCACCAGACTGCGAGGATCTCTTCGACCTGACGGGCGCGCACGCTCCACGACTCGTCGGTCACCCGGACAAGACGTTGAGCGGCTCGCAGCCGACCCTCGGCGCCAGCCCGACGGATCGCCGCGACGAACGCCTCCGGGGTAGAGGCGACCTCGACGAGATCCCGGTAGCCGTCGAGCGCCGGAAAATCGGTGGCAACCACCGGAGCACCGGCCGCGAGATACTCCCTAAGTTTCAGAGGGTTGCAGGCGCGAATCTGCGCCGTGTCGCGAAACGGCAGGAGCGAGACGTCCCAGTGCTGTACATAGCCGGGGAGTGCCGCGTGCGGCCGCGGTCCGACAATGTCGACATTGGGCAGCGCGCGCAGGGAGCTGACGTCGCTACGCACGGGCCCGATTAGCAGGAACCGCCAGTCGGGCAGGGCAGCCGCGGCTGCGGCGATCAGCGGGACGTCGATCCATGCCGAAAGGCTGCCGAAGAATCCGGCGACCGGTGTACCGGCGAGAAAGTCGGCGGCACGTGGCTGACGGTCACCGAACCGCCGAAGATCGACGCCGTGCGGGACAACCACAGTCTTGTGCGGCGGAAATCGTGCCGCTAGCGCCGGGCTGGCGGCAAGGATCACGTCCGCTTTGTTCTGGAGCTCCGCTTCGCAACGGCAGACAGGGGTATGATCGACGCCGTCGAGCGCCCCCCAGTCGTCACCGCAATAGTAGACGACCGCCCGTTCACCGATGCTGCCGATCACGTCGACCGCCGTGGGCAGCGAAATCCACAGGATCGGTCGTTCCAAGCGATGCCGACGCAAGGCACGACGCACCGCTCGGCCAAGCAAAAGGCGGTTGAGGTACCGCGCCGCACGGCCCGACGCTGCCGGCACGGCGAGCGGCGCCAGACGATGAAACAGTCGCATGTCGCGCGAGTCGGCTTTCCCGTCCTCTGCCCGGTCCGCCGAACGCCCGCCACGGGCAACGGCGAGCAACTTTTGGGCGGCCCGTCGCATGTCATGGAGGGTAGCACGTGGGCGGCGCAGGCCGATCGACTCGACCCAGACCACGGCGCGGCTACCGGCAAGCTCGCGGACCAAGTGCTGGGTGCTGCTCGGGTGCGCCCCCCAGTCCTCGCCGAAGACGACGAGCGGTGCGCTCATTGCCGCTCCACCGGCGTCGCCGCGTCGATGAATCGGACGACACGGGCGGGAACGCCGGCGGCGAGCACGAACGCCGGCAGGTCGCCGGTGACCACGCTGCCGGCCGCGACCACGGTGCCACGGCCGATGCACACCCCGGCGGTCACGGTCACCCCGGTCGCCAGCCAGACGTCATTCTCGAGAATGATGTCACCGACCTGATCCGGCGTGTCCGGCAGGCCGGCGGCACGGTCGAGGGCGTCGAGCGGGTGGCCCGGATATCCGGCGAGAAAGGCGCGCCCGGCGAGGCGGACGTTGTCGCCGAGGGTGACCCGGCGACCGACCGCGATCGTCGTCTGCCAGCCGATGTCGACATTATCGCCGATGGTCAGTTGTGGAACGTCGTCTCCCGCCGAACGCCCGCAGAATGTCGTCTGTGTCGAGATCCGGCAGCCCCGCCCGACGCGCACGCTCAGCGGGCCGGTGACCAGAGGCAGACCGCCGCCGTAAAGGCGCAGCGCCGGGGCTGGCGCAGCGAGGCGTGCCTTGAACAAGGGCGTCCACCACAGGGCTGCCATCAACGCGCCGAGTCCGTCTGTGCCGACGCGAACCAGATAATAGAGCGGGAGGTGAAGCGCGCGGATTACCGGTATCTCAAAGCCCCGCAGTCCGACGATGGCCCGATAGGCGACATCGGCCAGTGGTGTGCGCCGCTCCTTGATGGTGCGGCGCAGGTGCAGCGAGGCGGCGGCGAGCCGGCCGCTGAGTCCATCGATCTCCCGGCCGTTATCCATCGCGCGCCTCACTGTCTTTCGGTCGATTCCCGTGCCCTGCCGAGTCGCGCATGATTGTTCCGGGCGCAACCGCGGTGGCTGGCCCGCCCTCGGCCCCCGCGAATGCATAGCGCGATATCGAGACGCTCAGGGCCAGCAAGATGTAGATCGGCCAAGTGTACGCTTGGCTGAGGAAGGTTCCGGAGACGACGAACCCGGCGATGCCGGCGAGTAACGACATCGCCGTCGCCCGCGCATAAGCGTCGCCATCTGCGGCCTCAAGCCGCCGGGTCGCGCGCAGCAGCTTGCCGGCGGTAGCACCGATCATCGCCACGAAGGTGAAAAAGCCGATGAACCCAGCTTCGGCTAGCACCTGGAACCAGACGCTGTGCGCTGCCACTGCCCTGCCGTGCCACTCATCGGTATAGTCGAAGTAGTTGTCGACGAACGTCATCATGCCGACGCCGGTGATGGGGTGGGCGAGAGCCATGTTGACGGCGGTCTGCCAAGCTTCGACGCGTCCCATCGCCGATTCATCAAGCCCATCCTGGGAGCCGACGAGGACGGTCCGCTCGCCGATCCCGGCGCCGACATAAAGGCCCACCGCCACGACGGCGCCGAGTGTCGCGGTCACCGCCAGTGACTTGACCTTCTGCTGAATGAATGGGGCGACAACGGCGAGAACGCCGAGGATGCCGCCACGGCTCTGCGTCGCCAGGATCGCCAGCATCAGTATGACGACGCTCACGGCGCCGAACAGTCGGCTGAGCATCGGAATTCGCCGGGTCATCGCCAGCCCCAGCGCAAAGCTGACCGGAAAGAGCAGCACCAGCGAGAGGTCGTTGGGATCGCCCAGGACCGAGCCAATGTCGCGGCCGATCGTCACTCGGGTGCCTTCGACCAGGCCGATGCCGTTGACCTTGTTCCACAAGGTCACCCCGGAAACCGCCAGGCCGGCAGCGACGAAGGCGTGGGCCGCACGGGCAAATTGCTGCGGACCGGCCGACAGCCATGCGATGGCGAGGGTAATGATCGCCACCTTGATGAAATAGCTGCTCCAGAAGGCAAAGGCGGTCTCGCGGCTCGTCGCCACCGCCACACCCAGAGTGAGTTCGGCGAAAAACAGTGCAAATAAGCTGAGTTCCACCGACCAGTACGGGCGAATCCGCTTGGTCCCCCAAAGGTGCCAGACCAGCGCGGCGAGCGCCGAGACAGCCGCGAGTTCCGGCATGTGGAACGAGTAGAGCGCGGGAAAAACCTCGGGAATGCGAAAATGGGACAGGACCACGAAGGCGAGGCAAAGCTCGAACGGCACCGTGCACAAGGGCACGAAGAACAGCACAAAGGCGACGAAGCCACCCAGCGGCTTGCCCACTGCCTGCCAGACGGCGCCGACGACGGCGCAGGCAGCAACGGCCACCGCGATCTGCGCGCTGGGCTGCGCCAACAACGGTCGGTTGCGGCGCTTGACGCGGCCCTCGCGCCGACCGCCGGCAGTCTCGCTCTTCGCCGGAGCGAAAGCGCTCACGTTGCCCGGCGGCACGTCGCGTCTCCCCGTCCGGCTTCGCAGCCGCTGCGCATCCGCGGTTGCGCACGCTCATCCATTATCGTGCCAGGTCTGCTGGCCACCAGCCGAACGTCTGGCCGTCCCGGGGAGGGGTCCAGCGCGCGTTCGGCCGGTCGCGAATACCGCGCAGGCAGTCGAGGGTGGGTCTGACTGTGCGCCACACGGTCGGGCCGAGCAGCGCCTTGGTGCGCAGCTTCCACCAGATCGCGGCGCCGCGCAGCGCCGGATCGGTATGCTCGGCATAGGCCAGCGCGATGCGATAGGTCTCGGCATCGCCGATATCGAATGCGGTGCTGGCGATCCAGAACGCCTCGGCGGCGAAGCGCCGGTGCATGGCGGCTCGCCAAGCGCCGATCTCGGAAAAGCAACCCGCCGCCGCAGCGATGACGCAGTCGGCCGCTTGCTCGACTTCCTTCATATCGCGCAGGCGCGCGGTACGGTACTTATGACTCATGTTGTTGCCATGCCACCGATAGAACGCCTGAACGGCACGAATGACGCCGATCGGCCCCCGGATGGCGAAACGCATCCACATCTCCATATCGCCGCTGTGCGGCAGCTCGACCGAATAGCCGCCCACCGCCTGCTGTACCCGCGTGCGTACCACCGCGGTCGGGGTTGACACCGCATTACCGTGCTCGAAGCAGCGCTGCAGGAACTGACGGCCGGGGATGACCTGGGACTCGGCCGAGCGCGGTGCCTCTACCGATGCTGGGTGCGCAGGGTCGGAAAAGTACTCGGCGAACCCGTAGGTCATGCCGACGTCAGGGTGGCGGTCCATCAACTGCGTCGCCCGCGCGAGCGCGCCCGGCGCCAGCAGGTCGTCTGCCGAGATCAGCAACGAATACTCGGCGCTCGCCCAACCGAGCAGTCCTTCGTTGTAGGTCAGGATATGCCCGCAGTTTTTTGTGTGGCGGCGAAAGGTCACGCGGGGATCGCGTTCGGCCAGCCGGGCGCCGATCTCCGGTGTCTCGTCGCTCGACGCATCGTCAATGATCAGGACCCGAACATCGACCCCCGCTTGCCGAAGAATGGCCTCGACGCAACCTTCGAGGTAGCGGCCGTAGTTGTAACAGGGGATGACGACGTCGACCGCGCTCATCTCTTACTTCCTTTCGAGAACGGCGACCGCTGCCGGCGACGCCTCTTCGGTGCGGCGCAAAGCGCCAAGCGAGGACGCGCCGGGCCCCGAGCAGGTCTCTCCGCCGACCGCGTAGGGGCTACCGCAGGACCATGTACCGGCTTCGTGGAACACGCCGAAGTGTGCATCGAACAGGTCGTGGCGGACATGAAAGGTGCCGCCGATCTGCGCGCACAGCACCTCCTGAAATCCCCGCTCCCGGATGAGGATGTGGACGGTGTAGACGTCGGCAACGAGCTTGAGCGGCGGCGTCAGCACCTCGATCGTGGCCACGCCCTGTTCACCATCGACTTTGACCCCATCGGCTTCACTACTAAAGTTGCAGCATGCGACGGCATCTGAGCGGAGGAAGGCGATGATGAAGTTGGGATCGACGAGTTTGGTGCGGGATTCGTAGACGATGCGGATGCGCATCCGCTCGCCGAGGTCGAAGACCGTCTTATCGTCTCCGGCTTCGCCCGAGATGACCACGTCTTTGATCATCACCGGCCACTGCTCCGGCGCGGCGCCGGTACGCAAGGTGGCGAGACGGCAGTCGGTCTCGTAAAGCTCGATACCCTTGTCGGTCGGCCCGTCGAAGACGATGCGACCGCCCTTGAGGTAGATGACCCGGCTGCACATCGTCTTAATGCTGAACATGTTGTGCGAGACGAAGAGAATCGTCGCCTGGGAGCGTTGCAGGTTTCGCGAGAAATCCATGCATTTCTTCTGGAACGAGACGTCGCCGACCGACAGCACCTCGTCGAGCAACAGAATGTCGGGTCGCAGGTGGGCGGCGACCGAAAACGCGAGGCGCACATACATGCCGCTCGAATACCGCTTCACCGGCGTATCGATGAAGTCGGCAAGGCCGGCGAACTCGACGATTGCCTCGAAGTTGCGACGTACCTCCTCGCGCGGCATGCCGAGGATTGCGCTGTAGAGGTAAATGTTCTCGCGGCCGGTCAGCTCCCAGTGAAAGCCGGTGCCGACTTCGAGCAGCGCGCTCACCCGCCCGGCGATAACGGCACGACCGGTGGTCGGAACGGTGATCCGCGACAACAGCTTAAGTAGCGTGCTCTTGCCGGCGCCGTTCAGGCCGATGATGCCGACGCTCTCGCCGTGGCGGATGACGAAGCTAGCGTCGCGCAGTGCCCAGAAGTCGCGGGAGTTGGAGCGCGCCGCGCTGCGGCGGAACAGCCCGCGCGCGCCTTCGGCGATGACGTCGCGCAACGTGTTGTGCTGCGCGGCGCTTCCCACCGCATAGCGCTTGCCGAGGCCTTCGGCACAAATGGCTTCGTTGACGCTCATATCACATCCGCGAAAACGCGCTCCATGCGGCCGAAATAGACGAGACCGCCGGCCAGCAGCGCGCCGGTCAGGGCGATGCCGATGCCGATGGCCGTGAAGTCCGGGCTTGTGGTGCCGAGCAGTGCCCAGCGAAAGCCCTCAATGATGCCGACCAGCGGATTGAGGCTATAGATGACCTTGAAGCGCTCGGGCACCAGGCTGACCGGGTAGATGAGCGGGCTCGCATACATCCAGATCTGGATGAGGAACGGCACGACGTGCTTGATGTCGCGGAAACGGACGTTGAGTGGCCCTAGCCATAAGGCAACCGCGAACGCCAGCCCCAGCGCGAGAAGAACGAACGCCGGCAGGAAGACGATGTTCGCGGTCGGCACCATGCCGTACCAGGCGAACAGCCCGATTAACGCAAACGAGGACAGCGCCAGATCGACGAGTGGCGCCGCCACCATCGCCAGCGGGATGATCAGCCGCGGGAAGTAGATCTTGCGGACGAGTTCACCATCTTCGACGAGGCTGAGCGAGCTGCGCCGCACCGCGTCGGCGAAGTACGTCCATGGCAACAGGGCGGTGAAGGCGAACAGCGGATAGGGAAGGCCGTCGGACGGAAGGCGAGCAAAGTAGCCGAAGACCACGGTGAAGATTAGCATGGTCAAACACGGCTGGATGATTGCCCAGCCAGCGCCGATCAGCGCCTGCTTGTAGCGAACCTTGATTTCTCGCCACACCAGGAAATAGAGGAGATTGCGGTATTGCCAAGCTGCTTTTAGCCGCGGCAGGAGATCCTGCGCTGCCGTCGAGACGACATAGGCCGACGACGGCACCCCCGACGCCTCCCGCATGCTGTGATCCACGAATAGCTCCTCTTCAGCTCAGCTCTATCCCGCGGTCGACTCTCACCTCGGTATGGTCAGCAGGTGTCGGGTGTAAGGAAGGTACCGGCAGCCTCCCGGTTTCAGCAGGCTGTGTACGTGATACACCGCCGCCAGCCGGCGTTTGCCGCGCCGGCGGCATTCATCGGAAATGGCATGCAATGCCGCGCCGTGCTTGCGCCTTAGTGAACGCCGCTCTTCGCGCGGCAACGGCAGCGTTTCAAGTTCACGCAGAAAATCATCTTCGTAGACGAGCATCTCGAAGCTTTTACTGAGCGAATGAGGTGTGTCGTTGTAGCGGTAAGAAAATTGTGGAGAGAAGCGGACTTTCTTTGAGAGAGAGGCCTTATAGGCGATCCATGTCCACTCAAAGAGCGGAGGGATGTCTCCGAACCAGTCGACCGGAAAAGCGATACTGCGAAAGATTGTACCGGATGGATAGAGCCAGTTCGCTTGGCGCAATGCGGCGAGCGGTGCTCGCCCAACCGCATCGACGTCGCTGATAATTGGCTGCTGCCGCCCGTCGACGCTGCTGAGGTAGCCGTTGGTGACCACCGCATCCGCCTCAGGCTGCGCCTCGATTGCCGCGAGCATCGCATCGACGCCGTTCGGCAGGTACGCATCGTCGTCGTCGAGGAAGGCAAAGTAGGGCGCGGATACCGCCGAGCGCCCGGCGATCAAGGCGCGCTGCAGGCCACCGACGATGTGAACGACGTGCACACCCGCGATCTGGCGTACCGCTGCGATCACTGCCGCATCGAAGCGATCTCCGTTGATTACGATGATCGGTCGCACCCGGCAGCGCTGGCCACGCATCAAGCTGTCGATGGCGTTGATCAGCGACGTGCGGCGGCCGGCCTCGGCCAGGGTCCGGATAATCACTTCAACTGTCACGAGGTTTCCCCCCAAGACCTCGCTGCGCCGGCATGTCCTGATCCGGCCAGCGTTACCTGCGAGCGACGGCAGCAAGGCTTGTGCCAAGCGTCGATGCCGCTGGCCCGCGCCATGCAATCCAACGGGCGGCAGCCGGTGATGACCGGCACCGGGGCAGGTGCAGCGAGCGCCGATGGTTCCAAAACAGAGGGAGCGGTGGGGGAAGGCGATGGGAACGGTGGAAACGAGGCAGTTTGCGCGCCCGGTGGTCTCGGTGGTCATACCGGCGCGTAACTGCGGCGCGCTGCTGCCGGCGGCGATTGCCAGCGTCGATGCGCAGGACGTCGACAACGTTGAGATCGTCGTCGTCGACGACGGCTCCAGCGATGGAACCGCCGAGTGGCTGGCCAATGAGCGCTGCTCCCGCCCGGGTCTTGTGGTTCTCACCGGCGGTGGCGACGGACCGAACATCAGCCGCAATCGGGCGATCGTCGCCGCCGCGGCACCACTGATCGCCTTCCTTGATGCCGACGATCTGTGGACACCGGGTAAGCTCGCGGCACAGCTTGCCTTCCACGCCAATGATCGGTCCGCAATCTTCAGCTTCACCGACTATCTGCACGTCGACCCGTCCGGCGCCTGTCACGGCACCAGCTTCGAGTACTGGCCGGCCTTCCGTCGTAGCCTCGCCGGCGAGGACGCCACAAACGGCTTTCGCCGGCTCGACCGTCCTGCCGCCCACATCCTTGCCGAGAACGTCGTCGGTACGTCGACAGTGGTCGCCCGGCGCGAGGTGTTGCAAAATGCATCCGGTTTTGATGCGAGCTTGCGTTCTGCAGCGGACTGGGACCTGTGGCTGCGTCTGGCGCGCAGCGGCCCGGTCGGCTTCAGCCGCACCGTCGGCACCCGCTACCTGATGCAACGGCCGGGATCGGTCAGCGCCAACGCAGCCCTGCGCATCGCCTGCATGCACCGCATCCTCGATGCCAACGCGCCGTTTCTGCTCGCCGCTGGAGAGTCCGGCTCGGTGCGGCTGGCGCGGGCGCACCTCCTCGAGACGGAAGCGGAGTTCGCGCGCGCCCAAGGACGTCGCGGCGAGGCGATCGCCACGCACCTCAGGGCGTGGGCGCTTTGCCCCTCGGCGCGCCGCCTCAGAGCAATCGCCGCCGATTTGCGCCCGGCCCGGCGAGATCCGGCGCACGCCGGTGATCAGGCCCGCGTCACTCCTCAGGCGTAAGCAAAGCGGCCCGGTTCGCCACCGCGCATACCCGGCAGTGGAGCGCTTTGCTCGTGGCGCGGGTCAGGCCGGCGACGCACCGATCGCTCGCGCGTAGACGGCGAGCACTTTGTCGACCCCGATCGCCGGGGAGAACGCCGCGGCGACCGCGGCGCGGGCCGCGGCGCGGACCGCCGTGTCGTCCATCGCCTGCCATGCGGCGATCGCCGCCGCCATTGCCGGCACGTCGCCGGGCGGAACCAGCCAGCCAGTCCGCTCGTGCGCAATGCATCGCGGCAGCGCACCAACCGCAAAGGCGGCGACCGGCACACCGTAGGCCATCGCTTCCAGTGCCGCCATCGGCAGGCCTTCGTGGCGCGAGGGCATGCAGAGCAGCCCGACGTCCTGCCAGTGTTCGGCCATCCCCGCGACCATGCCGGCGAAGCGCACGTGATGGGCGTGCGCGGCTTCGAGCGTCCGGCGCATCGGCCCATCGCCGTAAATGCAAAAGCGCAGGTGCGGGAACGCTGCAGCGAGACTGCAAAACGTGTCCGGTCCCTTCTCGTGAGAAAGACGGCCGACGAACGCCACGGTTTCGGGACGCGGGCCCGCCGCGGCCGCCGGCGCCGCCGGCAGTTCGACGAAGTTCTCGATCAGCGCCGATCCCTGCGGCAGCCGTTCGCGAATTGCATCGCTAACGGCAATGCAGTGCGCGAATCGAGCAGTCAGGTAGTCGGTGGCAACGTAGAGCCGCATCCGGCCGAAACCTGGCTCGCCGGCGTGAAAACTCGAGACGACCGGAAGGCCGAGCAGGCGTGCCATCAGTCGGCCGAGCACGCCGGCCTTATAGCCGTGGGTATGCACGATCGCCGGTCGCCGCTGGCGCAATGCGGCGAACAGGCTTGCCATCGTGCCGGCGAGGGTGGTGTGGGCAATGCCTGCGCCATCGAGCGCCGCCTTCAGCGGATGCGCGCCATGATCGGCAAGAAACACCACTTCAGCAGCGACGCCGCGGGCAACCAGTGCTCGTGCCAGGGTTGCGACGTGCGATTCGATCCCGCCCGGCTGGCGACTGTCGAGCAGCAGCCACACGGATGACGGAGTGCCCGGACGGGCCGGAGATAGCGCGGTGACTGACACCGAAGCGAGACCCTCCTGCCGGTGAGCGCAGCGGCCGCGGATGACGACGGCACCACCGGCAAGCGCTATGCCAACGACCGCGAACGCCCGAGCGACCGCCGGCCTGCGTCGCCCGTCGTGTGCGCATCCGTCGCACCGCGCCAGATAGCGCTTGGCAGGCTCCTTGCCTTATCAGCGGCAGGGACGTCCGACGGCTCGACGCCGCGGAACTTTCGCCGGGGATCGTACCTCGGGAAAATGGGGAAACGCAGCATGGGCACCTACCTGATCACCGGCGGATGCGGTTTCATTGGCTCGCACTTGGCGGATGCGCTGATTGCGGCGCGGCACCGGGTGCGCATTCTCGACGATCTGTCGACCGGGCGGTTTGGCAATGCGCCGCGGCAGGCCGAGGTGTTGGTCGGCAGCGTCGCCGACGTCGAACTGGTCGGCCGGGCGATGAGCGGCATCGACGGCTGCTTCCATCTCGCCGCGGTCGCCTCGGTGCAACGCTCGAACGAGGCGTGGCTGGAGACCCATCTGACCAACCTCGTCGGCACCATTGCCGTGCTCGATGCGGCGCGCCGGCAGCGCACGCCGGTGGTCTTCGCGTCGTCGGCGGCGGTCTACGGGCGCCAACCCGTCCAGCCGCTCACCGAGGACTGCCCACCAGATCCGCTCACCGCCTACGGCGCCGACAAGCTCGGCTGCGAGCGCCATGCCCGGGTGGCCGGGCTCGTCCACCGGGTGCCGACGGCGGGCCTGCGCTTTTTCAACGTCTACGGGCCGCGCCAGGACGGTCGATCGCCCTACTCGGGAGTGATCTCGATCTTCGCCGAGCGGCTGAGCCGCGGTGCCGCCCTCGACGTCTACGGTGATGGCCAGCAGATGCGCGATTTCGTCTATGTCGGCGACGTCGTCCGCTTTCTGAGCGCGGCAATGGCCGCGGCCAGCCCTGAGGCCCCGGTGTTCAACGTCTGCACTGGCGTTCCCACCTCGATCGTCACCCTTGCCGCCACCCTCGCCCGGCTGTGCGAGCGCCCGCACGCGGTGCGCTTCTACCCGGCGCGCGCCGGTGACATTCCGTCCTCGTTCGGCTGCCCGGAGCGGGCGGCGGCGGCGCTCGGCGTGCGCGCTGCCGTCACCCTCGCCGACGGCCTCAAAACCACCCTGGCCAGCCCCGCTGCCCCTCGCAAAGCCGCCTGATCCCCCATAGGACCAGTGGGGCGGTCAGGCCTCAAGAAGGCAGCGTCAACTGGCATCTTCAGATTGATGGCAAACGCGACGACTAAACAATGCCTCGCGACAGGCGTGGTTATGCCGTTATGCCGGCGCCGGTGCCGCTGACCCAGGTGGCGAAGGCCTGGGTGCGAGCGGACCAGAAGGTTGCGGGGCTCTAAACGAGGATATCGAGAACGAAATTATCCTGGTCGACGGCACGCCAACATCAATGTTTTCCCCGGCGATGCCGACGACGATTTCGGCAAGGTGCCACCTCCAACGAGACACCATGGCACCCTCGTTGTCCTTCGCGCCGACA
Source organism: Rhodospirillales bacterium (assembly GCA_016712595.1). Taxonomy (NCBI): domain Bacteria; kingdom Pseudomonadati; phylum Pseudomonadota; class Alphaproteobacteria; order Rhodospirillales; species Rhodospirillales bacterium. The sequence continues at coordinate 29,203 of JADJQT010000002.1, forward strand.
GAGAGCCGTCAGGCGACGTGATTGCGGGGACGCTTGAACCGCCGAGTGGCGGTGATCAGGGCGTCCACCACCCGGTCCTGATCGCCATCAGTCATCTCCGGATAGAGCGGCAGCAGGATGCAGCCGTCGCGTGCCCGTTCGGACTGCGGCAGTGGGAACGTAGGACGTTGGCCGGCGTACGCCTCCTCGAGATGGGTGCACATGATTCCCCGCCGGGTGGCGATACCGTCGTCGAGCATGGCCTGCATCACCTCGACCTGCGGGCAGGCAGGATCGAGACGCACGCAGTAGCTCTGCCAGTTCGAGCGCGCCCATACCGGCTCGCTCGGCGCGTGCACGTCGGGGCAGTTTGCCAGTCGCTCCTTATAGTTCTGGGCAAGCGCCCGCCGTCGCTGCAGGATGTCGGGCAGGCGCTCGAGCTGACAACGTCCAACCGCTGCCTGGATGTCGGTCATCCGATAGTTGAAGCCGGGGATGCGATAGCTCTCAAAGATGACCGCGCCGGCGTTATGACGCACGGCATCGGACACGCTCATACCGTGCTGCCGCCACAGGCGGAACAGGGCATCCCACTCCGGGTTGGCGGTGGTAAGCATGCCGCCGTCACCGGTGGTGATCACTTTGCGCGGATGGAACGAGAAGCAGGCGACATCCGAGTGTGGCCGGCCGATTCGCTCCCACTGTCCGGCTTCGACGCGGATCTCCGAGCCGACCGCACACGCCGCGTCCTCAATGACCGGCAGTCCATGATGACGAGCGACCGCGAGAACGCGGCTGAGATCGCACGGCATGCCCATTTGGTGGACGCACAAGATCGCCTTGGTACGGTGGGTGACCGCAGCGGAGATGCGCTGCGGGTCGATGTTGTAGGTCTGCGGGTCGATGTCGACGAACACCGGCATGGCGTTGCAGCACAGCACGCTGTTCGCTGTGGCGATAAACGAGTGGCTGACGGTGATCACCTCGTCGCCGAAGCCAACCCCGGCCGCGAGCAGCGCGAGATGGAGGGCAGCCGTGCAGTTGGAGACGGCGCAGGCGTAACGGGCGCCGACGAATGCTGCGAACTCGTGTTCGAACGCTGCGACCTGACGGCCTTGTGTCAACCATCCGGAGAGCACCGTTGCCTGTGCAGCCGCCGCCTCGGCTTCACCTACCATCGGCCGGGCTATAGGAATCACGCCGCCGCTCCTGGCAGAGCGACACGAGCCGACCCGATCGCCTGTGTTTGTCGCCACCAGTCGACCAACTCGCGTAGTCCGGCTTCGAAACCGATCGTTGCCATGAATCCGAGTTCCCGGCGCGCCGCGGCGACGTCGGCGAGGCGGCGTGGTACCGGGTTGACCGCGCGCTGATCGGCATAGATCGGCGTGAGTCCATTCACGCCCATTGCCGACGTCAGCGATCGTGCCACCTGAGCAAGGCTCGTTTCGGTCCCGCTGCCGATGTTGTAGACGACGTCCGAGGCATCGGCCTCGGCGGCCAACAGATTGGCCCGCGCGACGTCACGGACGTGGACAAAGTCCATGGTCTGCAATCCGTCGCCAAAGATGATCGGCGGTTGGCCGGCCTCTATCCGTTCCATCCAGCGGATCATTACCTCGGTATAGCGCCCATGGATATCCATGCGTGGGCCATAAACATTGAAATAGCGCAATGCCACGTAATTGAGCCCGTAGGTATCGTTGAACGAGCGGAGCATTCCCTCGGCGAACGCCTTGGCGGCGCCGTAGAGGGTGCGGTTGTTGTAGGGATGATGACGCTCGTCGGTCGGGAACGCATCGGCCATGCCGTACACCGACGCCGAAGAGGCCATCACCACTTTGGCGATCTCGTTGCGCACGCACAGTTCGAGCAGATCGAAGGTGGCGTCGGCCATGACGTTGATCGCCGCGCGCGGATCCTCGGCACAATGGGTGATGCGCAGTGCTGCCTGATGGAAGACAATGTTGGCCCCCTCGACTAGATCGGCCATGAGCTGGCGGTCGCGAATATCGCCTTCGACGAGTTGCACACCGCCGCGCGCCATCGCCCGATCGAGATTCTCAACGCGGCCGCGGATCATGTTGTCGACGACGACGATATTCCGGCACCCGGCGTCTGCGAGCAGATCGACGATGTGCGAGCCGACGAAACCGGCACCACCGGTCACCAGCACCCGTGCGTCGGGCCATGCGATGCGTGCCTGCCTCATTGCTGGGGTCCTTTCTTTGTGTAAGGTTGGTCGTAACCGTTCCCGCCGTTCCCGTTCGCCGGGAGTGGCAACGGCGCGACACTGTCGTCGGTCGAGCGCCAGCCGATAATTCGGGCCGGTACTCCCGCGACCTTGGCGAAGGGGGGAACATCCTGGGTGACCACCGCACCGGCACCGACCAGCGCGCCCCGTCCGATGGTCACGCCCGGCAATAGCACGGCGTTGACGCCGATATCCGCCCAGTCCTCGACGCGTACCGGGGCGATGCGCAGGTCAGTGGCAATGACCGGCACATCGATCGGCTCACCGGTGTGCTCGGAGCCGAGAACCTTGGCCCCAGGCCCCCAGCCGACGCAATTCCCGAGGACGAGGTCGCGCGCGTCGAGGAAGCTGTGCGCCCCGATCCATACTTTGTCACCGATCACGCATCGGCCGTCGAAACGGCCGTGCAGGACACTGCCCTCGGAGATGATGACGCCGTTTCCGAACTCGAAGGTCTCGAGATGGCGAAAGCCGACGTTGGCGGCGATGCGCAGATCATCTCCGCAACGTGCGGCGAGCGCGCGAACGCAGGTGCGCCGCATCATCGTCTCGATGTAGCCCTCGCCGCGCGAGAAGCGGGCAAATAGCGCGGCGATGTCCTCTGCGGTACAGCGCCGTCGCAGCTCGTCGGAAAACCCACGTTCGAACGGCGGATCGGCTTCGATGGGCCGGCGGCCGCCGACGGCAGCGACGATCCGGATGCCCTCGCGTTCATGCCGCGTCAACATCGCGTACCCCCTGTCCGCAGCTTTGCGCCATCGCGGCGCAGACCCGATGGACCTGCGCTTCACTCATTTCCGGGAACAATGGCAATGACAGGGTTTCTGCGGCCATGGCTTCGCTTTGTGGAAAATCGCCGGCTCGGTAGCCGAGATCGACGTAGGCCGGCTGCAGGTGCACAGGAATCGGATAATGCATGCCGGTAGCGATGCCGAGCGCGGTCAGCGCGCCGCGCACTCGCTCGCGCTGGCGCACCCGCACCGCGTAGACATGCCAGACGTGATCGTCGCCGGCGGCAGCCGGGCGCTCGGCGTCGACGTCGGCGAGACCGGCGTCGTAGGCAGCAGCGATAGCGCGGCGGGCGGCGATCCAGGCTTCGAGCCGGTCGAGCTTAACACCGAGCACCGCGCCCTGGATGGCGTCCATCCGGTAGTTGAAGCCCCGCAGGACATGACGGTAGCGCTCTGCTTGGCCCCAGTCGCGTAGCGAGCGGACCCGCGCCGCGAAATCGTCGCGGTCGGTGACCACCGCCCCACCTTCGCCGCAGGCACCGAGATTCTTGCCGGGATAGAAGCTGAAGCAGCCGATGTCGCCGAAGGTGCCAGCGCGCCGGCCGTGTGCCGCGGCTCCGTGGGCTTGCGCCGCGTCCTCGATGACGATCAGCTGGTGGCGGCGGGCGATGGCGAGGATCGCCGGCATATCGGCGAGTCGGCCGTGCAGGTGCACGGGGATGATCGCCTTGGTCCGCGGCGTGATCGCCGCCTCGAGCTGGCTCGCGTCCATCGTCCACGCATCGGCGGTAACATCGATGAAGCGTGGTGTCGCCCCGGCGGCAAGGATCGCCGCGACCGTGGCCACGAAGGTCATCGGTACGGTGATGACTTCGTCGCCAGCGCCAATGCCGGCGGCCAGCAGCGCTAGGTGCAGGGCCGAGGTCCCGGAATTGACGCCGATCGCGTGCCCGGCACCGCAGTAGCCGGCGAACGCGGTCTCGAAACGCTCGACGCACGGGCCGAGGACGTACTGCCCGCTCTCCAGGACTTGGCTCACCGCCGATTGCAGCGCCGGGCCGATCGAGCGGTACTGCGCCTTGAGGTCGAGGAAGGGAACCGGCTCAGCAGCGACCAGAGGCATCACGAAGCCCTCCGCAACGGCGGGAATTCGACAGGATTGCCGCGCTTGGCCATCGAGCCGGTTGTCGCTTCGAGCATTTCGACGACGCGCAGGCCGGCGAGCCCGTCGGTCGTCGGCGTCGCACCGTCGATGATGCAATCGAGGAAGTGTTCGATCTCTGTGCGCAGCGCTTCCTTGGTCGAAAGCTGCGGTGCCCACATGTCGCCGGCGCGGTAGCCGATCCGCATCTCGCGAATCCGCTCCGGATCGCCGTGCACAGTCACGCCCTTGTCGTAGATCTTGACCTTCTCGCTCGGCTCGAGGTCGTCATAGACGATCATCTTTTCGCTGCCGCCGATCAGGGTCTTGCGCACCTTCACCGGCGCCAGCCAGTTGACGTTGATGTGCGCGATCATGCCGCTTTGGAAGAACACGGTGATGTAGGCAATGTTCTCCGGGCTTTCCGGGAGGTGGCGTGCGCCGTTGGCGGACACCGCCACGGCGTGGTCGGCCAACGCATATTCCAAAATCGAGAAGTCGTGTACGGCAAGGTCCCAGATGACGTTGACGTCGCGCTGGAACAGGCCAAGGTTGACGCGTATAGAATCATAGTAATAGACGCTACCGATGACGTTGGTGTTGACCATCTCACGGATCTTCTGCACCGCGGGGTGTAGACGAACGTGTGATCGACCATCAGTACAAGATTGCGCCGCGCTGCTTCGTCGACGAGGTGCTTCGCCTGCTCTGCCGTCTCGGTCATCGGCTTTTCGACAAGAACGTGCTTGCCAGCACGCAAAGCTGCAAGCGCGATTTCGAAGTGATTGCGCACAGGCGTGGCGATAGCTACAGCATCTATTCCAGGATTGCTCAAAAGATCATGGTAGTTGTTCGTGATAATTGTGCCTGGATAGCGGCGGGAAGCAAGATCACGCTGCTCTGAAGCAAGATCACTTATCGCGATAACTCGCGCGTTATTCTTTTCAGAGAAGTTGCGAACAAGATTTGGGCCCCAATATCCGTAACCGATTACACCGACACCTATGTCGGATGCCGATCCAGATGATCGGTACCCCAAGCTGATACCTGACACGTCTTGTGTCCCCCTCTGCCCGCTATTGCTGACGTTCTCGACGGTGATGAGGACTGCAATTCCGATGCCGGTTTTATGCCAGACAAATTAATCGGAAAACTTCCACGACACTTTTTTGCGGATCGAGTGGACGAAACGCGTGAGCCCGACCAGCCTGGCGCTGAACGCCGCCTCGTCGTCGTCAGCCATCACGAGGACGCGCCTGATCTCCAGTGGATGGCGGTGCACCGCGGCAAGCGTTGACGGACCGTCGGCGAGGGTGAAGGCGGCGGTGAATCCCTCGTCACGGAGTATCGCGACGTCCTGCGGCCGGTAGTCGTCGGCAAGACCGTTGGGATAGGCGAATGCTCGCACCACAACGCCGACCTCGGCCTCGATTTGTCGCTTCGATTCGACCATCTCGGCGCGGGCCTGTGCCGCCGGAATACGGCTAAGGATTGCATGGCTCCGGGTGTGGCCGGCGATGGCGACGCCGGAGCGGGCGAGGACGCGCACGTCATCCCAGCTCAAGTGCAGGTGGCGAAATGCGTCTTCCGGCACCAGCACTTGAAGGGCGCTGGCCAGCGCTGCACCCGCCGCCGGCAGCGCCTCGCACGGCAAGGCCTTAGCGGCGGTGATCCACTCGTGCAGTGCCTGCCGCCGCCCTGGTTCGTCGGACCAGGCAATCGAGCCGGTGAGCGGCAGGAACGCCTCGCAGCGCGCAGTGTGGTGGAAGCAGTAGGCGGCGAGATCCCAGAAGAACGGCTTTGAACTGCCGACGCAATCAGTGGCGAGAAACAGCGCCGCCGGAGCCGCGTGTCGGCGCAATACCGGCAGCGCCGCATCGAGCATGTCCTTGTAACCATCGTCAAAGGTGATCAGCGCCGGATTGTTTGGCAGGGTGGTATTGCCGTCCAGCCACTCCAGCACCTCATCGAGTGAGACGATGTGGAAGTGCTGTCTGAGCCAGCGCAATTGGGCGTCGAAGCTGGTGGCGGTAGCGCTGACATTGGCGGCGAAACCGACGAAATCGCTGCGGCTGGTGTCGGCGATGCGGTGATAGGCGAGGACAGTCAGTCGCGACGGCCACAGGTGATGTAGCAGGCGGTTCCCACCGAGGCGGTGAAAGAGGCGCAGGCTCGATCGAGCGAGCCCCGTTTGCCTGTTCGCGGTTACGGAACGGGCGCCGTCGCCACCGCGATGCGATTGGCGGCGAAGTGGGGAGAAGCAAAGCGATGTGGTCATTGTGCTGGCTTCCGCAAAATAAACTCTAAGCCCCCGGTGATCTTGACCAAGCGCTCGTTCGGGTTGACCGCGGGGCGGATTCGATGCGCGGCCTGCCAATAGAGTCTGGAGACCGCGTTCACCGGGCTGACGAGTGCGGAGCTCAACATGAACGGCAGCCCGGGAAACAGCGCCCGAAACAGCGCGAGCGTGCCGGTCCAGCGATCATCGGGACCGAGATGCTCGATGGTGAAGCCTGCGTCGGCGAAGAGTTGGCGGGCGCCGCGCCACGTGGTGAGATGCATGTTGGCGCCATCGAAGGTCTCGATGAAGCCGATGCTGCCGATGAAGACCGCGCCTGGCTGCAGAACGCGGGCGATCTCGGCAAGCGCGACGTCCGGATAGGATACGTATTGCAAAACAGCGTTCGACCACGCGAAGCCAAACGACTCGTCGGCGAACGGCAACGCCATGGCGTCGGCGAGGACACTGGGCGCATCGCCGCAGACGTCGACGCCGACGTATTCGAAGCCGCAATGGCGGAATACCGGGGCGAGATCGGCCGTGCCGCAGCCGACGTCGAGCATCGGCATGCTTCTGACAGTGGCGCGCGGCAGGTGGCTTTGCAGCCGGCGACGCAACCCTTTTGGTCGTGCCATTCCGCTCCAGTCGACCTCCGGTGTGGGGTTGTTGGCAAGCACCCGTCCGTCGACGCCGGTTGGCTGGGGGATGCCGATGCTGCTGGTGCGCAGCACCACCTTCGGCTTCGTGAGGCGAAGATCCCAGGTGCCGGCGGCGGAGCGATGAAAGGTGGCAGCGCACTCGTCGTTGCGGCAGCGCGCCACCGTCTCGCCGACCTCGATGTGCGCGCCGCAGGACGGGCAGCGGATCAGTCCCGATGCCGCCGCTGACAGCCGCGGCAGTTTCGGCGTCGCCGGCGCGAGGGCGACCGGACCGGCAGCGTGGGTGCTAGCGCCTGACATCGTCCACGCCTTTCGCTGACCAAGTTTCAATCCTCATCGCAAATTGCAACGCATGTCATCCAATCTGCATGTTGAGAAGGGCGTTGCGCCGAACCCATCGGTTCATCCGCGCAGCGAGACCCGGGGCGAGCGGTGCAAGCCGCTGCACCTGGCGGCACAACTCGTCGGCAAGCGACGGGTTGAAGCGGTCATTGAGCACGGCGCCGCACAGGTGCGCGTCCGCTGCCGCCAGTCGCGCGGCCGCCCGGCGCACCACGTGCTCGGAGGTGACGCCCGCGGAGACGACCAGCACGGTCGCTTCACAACTCGCGGCGATGCCGTCGGCCGGGATGGCGTATCCGCTGTCGTCGTGGACCGCCGAAGCGTCGACGATGACCAAGTCAAAATCCTCGAGGGCGACGTTGAACATCCGGCGCAGCAACTGCGGATCGCGGAAGACGAGGGGATCGGCGCCGGTGGGTGCCGGCAACAGGCCAAGCCCCCAGTCGTCGATGCGCACCACGGCGCCGCGTGGCGAGAGGTCGATCGGCGACCAAAAACGCCGGGACAGCCCGCGCGACAGTGTCGCGTCACTGTTGACGACGTCGGCATCGACGATCACGCTCTTGAGCCCGCCCGCGGCTCCCCGGCGAGCGAGCGCCAGCGCAAAGGTCGTCACCCCCTCGCCAGGATTGGCTGCGGTTACGCAGATGGTGCGCGCCGATTTGCCGACGGTCCGGCGGAAGATCGCGTCCAACTCCGGATGGTGGATCGGCAGCAACGCCCGTTCCCGCCGCATCGCTTGGCCGCCCGCGGTCTCGCCAGACGGCCCCTGTCGCAGCGACGCCGTCGAAGGCGAAGACCCGTCGCCGTCCGCGCTCCCGCCGGCGCCGCCGAGGCGTTTCACGCCGCCCGCTCTTCAGCGGGCGCTGACCAACTGATTTCGTCGGCGGGCAGCGAAGCGCGGACGTCGATGATGCGGTCGATGCGCAGTAATTCCAGCAGCTGCTTGGGCTGAGCGTTTGGGCCGATCAAGATCATCTGCCGATCTGCAACAAACAAGCGTTTGAATGCGAACGCAATCAAACCGATTGCCGCCGAATCCATAAATGTTACTTCGCGCAAGTCAATGTAAACATCACCAAAACCTTCGGTTATGACGCGCTCTAGAGTTGCGCGAACCTCGGTAATTATTGTCGCATCAAAGACGCCATCCATCGGGTATATCACTGTCCCGGTCGCACCCCGGCCTATTTTTATATTCATGATGCGAGACCTTTCGCGTCGTCTGTGTGCCGGGCGTCGAGCAAAGAACATGCCGGAGGCGAGAGACAGGCGGCAGGCGGGCGACGTGGGGTCTCGTGACGGCGCTCGTGGCTGTGTGTTACGGTGTGTGACGGGTATCGCGAGCCAGGGGAGAGAGGATGCCGATCGCCGACGATGTTCAATTGGGACGTGACGTGACGATCCACCAACCGGCGCTGGTCAACCTTTACGGATGCCAGATTGGCGATGAAACCCGCATCGGCGCGTTCGTGGAAATCCAACGCAACGCCGTGGTTGGATCGCGCTGCAAGATCTCTTCACACACCTTTATCTGCGAAGGTGTGACCATCGCCGACGAGGCGTTCATCGGTCACGGGGTAATGTTCACCAACGACCGCCGGCCGCGCGCAACCAGTGCCAGCGGCAGCCTGCAATCGGCGGAAGATTGGACTCTCGAGACTATCCGCGTCGAGCGCCGTGCGTCGATCGGTAGCAGCGCCACTATCGTCTGCGGCGTGACCATCGGCGAAGAGGCGCTAGTGGGCGCCGGGGCAGTGGTCACCCGCGACGTTCCGCCCTATGCGATCGTCGCCGGCGTGCCGGCGCGGGTGATCGGCGACGTGCGTGTGCCAGAGCGCGGGGATGTCCGCCGCGAGGAGGCCGCCGACTCGCATGGTGTTTGCACACCGGATGGGACAAATCACGGAGATTGAGATGTCAGCGGAGCTTACGAGCGTGGCCGGACCGAGTGCAGCGGAGGGGAGGCAGGGGAATGCCCTCGCTGGTGCGCTGTTCGCCGCGGCCATCGCCGCGATCACCGTACTGGTGGGCTGCAGCGAGCCGGCGATGCCGCTGGCGCCTCGGGGGCAGGACAGCATGCCTGCGCCTTATTACTTGATCGGCCCCGGCGATACGCTCGATATTTTCGTCTGGCGTAATGACGACCTGCACAAGACGCTGCGGGTGCGGCCCGACGGACGGATCAGCGTGCCGCTGATTGACGATGTCGACGCTGCCGGCAAGACGCCGACCCGCCTCGCTCGCGACATCGAAGCGCGGCTGTCGGGGTTTGTCGTCGACCCGATCGTCACTGTCATGGTCGTCGACTTCTCGGGTACCTTCGATCAGCAGATCCGGGTGATCGGCGAGGCGCAAAAGCCGCAGGCCATTCCTTACCGCGACAAGATGACGGTGCTCGACGTGATGATTGCGGTCGGCGGCCTGACCGAGTTCGCATCCGGCAACCAGGCGGTGATCTCGCGGATGAGCGACGGCAAGCAAAAGCAGTATCGCGTGCGTCTCGACGACCTCATCCGCGACGGAGACATCGGCGCCAACGTCGCGATGAATCCCGGCGACATCCTGATCATCCCGCAGCGCTACATTTAGACCCCCGCCCCGACGCTGCCGACTCGCACTCCGGCCGAGCACCAGGGCCGAGGCGCGTCTTTGCTCAGAACCGGCGGGTCAGGCCGAGCAGCACCGCGTTTTCGGTGAACTCATCTTGGCTGCTCTGCGCGAGACGCCGCCGAAACCGGTAGCCCACGAAAGCCGAAACCTCGTCGGTGAGTTGGTGCGAGGCGATCATCAGCAGGCCGACGTCGTGCAGCGTTCCCGAATTCCCGCTCGATTGTCCAGCGTTCCCGTCTTCGTCCTGTTCGATGACGGCGAACGAAATTGCCGTGCTGAGACTGGTCGCCCGATCGATCGGATGCGTCCACTGCCCGCCGACCCCGACTGACGTTTGGTTGGTCGCGGATGATGAGCCGCCGCTTTCGGATGAACTACCGTTGCCTACGGCCTCCTGCTTGACCATGAACGCCCCGATTCCGACGATCTCGCCGCCGATTCCACGGGCGGCGTCGAGATCGCCACGCCGGGTTCGGGTCAGGTCGTTGCTGAGGGTGATGCCGGTCAGATCGGCCGAGAATGGCAGGCTGCTGCCGCGGTCAACGAAACGGTGGGTCTCGGTATCGAAGCTGAGGTCGCTCACCGTGCGCAGCAGTGTCGTCTGGCCGACGCCGACGAAGTCGCGGTAGCGCGCCGATAAGCTGGTGGTCGGAGTGGGAGAGTAACCAATGGAAACCTCCGCCTCGGGGTTTTCGAGCCGCCAGCCAGCCGAGGCGCGCATGCGAAACTGCGGTGATGGCTCATAGCGGCCGCCGATTAACACTTCGGGACCTTGCAGCGTCTCGCCGCCATCATCAAGTAGCCCCCAGCCGCCGGTGACCGACATTGAAAGCCAGTGTGAGATCGCGTATTCGGGCTTGACCGAGGCACCGAGCAGTGTGACGTCGCCGGCGCCAAAGCGGGTGGTGCGCGCGCCGCCGGCCTGGCTCTCCCATTCCAGGCGTGAGCGCTGCTCGGGTGAACTGAACAGCTTGAGCTGGGCGCCGGTGGTCAGGCTGTCGGACAGCGACGTGTTGTCTTGGTTCGACCCACCGCTGCCGCCGGTGGCACTGCCGTTGCCGCTACCACTGATGAGGCTGCCAGCGAGGACCGAGCGTGCCTCAAGGTAGCCGATATCCTTCAGTCGGGATACCGCATAAGGGCTGAGTTGGTAGGACTGAACCAACGCCGATCCCGTATCGTTGGTGGTATCGAAGGTCGGCGTTGCGGCATTCAGATTCAGTTCCGAGACCACGGCCGCGGCATCCACGTAGGCGACGCCGCGCGAAAGCTCGGTATTTTAGGTCGCCACCACGTTCGGAATGGCACGCACATTCTTGCTGGTCAGCGCCACGTACTCGCCGGTCAGCGAGGCGGCCAGCGCACCGGTCATCCGCGCGCTGCTGCCGGCGATCTCGACGGATGGCGTGAGCGCGGTGATCAGCGCCGGGTCGGCTTCGCCGGCCGGATCGAGGCGGTAGTTATCGGTGTAGACGTTGGAAATGGTAGCCGAAACGGTATGCCGCCATTCCCCGCTGAAAAAGCCGTCGGGAATGACGATGATGTCGCCCGGCTCGATAGCGATGTTGGCGGGTGCATCGCCGCCTTTCAGCAGATCGCCCAAGCGCAGCGCGATTGTCTGCACTGCACCGCGATCGCCGCGAACGAGGACGGCGCGACTGACATCGGCTTTGGGGGAAAAGCCGCCGGCTGCGGCGATGGTGTCGAACAGGCGCATGCCAGCTTGGTAGGGGATGGCCTTCGGCACCTGCGAGCCGCCGATAATCCGCACGCTGCGCGTCGATGCTGCTGAGGCCGTCGGCTCCGTGCCGGCTGACCCTGCCGATCGTTCAACGGTGACGAAAACCTGTGGCGCGACCAGATAACGCGCCATCCGCTTGGCAATGGTGGCGGCGAGCTCCGCGGGAGTCTGTCCGGAGGCGGGCACGTCCTCGGCCAGCGGCACGCTGACGTAGCCGTCGGGCCGGACGATGACCCAGCGCGACAAGTCCGGCTCGCCGTGCAGTTCGACGAACAGTTCGTCATAAATGCCGATGCGGTATTCCGGCGACCGGCCATCTGCGTCGGCATCCGACCAGGCCGACGCAGATGGCCGGTCGCTTGGCGTCGCGTTGTCTGCGGCGGCGAGCGGGCCAGCCCCCAGTCCGGCGGCGATGAACAAAAAGGTCCACAGCTTATGCCAGCGCCGCTGGCCCTGGGTTGGTCGACGTGTTGGCGAATTGAGGCGAGGTAGGGCGAAAACCCAACTTTTGTTAGACGCGCTCATGCAATCTCTTCTTCCTGAGCGGCAGTCACTACGCACGCCGATGGCGAGAGAATGTAGCATTTTTTTCAATCTACTGGACATTTTGCGCCAGATCACTCGCTCTTTTTTCTAACTGGCATCCACTGTGCACGCCGATCACGAGAAAATGTAGTATTTTGTTCAATTGGAGGACGTTATCCGCCAAATCACTCACTCTTTTTCCTACGGGGCATCCACTGTGCACGTCAATGTCGCGAGCAAATAGAATTTGCGTCAATCGGTCGGACATCACGTGCTAAAGGTTCTATATTTTTTTAGGTGTAATTGCCGCTATTGGGGTACCACCTTTATTTTGTTGCACTTAGCAGCCTATCCGCGCATGATTTGGCGCGTTTTGCTTGGAAACCATTAGGAAAGAAACTGCCTGATTCTACAACACCAGAGCGAGCGTGCTCTTAAAATCAAGGGGGGGTTGGTCGTTGAGCGCTGACGGGGTGCCAACATGGAGACCGACAAGACAGAATTGAATAATCGATCGCTTTGCGAAAATGTTTCAAAAAAATGGTGGGGCGGTACTACTCCCAATGTTTTAATTGCGGATGCAGCCACGTCTCAAGCACTGGTGTATGCAAAAAGCCTGCAGGAAATAGGATTGAACGTAACGACGGTCGCGACTGGTCGCGGGACTCTCGATGAGCTCGAAAAAGCGCAGACCGATTTGGTAATCCTCGATATGGATCTTCCCGATATCGACGGGTTGCAAATCCTCAAGCACATCAGCGCGCGGCAAGGCCGAGCTGCTGCGGTCGTGACATCCTCCAATGGCTCGCTCAATGGAGCCATTCGCGCGCTGCGCCTTGGTGCTTACGATTACTTGGTCAAGCCATTCGGAGTGCAACGGCTGATCGCGGCAGCGCGGGATGCTCTGGACGGCGGCGGACACGGGCGGCAGATGACCAACGTGTCGGTCGACGGATCGGTCGCGGAGGCGCTGGTCGGATCGTCGCCTCCGATGCGGGCGGTGCACGAAACCATACGCACCGCGGCGGCATCGAAGGCAACGGTCTTCGTGACCGGCGAGAGCGGAACCGGCAAAGAGGTGGTCGCCCGCCTAATCCACGGCATGTCACCGCGGCGGGATAAACCGCATATCGCCATCAACTGCAGCGCCATCCCGCGCGACTTGATCGAGTCCGAGGTTTTCGGCCACGTCAAGGGCGCGTTCACCGGCGCTGTCCGTGACCGTGCGGGGGCAGCGATCCAGGCTGACGGGGGGACGCTGTTCCTCGACGAGATTTGCGAGATGAATTGGGATCTGCAAGCTAAACTGCTGCGCTTTCTGCAGGATGGCACGATCCGACGCGTCGGTGCGACCAAGAGCGAGCGGGTCGACGTTCGCATCATTTGCGCGACCAATCGTGACCCGGCGAACGAGGTGCAGGCCGGGCGGTTCCGCGAGGATCTCTATTACCGCCTGCACGTCATCGCGATCCGGCTGCCGCCGTTGCGGGAGCGCGGTGGCGATGCGGTCGAGATCGCCCGGGCGCTGCTCGCCCAGTACGCCGCTGAAGAGCGCAAGCAGTTTCGCCGGCTCTCGCCGTGCGCAGAAGCGACGATCGCGGGTTATCACTGGCCAGGAAATGTCCGGCAGCTGCAAAACGTGCTGCGGACGGCGGTAGTTTTCAATGATGGCGAAGTGCTGACCGCCGAGGCATTACCCGAGCTATCCGGACCGTCGGCGAAGCTTAGCCGGCTGATGCCGGTAGAAACGTTCGCGGGGAGCCGGGCCGTTGCTACCGACAACGCTTCCAGCGATGACGAAACTAGCGATGATGCGCCGTCTGTCGCTAAAATCAAACCGTTGGCGGAAGTTGAGCGCGATATCATCAACAGGGCGATCCGCGCCTGCAACAACAACATCGCGCGCGCCGCCGCCGCCCTCGGCGTCAGTCCGTCAACCATCTACCGCAAGCGCCAGCAATGGGAGCGGGGCGGCGAATTCTGAAAAGGTGCTGTCTGGAATATGATCGGAATTACCGTGATGGCGTCTCCGGCGGCTTGAGTTAGCCAATCAGGCGGCAAGGTCTACGACCGCGGTGGTCGGCGTGGTGGCCAATGTCTGCCAGCCGTCTACCTTGCGCCGGTCCTCGATCTCTTTCGCGGTTTCGGGGGAGATCATGTCGGTGTAGTCGGCGGAAACCTCCTTGTGCAGTTGCTCTGGTGCATGGGCGAACAGGTTGTGGCGTTTGTGAAGGTGCAGCGCTGGGTCGGTACCTCCAGTCACAGCGCTGCCAGCGCCGTCTCGAGGCTGGCGGTGCCGTCGACGATCAGGAATTCGGGGGTCTTCAGGCTGCGGGCGAGGAGGTCGTCGAGCAGCGCCCGGCGCCCGCGACGGGTATTGGTGCCGGCGTGGTAAGTGCCGGCAATCAGCGCCTCCACCTGCTGCGTCATCCGGCCATAGCGCGGCAGCCAACTCTTTCTCGATCAGCTCTTTGATGAAGCCGCGGATCCGATCGCGGATTCCCGCCTCGATCGGGTCGGGCCAAGCTTCCCCGAGAAACAGTATCCCGTCGTCCGCAGGCGTCGCGCTATCCCTCGTTATGGCGTGATCTCCACCGGCCCTTCAACGACGGTCTTGCTTGCGGGGTAGGCGGTGAAGAGGCCGGGAGGGAAGATCGATGCGGCACTGAAGGCGAAGATCGCGCTGGGGGAGCAGGCGACGATGGCCGATCTCACCGTGCACTATGAGGTTCACCCCACCCAGATCATGCTTGGCAGAAGCCGTTGCTGGACGATGCGGCACGGGCCTTCGACCCCGGGATGGGCGTCGATGCCGAGCACGCTCGGAAACGGGAGGTCGGGCAACTGCACGCGAAGATCGGGCAACTGACGGTCGAGCGGGATTTTTTAGAGCATCGAGGCTTTAATCGGACGCATAGCCAGCGGCAACGAGGTCATTTCGGCATTCGTCTACGGTATAGAGGCTGCATATGTCGCCGACGGCGCGCCATAGGGCGTCGATGGTTCTGGCGCCGATGCGGCGGAGATGGGCCTTGAGCTTGGCGAAGGCCATTTCGATCGGGTTCAAGTCCGGGCTGTCGGGCGGCAGGAAGAGGAATCAGGCGCCGCGCTCCTCGACGACCGCCTTGGCCTTTTCGCTGCTGTGGGCGGCGAGGTTGTCGAGGATGACGACGTCGCCGGCCTCCAGGGTGGGGGCGAGCTGAGTTTCGACCCAGAGGTCGGACCTTTCGCGGTTCATCGGCCGATCGATGATCCACGGTGCGGTCAGGCCGTCGCAGCGGAGCGCGGCGACGAATGTTTGCGTTTGCCAGTGGCCGAACGGTGCCCGCGCCGCGAGCCGCCGGTGTCGCCCGGCCACGCAGCCGTGTCATCTTCGTGGCCGTCGCCGTCTCGTCGACGAAGACGAGGCGATGCGGCTCGAGGCGCATGCGCGGCTCCGCCTCGAGCCAGGCGATAATCGCCTCGAGCCGCGCCTGCAGCTTGCTCTCACCCGGCCGACGACCTTGCCGGGCCGGCGCCGTCGAGCTCGAGGACGCGACACGCCGCGCCAATTTGACGGCAAAGCTCAAACTCACCGCGAAACGCCGCGACGCCGCGCGCCGCGAATGGCCGGCATCGATGTAACCTTGAACGCGATCCCGGAGATCCGCCGAGTAATACCAAGTCCCTGTATTCGAGACTCTCGAGAGGGATTGAACGAACCCGCTGTCGCGAGAGTGGGGTGATCGGTTAGAGCGGTTTCCACTCACTCTGGCTCATATCCTGCGGGGGTGAAGAAGTTTGCGCATTCGGCTGGTGTGAATAGATCGATGAGCGAGCCGATGGTGCGCCAGAGGCCGTCGACGGTGCGTTCGGCGGCTTTTCGGAGCAGGGGCTTCAGCTTGGCGAACGCGTTTTCGATCGGGTTGGAGTCCGGGCTGTAGGGGGCAGGAACCGCAACTCAGCGCCGGCGGCTTTTGATCGCCGTGCGGACGGCGGGCGATTTGTGGCTTGAGAGATTGTCCATGATCACGATGTCGCCTGGCTTGAGCTCGTGCACGAGGATCTGGTCGACATAGGCATCGAAGGCCCGCTGGTTGATCAGGGCGTCCAGCACCATGGGCGCGACGATGCCCGACAGCCGCAGACCGGCGACGAACGTCGTCGTCTTCCAGTGGCCAAACGGCACGCCTATGCGCAGCCGTTCACCGCGCGGGGCGCGGCCATGGGTGCGTGCGATGGCGGTGGACGCCCAGGTCTCGTCGATGAACACCAAGCGGTCCGGATCGAGATCGGGCTGCGCCTCGAACCATGCCAGCCGGCGCATCAGGACATCCGCACGGTCCTGCTCGGTCGCGTGTCCGGTCTTTTTTGCGCGTGATGCCGCGGCGCTGGAAGAAACGGTGGACGGTACCGATGCCGACCGGCGTGCCCCGTTCGGCCAACTGACGCTGCACTTCGACCAGCGTGATGTCACGCTGCTCTTTCCACAGGCCCAGGATGAAGCCCGCCTGCGCTTCAATCCGGTGCGAATTCTTGTCGCCGCCCTACACACCGCCCGGCGTCGCCGGCCTCGACCGCGCCGGATCGATCCCCATGCCGAGCCGCCCGAAAGCGGTCTCGGACCACCAGACGCAGCAACAATCCCCCAGCTCGGCCATCCGCGGGTTCGTTCAATCCGGCTTCGATGAGGTCGCGCCGGCGCACGCCGAAGACCTCGTCCGCGACCTCACAGAAGCCTCCAGATTCAAGGCTGGCAAACGAGATGGAGTTTGCATGGGGTCGGCGATAGCGCTTCGCGCGGACTTCGACGGGATCACGCTGCGCAAGCTGGCGCGGCAGAGCCGGGACGCGAACCAGAGCCGGCGGTGGCGGGCGCTGGCGCAGCTCAGCGAGGACGGACCGATCCCTGCGGTGCACGGCGTCGTACGCTGGCGGCTGGTGGATTTGATCGCGTGGGTGTGGGAGGAGTTCCGGATCGTCGTCGCCAAGCAGACGCTGAGCCGGGTGATCCGGTCGATGGGCTATCGCAAGCTCTCCGCCCGGCCGCGCCATCACGCGCAGGACCCCGCAGCGGCGGTGGCTTTTAAAAAAGCTTCCCCGCGATCCTGGCGGAGATCGCGCGCTCCAAGGCGGCGGGCAAGCGGATAGAGGTCTGGTTCGCCGACGAGGCGCGGATCGGCCAGAAGAACAAGCGCACCCGGTGCTGGGCGATGCGGGGCACGCGGCCGTCGGCGCCGCACGATCAACGGACCCGCTCGGCCTATATCCTCGGCGCGATCTGCCCGGCCGAGGGTAAGGCCGCCGGCCTGGTCCTGCCGTCCTCCACCACCGCGGCGATGCGCCTGCATCTCGAGGAGATATCGCTCGCAGTCGCCGCCGACGCGCACGCCGTTCTCCTCGTCGATCAGGCCGGCTGGCACATTTCCGACAGGCTCGACGTGCCGGCGAACATCTCCATCGTCCTCCTCCCGCCGCGCTCGCCCGGAGCTCAACCCCGCCGAAAACGTCTGGCAGTTCATGCGCGACAACTGCCTCTCCAACCGGGTCTTCACGTCCTTCGACGACATCGTCGATCACTGCCGCCAAGCCTGGAACAAGCGCGTCCCGCAGCCCTGGCGCATTATGCCGATCGGACTGCGCAACTGGGCGCATCGGTTCTGATCAATGGGACTTGGTATAAGGCTGTATAAGGGACGATGGTGTTACGGCAAGACATGGATGCGGACCTATCTTGACACCCGACAGGTCTCTACGATCAATCAGCCTCCGCCAAACTCGATGCGGTTCACTGGTCGGGGGCGTCAGCGTTCGACGCGGCGCTCGACGTCGGCGGCGAGGTTGGCAAAGGTATTGCCGTTGACGGCTATTTCATTGACATCGTCGGCATTCGAAGCGGTGATGCGAATGCCGATGCCCTTGCCCATATGACCGTGGATCAGTTCCGGATCCTTCCAGCCGTCGGCGGTGAGCATCCGATGTTCGCCTGAATGCGGCCCGAACCCCCAATCCGAGTAGTGAACGCCGGCTCCGGAGGGCTTGTATTTGGTGATGATGTTGCCTGTCACGCGCGTGCTCGAGATTTTTCGGCCAGCGTCCGCAAAGCAGATGCCAACACCGATGCGGCCCTGGCCCGGGAGGTAATCATGGGAAATCATCTCGCTGATGATATTGTCGGCGATGATGACATTTGCATGCGGCACCGCGCCTTCACGCCAGTACGGATCCCAGCCGAGCAAGACGCCGTAGTTGTGCGGCGCGATCAGCTGATTGCCGGTAATCGTAATGTCATGTCCGCCAAGGACCTTGATGCCGTTCGCTTGTAGAATCTGGTTGTTGCTGATGATCGTCGCGTATCGTCGATTGACGTCGGTGACATTGCGCGGAACGTGCACGGCGATAGCGTCATCCCATGCGTTTTGGATCGTGCAGTTTGTAACCTTAACGAAGCGTGATCCACTCAGATTGATGGCATCGCGGGCGCATCGTAAAACACGGCAGGCATCGATCTCGACTTCGTCACAGTCGCCGGCCGTGAACGTCATGTTGCGAAAGCCCTCGCCTGCAACGTTGCGTATGACGACACGGTGATAGCCGCTCACTGCGAGGCAGCGCGTGTCATCTCCACCATCGGATGTCACCTCGTCCCAATCGCCAATGAGACGGATGTCGCGAACCACGAGGATTGGCAACGCTGCCTGAGGCTGGTCCTGAGAGAACAGACGAAACGCACGACCGGCTTTGCCTTTGCGCAAGACTGCATCGCCATCACCAGAAATCAGCAAGGATGTTGCATGCGGCAGTTCCAAGCCCTCGCTGATCGTATGTTCGCCAGTGGCACGAACGAACCCACGACCGGCGCGCGCAATACCCGCGAAAGCCTCCTGCCAGAGCGCCGTCGTATCGCCGCCGTCGCCGTGAATGATGTAGCCGGTATCGGGAAGAGGACGTCCCAGAATGGTCGGTCCTGTCGAAGCAGCCGGGCCGGGCTGCGCCGTCGCTCGGCTGCTCTCACCCCCCAGCAGGAAAAGAGCGCCTCCGACGATACCGCCTGCGCGCAGCAGACGCCGCCTCGTGCCAATACTCATCGCGTGTCCAAACTCCGCTGGAGATCGGATCAAAACCCTCGAAACGAAAACGCATTCACGGAATGCCTCAGGCGGGCAAGAGAGGACCGCTTCTCTCTTGCCCGGATCACTGTGGACAGTCTCAAGTCATGTAGTAGCTTTTCACAGACTTGTAATAATAACCAGAATCACCGAACCCGTAGCGCGCGTGCTTAGTCGGATCGACCATCGTTAAGACGGTGCCGCTGAGGACGGCGCCCGTCTCAAGGAGCTCCTTCAGGCCTTGCCGAGCGATCTCGCGGGGCGTTTTGCCCCAACGGACGGCGAAAACGGTCGCATCCATATCCGGCGCCAGCTGCCGCGCGTCGGACACCGCCATGAGCGGCGGTGAGTCCACGACCACAAGATCGAAATCGCGAGCTAGCGTGACAAAGAGATCACGAACCTTTTCCGAAGTCAGTACCTTGGTCGGATCAGTGTTCAGCCGGCCTGAGGGGATAACCCATGCACCGCTGGCTTCATCCTGATGGAGGATTTCGTCCAGCGTTGCGTCGCCGCCATAGTAGTCGATCAACCCTGGCGTCTGTTGGAGTCTCATCAGACGATGGACGTTCGGCTTGCGCAAGTCGGTCTCGACGATGACCGCGCGTTTCCCCGAACTCGCTGCAATCCGTACAAGGCTGACTGCGAGAGTTGTCTTGCCTTCTTTCGGCTGTGACGAGGTGATCAGCACGGTGCGCGGCGCCGGCTTCAAGTTCGAGATGAGAATGCTGGTATAGATTGAGCGAATCGACTCGCCGAACACCGTGGAATGGCCAACGAGGAGATCTTGAAGGCCGCCATCGCGCCGACGCTTCTTGAACACGGGCATAAGGCCGAGCGTCCTCACCCCGGTGGACTGCTCGATCTGTTCACCCGAGCGGAAGCCTCGTTCCATATTCTCGACGAGAAGGATCAAGGCTGCGGCGAATACCGATGACGCGATAAACACCAGCACAAGAATTTGTAGTTTTTTCGGCTCAGAGGGCTTTTCGGGAATCGTTGCCTCCGAGAGCACACGCGCATTTGTCTGCTGGGCGACGAGATCGGACTGCGCGGTGATTTCCTCAAATCGCGATAGGAACTGCTGTAAAAGCGCTTTGTTGGCGTCCGCCTCTCGCTCCAGGGCGCGCAGCTGTACCTCAGATGCGTTGGCTTGCCCCAACCGTCCTTCCAACTGATCGGCGCTGTGCTGGAGAGCTGCCTCCCGGGCCCGCGCGACCCCGGCTTCATTGTCCAGCTTCTGCACAACCTTGTTGACTTCCGAGGTAATTTTCGATTCCAGGTCGCGCAATTCCGCCTTCGCGCTGATCAGACGAGGGTGACGGTCGCCCAGTTCCTGCGACAGATCGGCGATCTTCCGCTTGACTTCGGCCTCCTGTTTCGAAAGCTCCTGAATCGTCGGGGAACCGAGAACGTCGGCGGCGGCCTGGGCGTTGCCAGCAGCACGGATCATCTGCCGCACTTGGCCAAGCCGGGCATCAGCGGCGGCGCGCTCGGTGCGTGCAACAATGAGTTGAGTGTTGAGATCGGCCATCTGCTGGGAGATCAAGGTGCCATCTTTGCTCTGCAGCAGGCCCGCTCTCCTGCGATATTCCTCAACGGCGTTCTCCGATTGCGACACCTGCTTACGCAGATCCTGCAGCTTGCCGGCGAGCCATTTGTTGGCCCGTTGCGTTGCCTGGAATTTGGCCTCGAGCTGATCATCGATATAAACGTCGGCCACGGCGTCGGCGATCAGAGCCGCTTTTTGCGGATCCTCCGCAGTAAAGTAGACAACAATTACGCGAGATTGCCCCTTTACGCTGACTGCCAGCCGGTCAAGAAAGGCGTTGACGATAGCATCGCGTTCACGAATCCGTCGCTGCTCGTCGCTCAGCGGCCGATCCTCTCCGCTGAAGAAAGAGGCAAACGTCTCGGGTGGCAGATACTGAGCGAGCATTTCCTGTGCGTCGTCCAAGGCGATGCGGACAAAGCTCTTCGGTTTCAGCTCGTCGTTAAATTCCGGATCGTTGGCGAGATTCATCCGGTCGATGACCTTGTCTGCGATGTTCCGCGACTGGATGACTTCGATTTCGCTGAGCAGTCCCTCCTTGTCGGGAAGGACGTCGCCGAGGACGGCGGTCAAATCAGCCACCTTCTGCTCGCGGCTTTCGATGATGATGTCGGTCTGCGCGGTGTAAAGCGGCGTGATTGCCGACAAACCGAGTACAGCCAGGGTCATCATCAGAACGACGATGCCGATGAACATGTTCTTGCGCCGCCAAAATACTCTCAACAAAAACGCAAGATCAAATTCGCGAGGAGCGAGCAAAAGGCTCGATGGCGACTTTGATTGGTTCGTTGCGGTCGGCTCCGAAACGTAATTCACGGTAGTGCTCGCTCTAGTTGAGGACGCCATCGTCGCAGATCTCCTCGATGGAACCGTTTTGTCCATGGCGATCTGCCGTCTGTTCTTCCCGTCGGACTGCGGGGGTAACACGCCTTCCATGCGGCATCGATATGGCCGAACCACGGCGTTGCCGCAGAACGTAACGACACGGCTGGAACCGCTTTCAGCACAAGTGATAGACTCAAATGTTCAATCAAGGGTTAACCAAGGGCCCAACGGTCGGACCATCTGAACATACGTTCGACCAACGGTGGCAATGTATCACGCTTCGGTGGTTGACTCTGTGTCGACGGTAACAGACGGTTAAATTCAGATCCGGTATAAGTGTACAACAGCGCGTTCGAACAACCCAGCGGTTCGCGAGTGTCGGCATCTCCATGGTGCGTAGGCCGAAGCGGCATAGCCGGGCCGACGATTACCGCGCATCCGGTCACGACGTGCCGGCGAGCGGAGAATTTGGAAGTCGGTAATTGGTCAGAACGCTGGCAGCGCACCTCAGCGCCGCTGGCGATACGATACGGTGGGGTGATGGCGACGGCTTTGTTCGAAAGCGCTCATTCCCTTTTTCTGGTCAATGACTCTTGGGTATGGCAGGGAATGCCCTTGATCAGGCAGATCAGCGCACTCGTCGATCGCCGCCCAGGGGCGGAACGCTAGAAGAGCAATGGTGTGGAGGGCCGGTGAGCAAGATTGCTGGATGCGCGCGGTGACGAGGTTTGCCGGATAAACAGCAAAGACGAATTGGACTGTCGCGCAATGAAAAATGCCGCCGATCGATACAGCCCGGCCCGGACGCCCTGGTGGATGGCGCCGCATGCGCTGGCCCCGCTCATCATGTTGCCGCTGCTAACCGCAGCCTGGATCGTTCCTGTCCAATTCCATTGGGAGCTTGGCCGTTTCGCCAAGTTCATGACGTTCAATCTCTATTTGCTGGGGTTGGGCGGGGTACTGTTCTTCGCCCTTGGATCCTTTCTGGCGTCGGCATCAACGGGCGATCCGGCCGGCCGGCCGCTGGCGACAATGGCAGAATCCCGCGTGTTTCCACGGTTCATGACTTATACCTGCTGGACACTTTGGGCGATCTCCGTTGCCGCCTATGCGATCTGGTTTATGCCGGTCGCGCGCAATCCTTCACTGCTGATCGCTGTTCTGTCCGGCCGCGGTGCCGAACTCGGTATTCGCGACATGATCGGCACCATCCCTGGTGTCACAACGCTGGTACAGGCCCAGGTCGTCTACGTGACACTGATCGGTGTTCGATCTTTCTGTCTTCCATCCCTGCGCCCTAACCGATTGGAGTTTGTCGCGCTCCTGGCCATCGTTTTCCTTGCCTTGATCCGCAACGTGATATGGAGTGAGCGTCTGGCGGTTATCGAAATCGTCATTCCGCTCGCCATTCTTTACCTCCGCCGGCCCCGATTCCCTCGTCTGACGGCACTGATGCCGATGTTCGGCGCGATGGGGCTCTTCGGTTTTTTCTCAATATTTGAGTATTTTCGCTCATGGTCCGCATACTACAAATACCAATACGATAATTTTTTTGTGTTCATTCTGGCGAGATTTTCTGGGTACTATATAACGGCATTAGATAATGGCGCTGGCTTGGTCCGTGACTGGGGAGGTATTGGAGCTCCACTAAATACTGCTGAGTGGTACTGGCAGTTCCCATGGGAGATTGGGCAGACGTACATGAGCAAGCTTCTTGGTCTGCGTATATTAGATTACAATGCGTGGTTATTTTGGAATGCCACAGAAGAATTCAATAATCCGTCAGGAATTTACATGCCAATAGTTGATTTTGGCCCAGCAGGAGGGCTTGTATTTTTATTCTTATTTGGCCTATTAACCGGATACATATATCGTTCGTTCGTTCGTGGCACTTTTGCTGGTCTGATCATCTTTCCGTCATGGTTTATTGGTGTCCTTGAGCTGCCGAGAATTCATTATCTATTTAATACACGTTATTTTCCAATCATCATGATTTGTCTTGCGCTCATATTCCTCGTATCCGTCGTTCTCGGCGAGGAGCGCTGGCAATCAAATGTCCACACGCCCAGCAACGAATTCCGAGGGCATCGCCCACTTTAGGTCCTAAACTTATAAAATCGCTGGTTGTTTTCTGTATCGAGTGATTCAAGGCTTTCCAATGGAGGGAGCCTTAATGACGCATCGCCGCTACGAACTGGCGGACCATGAATGGTCGATTCTTTCGCCTTTGCTGCCCAATAAGCCCTGCGGTGTGCTTGGGTCAATGATCAGCAGGTGCTCAACGGCATCCTCTGGCGGTTTCGGACCACTCGCCCTGGGCGAAGATCCAGGAGCGCTACGGCCTGAACCGCCCCGGGTTTCCCGGAGGCCCCGACGTTTGAGAGAGTGGGGCTATGGAGACGACGAAGAAGCCGGTGAAGCCGTACCCTGCCGAGCTGCGCGAGCGCGCGGTGCGGATGGTGCGCGAGCATCATGCGAGCGAGCACGCGTCGGAGCGGGCGGCGATGCGATCGATCGCGGAGAAGGTGGGCTGCACGCCCGAGACGCTGCGCTTGTGGATACGCCAGGCCGAGCGTGACCGGGGGGGCGAACGCTTCGGTCTGTCGACGGGCGAGCGGGCACGGCTGAAGGCGCTGGAGCGCGAGGTCCGCGAGCTGCGGCAACCAAACGAGATCTTGCACAAGGCGAGTGCGTATTTCGCCCTGGTGGAGCTCGACCGCCGACAGAAGTGATGGTGTTGTTCATCGACGACCACTGGGACGTCTACGGGGTCGATGGAGTGGACGCCCTCCCGACGGCATCGATGTGCCAAGGTAGTGGTGTTGAAGACCGCTACAGAGGAGGGCGTCCATGGTCGAGGTTAGCGTCATCGGGGTGGATCTGGCGAAGAACGTTTTCCAGCTGCACGGGGCGGCCGCGGACGGCTCGGTCGTCTTCCGGCGCAAGCTGCGGCGCGGGCAAGTCTTGTCCTTCTTCGCGGAGCGGCCGGTCTGCACAGTCGCGATGGAGGCCTGCGCCAGCGCCCATTACTGGGCACGCGCGATCGGAGAGTTCGGGCACACCGTGAAGCTGATCCCGCCGGCCTACGTGAAGCCGTTCGTGAAGAGGTAGAAGAGCGATGCGACCGATGCCGAGGCTATAGCCGAAGCGGCAGCGCGCGCGACGATGCGGTTCGTCGCGGTCAGGACCGAGGCACAGCAGGCGTCGGCAATGGTCTACCGGACGCGGGATCTCTTCGTGCGGCAGCGTACCCAGGCGATCAACGCCTTGCGCGGTCACTTGGCCGAGTTCGGCGTCGTGGCACCGACCGGCGTCGCCCATGTCGGCCTCCTCACGGCGCTCATCGAGGGCGAGGAGGATGTGCTGCCGGATGCCGTGGTCGAACTGGCACGCGTACTACTCGCTCAAATCGACGACCTCTCCACGCGTATAGATACGCTCGACAAGGAGATCCGCGAACGCGCGGCGCAGGACGAGGCGGTGGCACGGTTGATGACCATGCCCGGCATCGGCGTGATCACAGCGACGGCGCTCGTCACCTTTGCCCCCGCTCCGGAAGTGTTCGCCAAGGGACGGGACTTCGCGGCTTGGTTGGGGCTCACCCCGCGGCAGCATTCGACCGGCGGTCGAGAGCGCCTGGGCAGGATCACGCGCATGGGGCAAAGGGATATCCGCCGGCTTCTGATCACGGGCGCAGTCGCCGTCGTGCGATGGGCAGCCCGCAAAGGGGCGCCGGAGGGATCGTGGTTGGCGCGCATGATGGCGAAGAAGCCGCGCATGCTGGTCGCCGTCGCGCTGGCCAACCGCATGGCCAGGATGGCGTGGGCCATGATGAGCAAGAACGAGGCTACCGAGTTCCGGCGACCGTCGCGTGAGCGATCGGCGGCCGGGATGACGTCGGAGGTGTGAGCAGGGCGAGGGAAGCGTAAGGGCGAACGGTCACGAGATCGGGTCGGAAAACCCAGCAAAACGGCTCAGGCGCCTCGAGCGCGCGGGGTCGAAATGGATCCGACCTGCATATCTCCATACGGGCCCGCGGCGTTCGAAGGCCGCATCACGAGGCCGGACACACGACCGCACCTGACCACACGCTCCGAACGCGACCCGAGAATTGCTTGACACCACGAGGGCGTCCACACACGAGCCCATCTGCCGGGAGTTGCCGATCGCCCCGTCCACCTACCGCGCCCACGCCGCCTGGCGGGCCGATCCGTCGAAAGCGCCGCCGCGGGTGCGTCGTGACGTCGCTCAGCGCGTCGAAATCCGTCGGGTCTGGGCGGAGAACTTCCGGGTTTACGGGGTGCGCAAGATCTGGCGGCAGCTCGCCCGCGAAGGGATCGATGTGGCGCACTGCACCGTCGCCCGGCTGATGCGCCAGATGGGTCTGCAAGGGATTGTTTGAAGAAAATCCGTGAGAACCACGATCAGCGACAAGGCCGTCCCCTGTCCGCTCGACCGGGTGAACCGGGACTTCCAGGCGCCGGCACCGAACCGGCTGTAAGTCTCCGACTTCACGTATGTCGCTATCTGGGCGGGCGTCGTCTACGCCGCCTTCGTCATCGCTGCCTACGCTCGCCGCAACGTCGGCTGGCGGGTGTCGGAGAGCGCCGAAGCGAGCTTCGTGCTCGACGCCCTGGAGCAGGCGATCCATGCTCGACGGCCCGCGAGCGGCGGCGGATTGATTCATCACTCCGACAGTAAGTGTGCACCGGCCAGCTGTTCCTGGGCGGCCTGACCCTCACAGCGATCGACCGTTTAGGATGGCTGGTGCCGCAAGGTGCCTCGGTGCGGCCTGACCCGCACTCCGATCGACCGCCATCCGTGTCTTTCCCCGGATTTGTCGGCCGCTCGGGAACACCTGGCGGCGAGGTTCGCCTTGCCGATGCATGTGACCCGAGAAGGGCCTGACGTTCTGTCGCGTTACTATCCTGTCCAGGCATTCGGTGTTGGCGGAATCGCCATTACATTCTCCCTCCGGAGTTCTGCCATGCATGTCGAGCAAAGCGCCACCAACGGCTTCGTCGTCGGCGGCGTCGAGACACACAAGGATCTCCATGTCGCCGCCGTCGTCGACGAACATAGCCGGGTTCTCGGCGGCCAGTGCTTCCCAACGACCCGGCACGGCTACAAGCAGATGCTCGCCTGGATGCGTTCTTTCGGCCAGCTTCGGCGGGTCGGCGTCGAGGCAACAGGCACCTACGGCGCGGGACTTCTTCGCTACCTGCAGAATGCCGGCGTCGAGGTCCTGGAGGTCACGACACCAGACAGCGGCGATCGTCGCAAGCGCGGCAAGAACGACGATCTTGATGCGCAGAATGCCGCCCATGCCGCCTTCACCGACAAGCGCACCGTCACCCCCAAGACCCGTGACGGCATGATCGAGTCCCTGCGTGTCCTCAAAGCCTGCCGGAAGACGGCGGTTGCCGCCCGGCGCGTCGCGCTGCAGATGATCCACAACACGGTCGTCTGTGCGCCCGACGAGCTGCGGGACACGCTGCGCAAGCTGACCCGCATGCAACTCATCAGAACGCTGGCGGCCTGGCGCCCGGACATGACTGACTACCGCAATGTGGCAACTGCCTATCGGATCGCGCTCAAGTCTCTCGCTCGCCGATATCTCGAACTTCACGACGAGATCGCCGACCTCGATGCCATGATCGCCGCCATCGTCGACGAGCTTGCTCCCGCCCTGGTGACACGGAATTCCATCGGTCACGCGTCCGCCGCGCAGCTCCTCCTCACCGCCGGCGACAACTCCGAGCGCCTGCAGTCCGAAGCAAGCTTCGCTGCACTCTGCGGCGTGAGCCCGGTCCCAGCCTCTTCCGGCAAGACAACGCGCCATCGCCTCAACCGTGGCGGCGACAGGGCAGCCAACAGCGCACTCCACATCATCGCCATCGGACGGCTTCGCACCGACACCCCCGCACCAAAAGCTATATCGCAAAGCGTATCGCCGAGGGCCATTCCAAGCTCGAGGCCATTCGGTGCCTCAAGCGCTACATCGCGCGAGAAATCTTCTCCCTCATCCGCCAAAGAAGGCAGGAGATCAATCAGGCGCAGATCGCCACTTGACAAACAGAAGGGCATCCGCGGCTCGCAATCCCTGCCCATTCGGTACACCGAGCGCCTCGGCGACGCTGGTATCGCGCCCTCGGTGGGCAGCGTCGGCGACAGCTACGACAACGTGCTCGCCGAAACGGTGATCGGGCTGTTCAAGACCGAGGTTATCCGCCGTCTCGGCCCATGGCGCAGCCTCGAGGCCATCGAGATCGCTACGCTCGAGTGGGTGGACTGGTTCAACCACCGCCGCCTGCTCGAGCCGATCGACAACACCCCGTCAGCCGAGGCCGAAGCAAAGTTCTCCGCCGAAATGGAGCCCCGCGCCGTGGCGGCGTAGGACTCGAACCAACCCGCCTCCGGGAAACCCGGGGCGGTTCAGTCGGGAGCGTTCCGTACGCTTTGTTTTGATTGGTGGAGCCGAGGGGGGTCGAACCCCTGACCTCCGCAATGCCATTGTAGTCGTATCTTTTTGATATCAATACATAAAAGTCATTTACCATCGGTTCCAGCGGCGTTTCCCACCCGGCAGGCCGGGTCTTGCTCGTTTTGGCCCGGTGGAGAAGACGCCAACAGCAGGGCATCGCGGCGCGCACACCGGTCGGTCCGGGTGTAGCGCGCCACCACCCGGATGTCGGTCCAAGTCCCAACATCGGCGATCACCGTGTGACTTTGCCCGCCTTCGCTCAAGCGCGACGCGAATTCGACGCGCGCCATATGGGGCGTGAATGCGACACCGATGCTTTTGCACCAGGGTTTCAGCCATCGATAGACATTGCTGCGGTTGAGCCACGGGAAGACCCGCCCGTGCCTCTCGCGGGGTATCTGCTCAGGTGGTTGGCGATTTTTGGGTTGCGGGGTCGGGCTGGATGTGAGTCAAGGTATGGATGACTCTGCCGTTCCGATACCGCTTGAGCGACGATGAGAAGGACGCGCTGCTTTCCGAGCAGGCAGCGCTGATCGAACGTCAGGCGGCGCGGATTACGGAACTCGAGGCGCTGCTGGCGCGACCGAAGAAGACGTCACGGAACAGCCACACGCCGCCGTCGCAGGACCGCAAGCCGGGCGGAAGCGGGGACAAGAAGCATGGCGAGCGGCGCAAGCTGCGGCCCTCGCGTCCGGGCTCGGCGCGGTCGCTGAGCGAGGTGCCGGACGAGACGATCAAGCGGCTGGCCACCACGTGTCCGCATTGTGCCGCCGACGTTTCGGGCCAGAGGCAGATCTGCCGCCATCGCTACGATCACATCGACATCCCGCCAATCGCACCGGTGGTGACCCGTGTTGAGCTGTTCGGCGGGCGCTGTGCTGCCTGCGGCCGCCGTTTCCGCGCCGCCCCGCCGGACGGCATGCCGCTGGGAACACCCTTTTGGGCGTCAATCCAGGCGCTGCTTTTGTATCTGCACCACAGCCATCATGTCGGTTTCGAGCGGCTGGCGCGGATGATGGCGGAGCTGTTCGGGCTGGTGATCTCCGAGGGTGCCATCGCCAACGCCTTCCGCCGCGCTGAAACAGCGATGACGGCGGCGTGCGCCGCGATCAGGAAAGGCTGCTGGCCGCCCGGGTGATCGCCTCGGACGAGACCACCGCCCGCATCGACGGCGCCACCCACTGGCATTGGGTGTTCGTCACCACCAAGGCGGTGCTGCACCAGATCGCACCCCGCCGGGCGAAAGCGGTCGCCGAAGAGGTGCTGGGCGAGCACCGGCCGGCGGTCTGGGTGTCCGACCGCTACGCCGGCCAGCAGGATCTGGCGCCCGCGCATCAGGTCTGTCTCGCCCACCTCCTGCGTGACGTCCAGTATGCCATCGACTGCGGCGATACCGTCTTCGCGCCCCGGCTGCGCGATCTGCTGCGCTGGGCGATCCGCATCGGCCGACGGCGAGATGCCCTGCGGCCGGCGACCCTCGCCACCTATCACGACCGCGCCGAACGCCGCCTCGATGCGCTCGTGGCCACACCCGCGGCGCATCCCGCCGGCCGCGAGCTGCAAACCGCAGTCAAGGCGTGGCGGACGACGTTCTTCGTCTTCCTCGAAGACCCAGACGTGCCAGCCACCAACAACGCCTGCGAGCGAGAAATCCGTCCGTCCGTCGTGTTCCGCAAGGTCACCGGCGGCTTTCGCTCGAATGGGGCGCACATCCACGCCGGATACCGATCCGTCACCAGCACCGCAGGGCTCCACGGCCAAACCGCCCGGCAAGCCATCGCCCAACTCCTCGCCGGCACCTTCCAGACCACGCCCGCAGCTTTATAGCCAGGGGGGTGAGCAGATACCTCGCGGGCAGCGCGCTCGGGATCGCCTTTCGGCAGGCTGACAAGCGCCTCGTAGACATCGGGATGCATGTCCAACGTCTTCTCGGCATCCCCTTTATCGCACTCAAAGCCGATGAACTCCCCAGCCACAAGATCGATGCGCGACCAGTCCGGGCGTAGAGTCTCGCTGATGCGCCATCCTTGGCGGAACAACACCAACAGCAGCAGATAGCGGTAACGATGGTCTTCCTTGTCGGCGCGGCTCATGTACTTGTTCGGGCGAGCATCGCGCACCGCCTCCAGGGGACGCTCGGTATCGTCGGCCCGTGGCCGTCGCGTCCGCCGGTCTACCTCGGGCAGTGCTTCGGTGTACATGCGCGGGAGCCATTGTTGGCGCCCAGCCCAATGCAGCGCCGCCATATAGGGATGGATCACCGCCCGGTTCTTGGCGCGGGCCGTCCGCCCCGGCTTCATCGCCGCAGCGGCGATCTGACCCAGCGCCGGCGTCAGCTCCGCCAATGGTAGATCGCCGACGCGCTGCTGGACCGTCGCCACCCAACATTCGGACATTGCTTCCAGCAATCGGTGATCGTACCCGGACAAGTCCTTGGCATTGACATAGAGCGCAGCCAATTCCTTGAAATTCCGCGGCATCAACCCTCGCTCGGCAATTTTGTCGTCGTGCTCGTCTGCCGTGACTGCCGACGCCGCTGCAAGATACTCTCGAGCAATGGATCGTGCCTCTTCGGGATCGGTGACGCCCTTGAGCACCTTTTCCCTGCCGCGGCGGCCGATGGGGACGCGAATGACGCACCACTTGTTGCGTCTTTGGGGATCGTTGGCCCATCTTTCACCCGGCGGCCAGACGATGATACCGTCCGACACGTGACCGCCTCCCTCACTTGCTCGACCTGCTCGCTGGTGAACAGCCACTTGCCGCGCCGCCCCGGCCGCGCGAAGCCAAGTTCGGTTAGGACACTGCGCAGCGTCTCCTCAGACAGCGGCACCTGGGCGCGCAGATCCCCGAAAGTATAGAGGCGTTCCCGGCTAAGCATCTCTCAACCATAGTATGGGCATATTGGATCTCTCTTAATGCTGCCGAGGGTGTTTTGCATCCCATGATAACGCATATACTCCGTCCATGCCGCTGAAATCTGTAAAACAGTCTGTTCAGTCATAAACATACCTTTGCCGCCATCGGACAGGACGATAGCATTTTCTATTTTACAACTATAGGGGGTATTTGCCAGTAACGCTCGCCCGGACGATCGGATCGACACCGCCGCCCCGGCTGGGCGGCCGCCGGATCAACGCAGGTTCGCCAGAAGGAACATCGCGGTGTTGGCCGGAAGCGGACATCAGTGGACGGTAACGAGATCAGCGGGGGCATGTCCAGGCCCAGCTTGGCGCGCAGCGCGGCCGAGACCTCGGGCGTCCACCATTCGTTTTCGATGCCGAAGTTCTGCTTGCCGAGTTCTAAAAGCGGCAGATCGTGGACGCGGGCGCAGGCGAGATCGACGAGTCGCTGGCCATACGGCTGCAGCCGCGCCGTCTTGTCCCCAGAGCCGGTGGCAAGCCGATCCACCCGCCGGCCCTGTGGCAACGTCCACCTGGATTAGGATCGTAGCGAGCGCGGACTTCGGCGACGTTCTCTGCCTGCGGCAGCGTTGTGAACGCATTCACCGACGTGGCCGATGCCGTCGGCGCGGCCGAGCTTACGATAGATTTCGAAATTTTCCGCCAGCCCATCGAAAATCGCCTGCGCCTCGCCTTTGACCGGTGGCTCTCGCAGCAGCCGGATCGACGCAAAGGAAAATCGACTGTGGGCGATGCCATCCGAGTCCTGCATCGCCTCGGGCAGCGATATGCCGCGCCCAGCCGCCCCGTGTGGCTCGGGGCCAAGGAGTTCCTTATTCGCAAGACGGGGGCGATCAATGCCCAAAACGGGCGACGCCGCCGAAGGTTTCCCCGCGGCGGCGTCGCACCAACAACGTCTTAACCCAAACGTACCAGTTGTTGTTATCAGCCGTCAAGGGAGATTATCCTGCACCCCAGGGGAATCGGATGAAGGACTCATGCGGTGACGAGGCTTGCGAGGAATTCGTCGTGGCATGCGGCGACTCTGCGTCGGAGGCGCAGGGTGTCCCAGCTTTTGGCCTTTCGGAAGAGGATGTGGGCCATGTGTTTCAGGGTGGTGAAGCTGGCCGGGGCGTTTTCGGTCCGGACCCGGCACTCGTCGTCTGTGAACACCATGTCCGTGACCCAGTGAAGGCTGTTTTCCACGCGCCAATGGCTGCGGACGATGAATCGCGTCTGCTCGGCCGGCAGGTTTGACCAAGTAATATAGACGCCGTCTACCCCAACCGCACCCCCGCGCACTGCGGTCGGCAAGGCAGGAATGCGAAAACGGGCCGAGATCGTCGAGCGGTCGTTCGCTCACACTCTCGAACGCGGCGGTATGCACCGGACCTGGCGGCGCCGCCGGGAAACTGTCCACAAGCGCCACCTGATCCACGTCGCCGGCCTCAGCCTCGGCATCCTGATGCGCTTGCCGATCGGCGCCGGAACTCCGAAGGAGGCCGCAGCCCACGGCCGGGTGCGGCCGTTCGTCGTTTGCCGCGAGGAAATCCTGACGACGCTCCTCGTCGCTGTCCCCGACTCGGACGGCGGTGGCGACTTCGGCCTCCTCGTCGTCGCCGCCACCGTCAACCCGACATGATCACAACAGACACATCGTCAACGGACGGCTAAGGCGCGCCGCTACTGCGGCCCGTTCGGCCCGTACTTGATCAAAAAGACGTCCCCTGCGCCGACACTGTTGCCCGGCCGCGGCTCGCTGGTCCAGCCCACCACATAGACGTTACCGTCCGCGTCGGTGGCGACGCCCGTGACACCATCATCCTCGGCTGTGCCCAGCTGGTGGCGCCACAGCTCGCGGCCGTCGCGATCGAAGGTGATGACGAAGGCGTCGTGTCCGCCCTTGTATGCGCCGAAATGCCCGTAGGTGTCGCCGACGACGTGCACCCGGCCGTCCGGCCCGGTCGCGATCCCGGTAGCCCCATCTACTTCGTACGTCCCGAACTGCTTGATCCACTCTGGGTCGGCCGCCGCGGCCGTGGTGGCCGTCACCAGCAGGGTTGCGGCGAGTATCGTGCGCAGTCTGCTGCCCATCGTCCGTGCTCCTCTCCCCAAGATTCAGGTGCCGGCGCCGAACCAAGTCGGCCTCGCGGTCGAGATCGCATACGTCGAGAGCGGGTGACAGATACCGAAAAGGTGTTCGCGTGCTGCCCGTACGCCCCCTGCTGGCCAGCCCCCCGTCTCACGCAATGACCATCGTGGCAGACTGCCGGCCACGTACCGAGTGAAATGTTCATGTTATCATCGAGCGCCGATGCACCCGGCGATCGCACGCTCGGCGCGATACACCATTAAACCGCCCCGGGTTTGCCGGAGGCTCTTCCCTTTGAGAGGATCGAGCAGTGGACAAGCCCGGGGATCCTGCGAAATTTTCGTCTGAGATGCGCGAGCGCGCGGTTCGGATGGGGTTCGAGCATCGTTACGAATATTCCTTTCAAGTGGGAGACGACCGTTCGAACCCATACCTCAAGCGCTTAGGAAAGCGTCGATCCGTTGTGGTCGCCCTGCACTCCGGTTTCTCAGTCACGTTGCATCCGGCCGGGCCAAGTTAACCCGCGACGCGAGACTCGCGATCCTCGGTGGCCGGACTTCAAGCCGCGGGATGGGCAGAGGCGAAGTTCATGAATTTGCCGATGGAAATGCGTCGAGCGACGCGGACGTGATCGACGCCGAGGTACGAGAGAGCGCCGGGCTCCCTCAGTTGCGGATGCGTCATCATCGCGCAGATTGGGCGGAGCGTCGCCGATTCACGCCAGATCGGCCACGCCAGCGAGAATTCAGCGACACTGGCGCGGCAAGTGGTGACAATGCGTGGTGAAAGACACAAAAGGTCCCGACCAAAGCACCGACAAGCAATTCGGTAAAGTGCCGTTTACTCATGATCCAGTCGAGATAATAGCGCCCGACTGATGTTCCCATAATCCCCTTGAGTAGGATCTAGTACGTATCGCCGCGCAGTTGAGAGCATGGTAGAAAAGTTGCAAGCGCTGTATTTTCCTCGTGATTCATGCTCAATAGCTCTTAGCATTGCATCTATACCATGCCTTGATGTTCCTGAACCAGCGTTATCGCCCCATATGGGGATAATTATGCTTCCCTCACTCCTTGTTCCTCTATAGGCAATCATCTCCCACGAATCAACGCGTTCACAAATTGTAAACGCTAGTAGGCCAAAGCTTCCAAGAGCGCTCGCGCCAAGTTCTGTACGTGACCCTTCTGGCGACGGATCGGCTCCTCTATAGGCATAGCGTCTAGCTTCGTCAGGGGAAAAACGCAGAGAATTGCCTTTGTAGTCATATGACCAAGTGTTAAATAGACACTTTATGATATCATGTTCTTTGCATTTTCCTAATAGATCGTATTGTGCGCCGATGAAGGTCATTTGACCGCTCGGCAACTTTAGTGGTGTTATGTAAGAATTTTTTTTCTTGGGATTTTTTCGATCACGGACACCTGCCCCTGAAGCAGATATCAAATCGCACCTTAACTGCCATACCAAGTGATCCGCCGCTCCAAGTCGACAGCGATTCGCTGCCAAAACACAGCGCTTGGCCAACGCTTGTTGACGTGATGCTTTTGAGAAAAGTGCGGTTTTTTTTGCGCTTCCATCTTTTGATCTGGGCCAACTAAACGGCCACAATGCCTTTCTCAGGATCGCTAGTCCGTTCAAAGCAGCAATGCCGATTTCCTCATAAGTAGTTTGATGACCTGTGGTTAATACGGGGCGAATGGGCGCATTTTGTAGATCCCAATAGGCACGCGGGCACCATTCTGGTCTGGCAATCTCCAGTGCCCTGAGCAACCCGAGCAGTGCCAGGAAGGCGAGCAGGTTGTCCGGCTCGAGCCCTTCGAGCCTGTGCGACGATCCGACGGTCATGACATGGCCTCGGCAGCCCGTTTCTCCGATGCACGGTGATCGGCAAGCCGCAGGATCGCCTCCATGCGCGCCAGTTCCCAGACGCCGTAGCGCTGCTTGAGGCGGACGAAAAGCGACGGCCAGTCGAGCGCGTTCCAGTCGAACGCCAGCGACTGAGGTCCAGAACCGGGCGGCAGCTCCGCCGGCATGCCGAGAACGTCCGGCATCGCTCGCGTCTCGGCGTCCTTCGGATCGCTGTGCGGGAACAGAGGGCGGCCGTAGCCGTGGTGGGTGCCGAGCACCCAGAGCACGAGCTCGGGATCATCAGCATCGGCAAAGCGGCCGATCAACGGCGCCAGCCGCACGGACAGCGCCTCGTGTCGCCAGCGCTCCGGCAGGCCGGAGGCGACGCGCGCCGCGCGCGGCAAAGAGCGGGCGGACTTGGCAAGGATCATTTCGGGGGAATCGAGATCGGGCCCGAGCGGATCACCGTAGTTCAGCCACGCCTGGAACCGCAGATCGGCCTTGCCCGCGTCGTGCAGGAACCCGGCAACTTCCAGATCCTTGACGTGATCCTCAGAAAGACCCGCGGCCCTAGCGAATTCTCCGGCCTTTTTCTCCACATCTCTGCTGTGCTCGGCGAGGGTGAGCGTGTAGCCCGGGGTTGAGCCTGCCGCGTCGTCCTCGGTCGAATTCGTGACGCCTTCCTCTTCGCGCGTCTGACTTTGTTCATTGTCGATGCCGAACGGGGCGACGAAGACAACGCCGCGTGGTCTCCCCTCTTCGTCCTCACCATAGAGATCGAGGTAAGGGTCCACCCTGCCAGTCTTGCCCTTAGCTTGCTCAAACCTCGCGAGCTCTGCCTGGATGTCCGATGGCAGGGCGACAGTCTGCAGCGCGTTCCGCAGGTCTTTCCAACGCTGGGATGCTGCGCCAGCCAGGGCGTCGGCGAGTGCTTCGGCGCTGACCGTCTCGCCGAGCAGGCCCGGCGCGATCCGCACGGCGAATGAGCGTCTGACGAACGGTTCGGCCGCTTTCCGCGCGACATCCTTCGCCTGCTCGGAATGGAGCATCGGGTTCCAGCCGAATTCGTCGACCCCACCGTAGGACGCCGGAACGATGATCGCGTCGCCTGGTTGAAGCTCCCCGGACCTGATCCAGCGGGACTGTTCGGTATTCCCCTTCCATCGGAAAACGCGACCCTTGCCGCCGCGGACGCCCCCGCGCTCTTCGTCCTCGGGACTGGCGCCTGCGACATCGGCGAGGGATCCCTGGGCGCCCTTTCCCGACAACCATCGACGCACCGCCCAGATGGGCAGCTCGATCGCTTCGCCCGAGCGCGGCGGAACGAGGGTCAGCAGACGGCGAACATTTTCGTCTTCTTGCATGCCGGGTTCGATGTCGGCGCGCCAGACGACGGTGATCGAGTCCGACTGCCGCTCGGCACCGTGCAGATAGAGCGCAACCTCCGGATCGGCCGCAGGAATCGGCGCCGTCTGGCTCAACAGGTCGAGATGCGCGGGGAGCAGAACCGGAGCGTCGTCTTTGCGTGCGAGCGTATCGGGCGTCATTGCGACGGCATCGGCAAAGGCGTTGAACCCGAAATCAATGGTCGGTTCACCGCCGCGTTTGACGGACGCCTTGACCAGACGCTCCCAACTCGCCTTGATCGCGCTGTCGTAGATGGGGTCGTTCCTGCCGAGATCACTCTTGAAGGCGATCACCGCGGCGTAGGGTGTGATGGCGCGTCCGGCACGGTTGAGACGGCCGAAGCGCTGGCGCAGCGCGTCCAGCGGTGCCGCTTCGGTGATCAGCGCGTCGAGATCGATGTCGACGCCAGACTCGATGCACTGCGTGGCGACCAGAATCAGGGGCTTGTCGAGCGTGCGCGCTTCGCCGGTACGGATCGGCGCCAGTTCCTTGTCGGCGAGTTCATCGCGATCAACCGGACGGGCCGGACCGATAAGCAGGATCAGGTTCGCTTCTTCCTCACCGAGAGTCTTTCTCAGCACCTCAAACACCGCCCTGGCCCGCGCCACCCGGTTGACCACGACGCCGACTGCCGGGAATTTGTGATCAGACCCGAATCCGTAGGAATGCTGCACCGCCGCCTGGACTTGCGCCGCGATGACCGCGGTGCGGCGTCCTGTCTCGACCTCGTCGGTATCCGCGTCGTTGTCCGGCGCTTCAACCAGCCCTTCCGCGCTGGCCTTGCCTTTCGCCATGTCGACGAGGCGGGCGGGCTTGGACGCGCTCAGGCGCTTCTTCAGCGTCGGGTTCGATCGGTCATCGTCGTTCAATCCGAAATCGCCAGGCGCCTCGCCCGGTGTCGCGGTAAGCAGGGCTACGCCCCACGGTGCGGCGCGCTCGTTTTCCCGCCAGTTCGGCCCCTTGTACATCTCTACCCAGGCGAGTGTCTGCCGGAACGGCTCGGCGAGATGCGCCTCATCGAGCAGGATCAGGCAGTCGGCGCCGATCAGCCCGGCATCCACCGGCTTCATCGAGTCGCTGACGCCGTAGCCGCGGAACAGCAGACGAGAGCCGATCTGATCGACGGTGGAGCAAAGGACCGTCGGCTGCGAGGGTGTTCGCGCCCAGTCTCTCTCGCGCGGAATGCCGCCGCGCAGCCGGCGCGCGATCAGCGGCGGCCCCTCGCCGGCAAGACCTTTCAGCCGTTCCGCTACGCGTGCGGTCACCGGGCCGGAGGGAGCGCAGAGCGCCTTCGCAAGCTTTGCCGCGCGCAGAAAGGCATCGTCGACGACCAGCCGGCGGTCAACCACGAAAGCGATGCGGACCGGCGCGCGCCGCGCGGAGCCTCGATCGGCCTCCAGCGCGAGATGGAACACGGCGATGTCGATCGCCGCCGTCTTACCCGAGCTGGTCGGCAGATCGAGCACCTTCGGCCAAGCGCCCTGATCCGCACCCGCAACCTGCCGCAGCAGCCGTTCCTGCCACGGAAATGGCAGGTAACCGTAGACCTCGCTAAAGAACGCGCCGAAATCGTTCGCCGACAGTGTCATCGGCCCTCCGTATCGAGCGGGCGGCACAGTCCGAGACCTACGAAGCGCCCGGCGCCGAGGATGACCGAGCCACGGACGGGTTCGCTGAAGCGAACGATGGCGTGAGTGAGTTGGCGGCTGGCGAGCACGGGCGGCAGGCGCCAGCGCATCCAGGCCGGCGAGAACCCTGACGGATAGGCGGACGGCGCCCCTTCGAAAGCCGAATGCTTGTCGGCGACGATCTCGTCCGGCTCGGGAAGTCCGATATTGCGGCAGGCGGCAGCGATCTGCGCCTGGATCTCGGCCTCGCGGGCCACGCCGCTTTCCTTCAGGTGGCGGTCGAGGGCAATCGGCGTGACCGTTGCGAAGATGCGCGCGGGACGGGTGTAGAGCAATGGATCGAGCGAGCGCTTACCGGCGGGCGGCTCGATGGTCGGCGACAGAAGGACCTCGAAGCCGTGACCGTATGGCGCTCCTTCCCGCGGTTTGATCGTCATCACCCGCCGCTGGTGCCGGTTCTCGATCGGCGCGATCGCCCGCATTGCGCGGCGGAAGGCCTGGTCGTCGAGGATTGCACCGTCCTGCGGCGGGACGAGTGCAAAGCCCATGACGTGCCCGTCCGCATAGGGGAAGCCGACGAAGGGCAGGGGCACGACCGCGAGATGCGGGGCGAGCGCAGGCGCGCCGTCGGCCGCATGACCGCTGATCGCCTCCGGGATCGCGTCTTCCAGGCCAATCTGCCGGTAGCCGCTGAGCAACGCATCGCGGATCGCCTTGGCGACGAGCGCGCTGGCCCGCAAGTCCGGCATTTCCCCGTCGAGATGTTCGAGGATCATCCAGCGCTCGGCGAACACGGTCCTGCTAAGCGCTTGTTCCGGCCGCTCCTGCGTCACCGGCGGGCCGAAGGAAGGGCGCCGCCCGGCCGCGAAGGCACGCCGCAACTCCGCCAGCCGGCCGCCGTAGACCCTGCGCCGGGGCTGTGCGGGATCAGCCGAAGCCCCGGCCGCCGGCTCGTCGCCGCGCCAAAACCAGCAGCGGGTGAGGCTCGCCGAATGGCCGACATAGGCGGTGTCGCCGGCCAGCCGCTGCAGTGCGCTGAACACAGCCTCCGGCGGCTCGACTTCCCAGCGCAGGCGAACGACCGGATCGTCGGGGCGCGCGGCGGGAAAACGGCGCGGCTGGCGGCTGCGCAGCGCCGGCAATACGCCTTTCGCATGCTTGCCCTTGTCGCTGCGCGGATCGTTCGGCGGCACGAAAACCGAAGGCGCCGTACGCGGTGTCGCAGCGGAGGCACACAGCTTCGGCGGCGGCAGAACTTCCAGCCATTCGAGCGCTTCTGCTTCCGCCTGCTCCTTGCCGCGGGCAGCCCAGGCGGCGACCAGCGCCGAGAAGATGCGGTCGGGCTGCGGCGGCCAGTCCGGCGCGTCGCTCTCGGGCCCGATGGCCGCGAACGAAACGCCCGACAGGAACTCGATCTCGAGGACGAGGCTCATTTGGTGTCTGCGCCGCCTTCCTCGCCACCTTCGCCGGCGAGCGCCAGCCTCTGGCTCTGGCGGACGATGTCGACGAGCTTCTCCTGCGGCGTCAGGCGGAGCGGCTCCGCGGAGATTGCGAAGCCCGCACCCCTGGCTGCCATCACGGCGGCTTCGTAGAGCGCGCGGGCATCCGAATGGCCGATCTCGATGGGCTCCGTCGTGCCATCGGCAGCCACCACGTTCAGCGGCGCCTGGCCATCGCAAACCAGATCGCAGCGCGAGCGCAAGGCATAGCCGCGCGCATCCTGCTCGGTAAGAGCGAGTAGGCCGAGTGCGGCGAGTAGCGTCCGTCCGGCCACGTCCTTATCGGGAGCCTCCCCGAAGCGCAGCCGGCGCAACGCCGCGAAGCTCAGGACGAAAGAGTGTTCAAGAGAGTCGCAGGTGATACCGAGCGGCTGAACCGAGGGAGCGATGTTGCCGTGATTGATCTCCGAGGGCCTGACCTTTTTCGCATTCTTCCCAGCGGCGCCCTCGGTCGTGGCCCACCCACTGTCGCCCTTGAAGACGTCGACCTTCCTCAGCACGCCCAAGGGATCGATCCGGCTGCCAGTGCGGCGACCCGCGGTACACATTTCCATCTCGCCGGTGCGCTGGTTGACTAACCCCTCTTCAACCGGGACATCGATGGCGATGATTTCGGAGACGAGGCAGCGGGCGAACTTCGCGCCTAAGCCCCCGCCCTCGCCGGTCGAGTGCCACGCGCCGAAAAGCAGCGCCGTGGGCGAGATCTCCAGCAGCGCCGAGGCGTCTTCCGCCTTCGCCTTGGTCAGGCGCTGACCCACGGCGCTCTTCATGAACGGCTCGCTGCCGAGCAGGCTGTCGCGCAGGATTGCATCATAGACCCGGTGCGGCGCGTCGAGCGAGGTGATCCGCGTGATGCCGTCGAGCTTGGCCGCAGTGAAGTCGACGACGACGTGGGGGACAGGCAGTCCCTCGCCAATCGCCGCCAGCAGACACTCCTCCAGCCGGTTCGCCTGCGACTGCACGCTGTCCACCAGCACGCACCACGCCTCGGAGCCGTTCAGCCGGCGGCGTTCGTAGACGTGGCGCGGCTGGGCATTGCGGCCTTCCCCCGGATAGGTCGGTGGGAAAATCTTGTCGCCTTGTCCCCCCACCGGCTGCAGCCGCTGCCGCCGGCGCAGCGCCGCCTTTGTCGCGACCGCCTCCCGAAGTGTTCCGATGTCAAGCTGCATGCCTGCTCCCCTCCTGAAGAACCCGTCGTCGCGGCCCCACTTCGCTCGGTGCCAGCGGCACATGCGCGACCGTGGCGCCGCCAACGGGCGAGCGGAGACGCTTGGCGTGAAGTCGATCCGTCAATCTGCGTGCCCCCGATCAGGCTTCGCGCGCTGCTCAACACGCACCAAAACCCCCCACATGGAGCCCTGCTTACCATAACCGCGCTCGGCATCAACGTGACCGGCTTCACGGATCACGAAACATCGTGCCTCTGATCTGCCGGCCACGCCCGTCCCGCCAGCCACGCCCGTCAATCAGGCCGCGGATCAGTGCCGCGGAATAACTGCGATCGCCTGCGCCGAGTTCATCGAGAGCGAGAAAGCCACCTTTCGGCCGCTCCAACCCCGTCGCCATCGCCCTCTCGATGCGGTAAGTTACCACAACCGTTATAACGTTTGGGCTGGTAACGATGATCGAAGTGAAGAACCGCAAGGTCGGCAACTCACTGGGCGCGGTGCTGCCGCGTGAGGCGCTGGCGAAGCTGCGCGTCGAAGAGGGGGACCGGCTGTTCCTGATCGAGACGCCGGACGGCTACCGCATCACACCCTACGATCCGGAATTCGAGAAGCAGATGGCGCTCGCCGAAACCGGCCTGGCGCAGTATCGCAACACCCTGCACACCCTGGCCAAGTAACGGCCAGGCGTTATGACCCACGATCCCGTCTGGCTCGATCCGAGGGTCATCGAGGCCGTTCACGACCGCCTCCTGGCGGAGCACGGCGGTGCTGCCGGTGTCCGCGATGCGGGGCTCCTTGCCTCAGCCCTCGCTCGGCCGAGGAACCGCGCTGCCTACGGCGAAACGGACCTGTGCACGCTGGCTGCCGCCTACGCGGCAGGGATCGCAGGGAACCACCCTTTCGTGGACGGAAACAAGCGAACCGCCTTCATGGCGGCCTACATCTTTCTGGCGCGCAACGGCCTGCGCCTGTCATCCCCTGAGGACGAGGCAACCTGCGCCGTGCTGGCGTTGGCGGCGGGGGAAATGACGGAAGACACTTTCGCCACTTGGCTCAGGGCGTGGACGGCATAGCGGGAAATCGCTCGACTGTCATCCCGTTCACAGACAATCGCTCCTCGTTCGGTCCAACATGCGTCGGAGGGGGAAGGTGCGCGACCTGCGGCACGACCGGGGCCAGTCCACTTCGGGGGAACGCACATGCCGGACGATCAGCCCGAGTTGCCGTTGCCGGCGCCGCCGTTGCCGGAGGACTTGCCGCAGCTGCCGGCGCGGATGGTCAACGAGTTCGTCTACTGCCCGCGACTGGCCTATCTCGAATGGGTGCAGAGCGAGTGGGCAAGCTCCGCCGACACCGCCGAGGGTAGCCTCCACCATCGCCGCACCGACAAGCCCGCGGGGGCGCTGCCCGATGCCGAGGATCTGAGCGAGGACGAGCGCATCCACGCACGCTCGCTGACCATCGCCTCGGACCGCCTCGGTCTGATCGCCCGTCTCGACGTGGTCGAGAGCGAGGACGGAGCCCTCGTTCCGGTCGACTACAAGCGCGGCAAGCGCCCGCACGTGGTGAGCGGCGCCTACGATCCCGAGCGCGTCCAGGTCTGCGTTCAGGGGCTGATCCTCGAAGAGCAGGGCTACCGCTGCGACGAAGGCGTGCTCTACTTCTACGAAGGCCGCGAGCGGGTGCGCGTTGCCTTCGATGCCGAGCTCCGGGCACGGACCCGCGAGGCGATCGCAGGGCTGCGACTGATCGCCGCCGGCCGCCACATCCCGCCACCGCTCGAGGACAGCCCGAAGTGCCCGCGCTGCTCGCTGGTCGGCATCTGTTTGCCGGACGAGGTCAATTTCCTCAAGCGCGGTACCGTCAACCCGCGCCCGCTCGCCGTCGGCCGCGACGACGCCCTGCCGCTCTACGTCCAGGCCCAGCGCGCCCGCATCGGCAAACAGGCGGAGACGCTGAAGATCGAGATCGAGGATGCGGCGCCGACCACCGCGCGGCTGATCGACCTCAGCCAGGTGGTGCTGATCGGCAACATCAGCATTACCACGCCGGCGGTGCACGAGCTGATGCGCCGCGAGATCCCGGTCAGCTGGTATTCCTACGGCGGCTGGTTCCTCGGCCATACCTGCGGGGTCGGGCACAAGAACGTCGAGCTGCGCACCGCCCAGTATCGGGCGAGCTTCGATGCGGCGCAGTGCCTTGCCCTCGCCCGCGGCCTCGTCGCCGCCAAGCTGAAGAACGGGCGGACCCTGCTCCGCCGCAACTGGCGCGACTCTGAGCCGCCGGCGGCGATGCTCGACGACCTCAAGCGCCAGGCCGAGCACGCGCTGCGCGCCCGCGGCCTGCCCGAACTGCTCGGCATCGAGGGCTCGGGCGCCGCCGTCTACTTCCGCCATTTGCCGGGTGCACTCAAGCGCGACGGCGATGAGCCGGCCTTCGATTTCGCCACCCGCAATCGCCGTCCGCCGACCGACCCGGTCAACGCGCTGCTGTCGTTCGGCTACGCGCTGCTCGCCCGAACCTTCACGGCGACGCTGTCGGCAGTCGGCTTCGATCCCTACCGCGGCTTCTATCATCAGCCGCGCTACGGGCGCCCGGCGCTCGCCCTCGACCTGATGGAGCCGTTCCGCCCGCTGATCGCCGATTCCGCCGTCATCCAGGCGATCAACAACGGCGAGGTGCAGGCGGCCGACTTCGTGCGCTGCGGCCCCGCGGTGGCCCTCAAGCCGGATGGCCGCAAGCGCTTCATCGCCGCCTTCGAACGGCGGCTTTCGCACGAGATCACCCATCCGCTCTTCGGTTACCGGGTCAGCTACCGCCGGCTGCTGGAAGTCCAGGCGCGGCTGCTCGGGCGCTGGCTGCTGGGCGAAATTCCCGAGTACCCGCAGTTGGTGACGCGCTGAGCGGGACGGCGAGCGGATCGGAGATCTGGCGATGAACGACGACGAGCGCCTTTACATCGTCACCTACGATATCGCCGAGCCGCGGCGCTGGCGGCGCGTCTTCA
The DNA here is from genome assembly GCA_016712595.1 of Rhodospirillales bacterium. Lineage (NCBI taxonomy): Bacteria > Pseudomonadati > Pseudomonadota > Alphaproteobacteria > Rhodospirillales > Rhodospirillales bacterium. The sequence continues at coordinate 72,971 of JADJQT010000002.1, forward strand.
AGCTGATGAACGGCTACGGCGAATGGCTGCAACTCTCGGTCTTCCAGTGCCGCCTTTCCCGCAAACGCAAGGTCGAGCTGCAGGCGGCGCTGAGCGAGCTGATCAACGGCAACGCCGACCACGTGCTGTTGCTTGATCTCGGCCATGCCGATAAAGTCGAATTGCGGGTGACCAGCCTCGGCAAGGTGTTCGCGGCGGTCGAACGGCAGCCGATCATCGTCTGATCGTTCCGGCCACGACCATCGGCAACTTGCCGGTGCGGCGCGAGCGCTCTTGTGGCGCCGAAATCCCGGGCAGTGCTCGCAAGGCACTAAGGCATTGACGGAGCAGCGTTCTTGGAAATCGTGAAGAGAACAAAAGCGGCCCGTGACGACCTGACCGCCGTACGATCGCTGCAGCGCTCGCAAACCCCTTGCCGTACCCTCTGGAATCAGCCACTTATCAGGTGGCCACTTCCGCGGCAGTAATGCCGCGGCCTCATTGAAGCTCCAGCCACCCCCTAAGCGGCATGCGCGATACACTTCCGCGGCAGTAATGCCGCGGCCTCATTGAAGCATGATTTAATGTCTCGTCTAGAGACGCTGTATAATGAACTTCCGCGGCAGTAATGCCGCGGCCTCATTGAAGCGTCACTGTTCGAATAACCGGTGTACCAAACAGGATTTCGGTACTTCCGCGGCAGTAATGCCGCGGCCTCATTGAAGCCGACGGCTATTGCTGCTACTGACCTATCCTGCGTCATCACTTCCGCGGCAGTAATGCCGCGGCCTCATTGAAGCGCGCGCATCATTGCGGCGGACGTAAGCTTTATGATCGCCACTTCCGCGGCAGTAATGCCGCGGCCTCATTGAAGCCAAAAATACACTCATCCTTCGGTAGTCATTTCGACGTCACTTCCGCGGCAGTAATGCCGCGGCCTCATTGAAGCTGTTCCGACCCCGCTCGCCGCTTGCCGAACGCGCGCGTACTTCCGCGGCAGTAATGCCGCGGCCTCATTGAAGCGCTGCCACGTGCGACGCTGCTGGGCTCTCTGCTAGGCACTTCCGCGGCAGTAATGCCGCGGCCTCATTGAAGCACAATTGTATTTCACAATACGTTCTTCTATATCTTTACTTCCGCGGCAGTAATGCCGCGGCCTCATTGAAGCCTCCGTGTAACGGTATCCAATCGGGCGTGACGGCGGGACTTCCGCGGCAGTAATGCCGCGGCCTCATTGAAGCAAATCAATAACTTAGCATGTTTTGACAAAAATATCACACTTCCGCGGCAGTAATGCCGCGGCCTCATTGAAGCGTCAACGCTGGCCCTGCTGGCCCTGCCGGCCCCGCCGGACACTTCCGCGGCAGTAATGCCGCGGCCTCATTGAAGCACGCTAACCCAAACCGTCGACGTTGGCGACCTGTCAGGGCACTTCCGCGGCAGTAATGCCGCGGCCTCATTGAAGCATCCTAGCCTCTTTAGCTCGTCTGATTGCGACGAGTAGCACTTCCGCGGCAGTAATGCCGCGGCCTCATTGAAGCAAGCACATGGGAGGCAACCTTTGGTCTGTCCTCGGCACGTCACTTCCGCGGCAGTAATGCCGCGGCCTCATTGAAGCTCCATTGTCCCTGCTAATAAGAGACATCGCCTGTGCACTTCCGCGGCAGTAATGCCGCGGCCTCATTGAAGCCCTACGAGTTGCACCGGCCCCGCTCTCTGCGTAAGCGCACTTCCGCGGCAGTAATGCCGCGGCCTCATTGAAGCTGGTCAAAACCAACTCCAATACGCCATTACGGCAATGACTTCCGCGGCAGTAATGCCGCGGCCTCATTGAAGCCTTGGCGAGCTGACGGAACGACAGACCGCTTTCCTACTTCCGCGGCAGTAATGCCGCGGCCTCATTGAAGCACGCGCTACACGTTCCCTGCCTACCAAGCCGCACCGCATACTTCCGCGGCAGTAATGCCGCGGCCTCATTGAAGCCGAACGAACCAGTGCCGCGACGATGCGGCGCTTGCCGCGACTTCCGCGGCAGTAATGCCGCGGCCTCATTGAAGCCGCCTGCCGACCGCTCCGTGTCGCAGAAGATCGAGGATACTTCCGCGGCAGTAATGCCGCGGCCTCATTGAAGCGGTGTATCTGGATACACCCCCCCCCTCTCAAAAATACTTCCGCGGCAGTAATGCCGCGGCCTCATTGAAGCCGCAGACCGCAAGCGCAAGGTGGTCGACTATCACTTACTTCCGCGGCAGTAATGCCGCGGCCTCATTGAAGCGCGGTAATTGCAGCGTCCGACAGCACCGGAGCGGCGACTTCCGCGGCAGTAATGCCGCGGCCTCATTGAAGCTTCTCGCCGTGCAGCGTCCATTCGCGGTCGTTCGTCGACTTCCGCGGCAGTAATGCCGCGGCCTCATTGAAGCTGTCACCGCGCCGCACGCTCCTCACGACGCGCGGTGAACTTCCGCGGCAGTAATGCCGCGGCCTCATTGAAGCGTAACCAATACTCGTTATGGCATGAAGATTGATGAAACTTCCGCGGCAGTAATGCCGCGGCCTCATTGAAGCATCATACCTTGGTCGCACCCTTCGTCGCGTATGGCTTGTAGACTTCCGCGGCAGTAATGCCGCGGCCTCATTGAAGCATCGGGGTGCTTCCTGTGCACCCGTCGGTTTACGGTACTTCCGCGGCAGTAATGCCGCGGCCTCATTGAAGCCACGCTCGGCATGCTTCCTGGCGACGCTGGAGACGCGGACTTCCGCGGCAGTAATGCCGCGGCCTCATTGAAGCGGCCCAGTCTTCAGGATCGGCGAAATGGTGGTCGAATAACTTCCGCGGCAGTAATGCCGCGGCCTCATTGAAGCGTCCGTAACACGCTTGATGGTAAGCCTGCTCAGCAGGTTGCTTACTTCCGCGGCAGTAATGCCGCGGCCTCATTGAAGCCGACGACAAGTCACCCCCGGCAACGATGTTCCCGGTCGACTTCCGCGGCAGTAATGCCGCGGCCTCATTGAAGCGCTTCATACTGGCAAGATAATCCTGAGCTTTCGATACTTCCGCGGCAGTAATGCCGCGGCCTCATTGAAGCCTCCGCCTGGGCAGCGACCAGCGCGCTCAATGGAATCACTTCCGCGGCAGTAATGCCGCGGCCTCATTGAAGCGCAAACAACCAGCAGATATTCGAGTGCTGGACATCATCACTTCCGCGGCAGTAATGCCGTGGCCTCATTGAAGCTCCGGTCGGAGCGCTCGAGCAGGAGATGGCGGAACCACTTCCGCGGCAGTAATGCCGCGGCCTCATTGAAGCGACCATACGCCAGAAGGTGAAGGTTCATCGAAACCTACTTCCGCGGCAGTAATGCCGCGGCCTCATTGAAGCAAAAAGGTGGACCCGTGTCGCAGCACAATACATGATGGTACTTCCGCGGCAGTAATGCCGCGGCCTCATTGAAGCCGGTGCAACGATCGTGCGCATAGTGCCTCCTATGAGTTACTTCCGCGGCAGTAATGCCGCGGCCTCATTGAAGCAGTGAGTACGCCCTTCTTGATGCGTCACAGGGGATACTTCCGCGGCAGTAATGCCGCGGCCTCATTGAAGCGACCTTCCCGCCATCATCGCCGAAGCTATCGCTGCGGACTTCCGCGGCAGTAATGCCGCGGCCTCATTGAAGCCATCGTCCCATTTAACCCATACGTGTGAACTCTCGAATACTTCCGCGGCAGTAATGCCGCAGCCTCATTGAAGCGTTACGTAGTGGGGGGCTGACGTGTTTGTTTCTCCGGACTTCCGCGGCAGTAATGCCGCGGCCTCATTGAAGCTTTGCCGCAGCCTCGCGCTGCTGAGCCACGACGTCGCGCACTTCCGCGGCAGTAATGCCGCGGCCTCATTGAAGCTTTGCCGCAGCCTCGCGCTGCTGAGCCACGACGTCGCGCACTTCCGCGGCAGTAATGCCGCGGCCTCATTGAAGCGGCGCGGGCGAGGTGGCCTGCATGGATGAGCTAACAGGCACTTCCGCGGCAGTAATGCCGCAGCCTCATTGAAGCTTGTACACCGGGTCGTATGAATTGTACGCCAAGCCCGCACTTCCGCGGCAGTAATGACGCGGCCTGATTGAATCGAGACAGAGCCTGACGAGTGGCGAGAGCGGGGGTCGAGATACCCGAATTGCGGCTCGCTGGCATTTAGCGTAGGGTCGATGCGGTGGGTGGTGCGATCGCAAGGATTGCGCATGGCGGCTGGGGGGTAGGATGGCCGACAAGTGGGACGATTTGCTCTGCGTGTTCTTGCACGATCCGCCGGACAAAGTACTGGCGATCGGTCCCCACGAAACGCGCACCGCCGCCTATATCGAGGCGGCGGTGGGACGGCCGATCGACCCAAAGGCAGGAAAACGCGCACAGAAGGCTGACGTCTTGGCGGCCATTGCCGAGCGGCCAACGATGCCGTCGAACGACAAGGCGGCGGAGGTCGATTACGCCGGGCTCGTGTTCCATCCGCTTGATCCGATACCGCGGACCTATCGAGCGTCGTTGGATGAAGAGGATGCGAAGCGCCAGATTGGGCGCATCACGGGCAGCCTGGAATCACAGAAGCGCTTTCTCGCCCTGTGGCGGCTGCTGCCAGAACGGCTGCCGCAATTCGCCCGCCTGCCGGCCGAGACCCGCGCGCCCGATCATACCATCTGGCACCACCTAGACATCACCGCCGGGCTGCATGCCGCCCGGATGGACAGCAACGACGGCGCATTGCTGACATTTCAGCTCGGCCCGGTGCAGTCGTTCGTAGAGGCCGCCCGCTCCGTCCGCGATCTGTGGACCGGGAGTGCCATCCTGTCGTGGCTGACCTTCCAGGCGATGTTGCCGATCATCGAAGAACTCGGGCCGACAGCGCTGGTCTTCCCGTCGCTGCGCGGAGCACCGCTGATGGACCTGTGGCTACGTGACAGATTGAAACTCAGCGATGTCCCCCTGCCCGACACGGAAGCGCGCAAAGCGCCCAGCATTCCCAACCGCTTTTTCGCCATCGCGCCGTGGGGCGACGACGGCGCCAACGCCCGCCGGCTGGCCGGACAGTGTGAGGAGCGGGCGAACTCGGCATGGAAGCTACTCGCCGATGCGGTCAAAAGGCGGCTCGATCCTGAACTCACCTCGCTCTGCGCCGGGTGGGCCGGTCGGTGGGACGACCAGATCAAAAGTGTTTTCGAGGTTCGCACCGCCTGCCTTCCGGCGCTTCGCTCATCGGAGGACGAGCGCCACTGGGCAGGGCTTCTCGGCGGCACCTCATTCGATGCGACATGGCCGCCCCTTGGGGCGGCACGCAGCCTCAGCGACTGCATTCCCGATGCGAATCTTCCGGGGGGAGCAAGGGCTAGGTCGGCAGAGAAGCGCCTCGGTCGCTGGCAGGTGCAGGTGGAATTCGCCGGGCGGTTGCTGGAGGCCAGCCGGGCGATCCGGCGCGTGCCGTTGTCGACCGCAACGACCTCGTCCGGCGATGGCCAATATCCCAACAAATGCACACTGTTCGGCAGCTACGAGCAGATGGGGCCGAACGGACTCGGCGAAAGCGCGAGCTTTTGGCAGCTGGCCAAAGAAGTGAAGATCGAAGGCGTTCGGCTCGGCAAGCGCGACCGGTTCTGCGCCGTTGCCCTCGCCAAACGATTCGCCGCACCGGCGTTTCTCGCGGCGGAACTGGGCCTGCAGCCCGAGGACGTCCGCATTCCCGACACCTGGACCGTTGCCGCCGCGACGTGGCTGAAGCGCTCCGGGATGGAAGACTGGAAGACGTTCAGAGGCGATGGCGGCCAGCGCTGGAACGGCCAATGGCTGCACTGGCGGACTCAGCACGACGATGAGGACGAAGACCGCATCCCGAATGCGACATGGGCGAAAATCATCGAAGCACGGAGCGACTGGAAGGGCGCGACGCCTCCTATCTATTACGCCATTTTGAAGATGGACGCGGACGAGATCGGCGCCTGGCTGCGTGGTGAGAAGGCGCCGAGGCTTAGGGAAACCCTCCATCCGCAGACTCGCGCCTATTTCGAGGTGCTTGCCGGCAGCGAACTCGGCCTCGCCGCGTGGCGTCCCGTCGGCCCGGCGCTGCATGCGGCGATCTCGGAAGCGCTCGCCAACTTCGCGGTTCACGTCGTTCCTCACGTGGTGGCGAAGCATGCGGGGACCGTGATCTACGCCGGCGGCGACGACGTACTGGCGCTGCTGCCGGTGGAAACCGCGCTCTGCTGCGCCTGGGAACTGCGGCGGGCGTTCGGCGGCCTTCAGCCAGTCAACGGATTTGCCGATGACGGCTACTGGCGCGGCAGCGATGGTCGCGAGCGGCTGATGATGGGACCGCGGGCCAGCCTGTCGGCCGGGATGGCCGTTTTGCATGCCAAGGACGACCTGCGCGAAGGCCTGCAGGCGGCACGCAAGGCTGAGAAGCAGGCGAAGAATGGCGGCCGCGACGCCCTTGTGCTCACCGTCCAGCGCCGATCGGGGGAACGGACGAGCGTGCTCGCCGCATGGGATACGGCGCTCTGGCTGGAAGAGATGCGCACCGCGTTTGCGTCCGGCGCGTCCGATCGCTGGGCCTATCGGCTGCGCGAAGAGGAACCGACGCTTGGCGCGCTGCCGCAGTCGGCGATCCTTGCCGAGGTGCGCCGGCAGGTCGATCGCAGCGAGGAGGTCACCCGGATCCGTCTCGGCGGCGGCAACAAGAACAATGCCGGCGAGCGAGTCTCTGGTGCGCTTAGCGCATATGACAGGATGCGGAGAGGGCGCAAGGATGCATTTGACCAGGGTGAGATATTTCGTGATTTCCTGACCCTGTGTCAGTCGGCGTCGTTCCTCGCGCGCGGGCGGGACTGATGTTGCGCATCGGTCTTCGCATCGAGCCGCTCGACACCCTGTTCTTCCGCGACGGGCGACCGTTCGACGGCACACCCCGGGCGATATCCGGCTTGCCGCTGCCGCAGACCCTGGCCGGCGCCCTGCGCACCTGGCTGCTGCGGGAGAAGGGATGCGATTTCGCAAGACTTGCCGCCGACGTGAAGGCCGGGAGGACGTTTGCCGAGGCTTTGTCGAGCCAATCGGACGAGCTGCAGCGGATCGCCCGACTGAGCGTTCGCGGCCCCTGGCTCTGCCGCCCCGACGGCCCGTTGGTGCCCGCCCCGGCGATCCTTCGGCAGGTTAAGAGGAGTGACGAGATCGTCCGCCTCGCACCACTCAAAGACGGCCTGCCCGGTTGGCAGGCGCTCTACCCCGGCATGCTGCCGCTGTGGTGCAAGGACCGGAAGCCGACTGAGCCTGTCAACGGATACCTTGCACTCGATGGCCTAGCCCGCGTCATCGAGGGCGGAACGCCAGCGTCGACGGATATCGTCGATGCCTCCGAGCTTTACGACTTCGACCGGCGCACCGGGATCGTCGTCGGCGCCGCAACGCAGACCGCCGAGGAGGGCCAGATTTACGGGGTGAGCCTGCTGGCGCTGCGGCAGGACGTCTCGTTCTATGGCGAAATTGCCGGCGACAAAGAGGCCCTTCAGCAGGTCCCGGCAGCAGCAGGGGTCATCCCGTTCGGGGGCGAGGGGAGGCGGGTACAAGTAACGCCCATGGATAAGCCCTGCGCCTGGCCGTCAGCGACGGCCAAGGACGGGCGCAGCATGCTGGTGCTAACCGCGCCGGCACCGTTCGGCGGCTGGAAGCCGCACGAGTTCGCCCCGGTCGCCGCCGCAGTCCCGGGCCATGTCGCGGTCTCGGGCTGGGATCTGGCGCGCGGCGGACCGAAGCCGAACCGCTTCGCCGTCGCTGCCGGCAGCGTCTACTTTTTCCAGCAGCCGGTTGAAGGCGGTCCGGTATGCGGCTCATTGTGCGATGGCGAGGACGCAGCCGTCGGCTGGGGAACTTACGTGGAGGGGGGCTGGAACTATGCCTGAGACTGCGCTGCTGTTCATCCACGCGATTACCGGTTTGCATCCGGGATCCGGAACGGCGCTGGGCCATGTCGATCTTCCGGTGGCGCGCGAACGGCACACTGGCTGGCCGCTGATCCCCGCCTCGACGTTGAAGGGCGTGCTACGCGACGCGTGCCGGCCGAGTGAATCGAAGGGCGATGAGTACGACAGATGGTGCGCCGTCTTCGGCCCGGAGACCGCCAACGCCGCCGACCATGCGGGTGCTTTGAGCCTCACCGATGCCCGCATCCTCGCCTTTCCGGTGCGCTCTCTCGTTGGCGTCTTTGCCTGGGTCACCTGCCCGGCGGTGCTGACTCGGCTCAATCGCGACCACGGTCTGATCGAAAGCAAAGGGCAAATGAACGACAGCCCTTCACTGAAGGAAAGCGAGGCAGTGTGCCCGAAGGACAGCCCGCTTCTAATTGACGGCAATAGTCTCGTTCTCGAAGAGTTCGATTTCACCCGTGTTGGCGATGCCGAAGGTGCGGTCGAGTGGATCGCCCGTCGTGCAGTTGCGGACGCGGCGACAACCGAACGCATTAAGACCCATCTCGTCGTCCTTTCCGACGACGCCTTCGGCCATTTCGTCCGCCATGCGACGGACGTGACCGCCCGCATCGGCCTGGAATACCAGACAAAGACTGTGAAGGACGGCGCCCTGTTCTACGAGGAGTGCCTCCCGCCGGAGACGCTGTTCTACAGCCTCGTCTTCGCCGAGCCAAGCCGGCGGAGGGGAGACAAGCTTCGAGAGAAAAAGCAGGAAATTGTCTGGTTTGCTAAGGATATCATTGATTTCGCTGAGAAAAAGCTTTCGAGCAAGAGGTTTTTGCAGATCGGCGCCGACGAGACGATCGGCAGGGGCTTGTGCGCCGTTTGTCTGCATCGAACCGAACCGCAGGAGGCGACGGCATGATCGCGCCTTCCACCGACAAGCACACCCTCGACCAACGCCGCGCCGCCCACGCATGGGAGGCCGTGACGTCGATGACGAAACAAATCAAGCAGCAGCCGGATAAGGCCAAAGCATTTCGTGGACAGGCCAAGAAGCTGCCAATGCGGATAATGGCCGCCGGCCTTGGGCACGGTCTGGCGTTCGTTCGTGAGAAGGGCAAAGCGCCGGAGTTGCTGAGCCAAATCGGCGACTGGGTTCTCAATAAGAGTCGCAATCGGGACAGCGTGGCGCCAAGACCTGGCGAAAGTGCCCTGCTAAAAACGATCATCGAAAAAGACGCTTTGTTCCTGCGTCGCGCGACAGACGAGGTTCTGGCCTATCTTCTTTGGCTCAACCGATTTGCCGCGATCGAACTCCCGGATGCCGACGATGACGACTGACGGCAACCTTACCCTGCCGACGCGTACCGCGGCGGTCTTCCGCTCCGTCAGAGTTGACCTGCGTCACCCAGGCCTGCTGCTCGACAAGTTCAGTCCGCCGGGAGAGCAGAAGACACAGAAGAGAGCGTTGGACGCAGTTCTCAAGTGCAGCGGCAGCGACGCGTTCCTGCAACAACTTCGCGCGCGCCGCGGGGAAACCCTTGCACAGTTTTCCGCACGGTCATGGACGGCCGAGACGACGGCACCGATGACATTGCACCTGTCGCGCGCATCGGCCTTGGAGAACGCTGGGATCTGCCTGCATCCGCTCTACGGCTTCGTTTATCTCCCCGGCAGCGGCCTGAAGGGCATGGCGCACGCCTATGCGGAGACCGTGTGGCTGGCATCGAAGCCAATCGAGCACCAAGCGGCCGCGCAAGCGGACATCGAGCGCGTATTCGGCCTGGCGCCGAAGGGAAAAGAGGGTGGTGCTGCCGGCAGTGTCATTTTCCACGACGCCTGGCCGGAGACGTGGCCAAGTCTCATCGTCGATATCGTCAACAACCACCATAAGAAATACTACCGGAGCGAGGACGCGCCGGGCGACTGGGAGGATCCGGAACCCTCCTACTTCCTTGCCGTCCCGGCCGGCACGTCCTTCTCGTTCGCACTGTCGCCTCGTCGCGAGCAGGAAGACGATTTTGCATTGGCCAGGAAATGGCTGACCGGCGCGCTCTGCCACCTCGGCGCCGGCGCCAAGACAGCCGCCGGCTACGGCGGGTTCCGCCTTCACCGCGAACCAGCACCGACCGCGCCGAAGGAAGTGGTCGGCGACGAGGAGAAATGGACCGAGTGGAACACACCGCTCGAACTGGTCACCCCTGCTTTCCTCGCCGGCGCCAATCAGGAAGAAGGCGACTGCGACCTGCGTCCCGCCACCCTACGCGGTCTCCTGCGCTGGTGGTGGCGAACGATGCACGCCGCGTACGTCGACAGTCATACGCTGCAGGCGTTGGAAGCCACGGTCTGGGGCAATACCAAGGCCGGCAGCCCGGTGCGAATCATTGTGGAGCCCCTGGCAAAGCCGCGGGCTGAGGCGTACGGCAAGAGCAGCATCGCGAAGGCGGCGCATCTGCCCGAGCCCAAGCAGCCTAAAACAACGCAGGGCTTGTCCTACATATCTTACGGCATGGACGAGACGGTGAAGGAGCCCAACGCAGAAGGGCGGGAGGAAAAGAAGCGAAAACAGCGCTATTTTCTTCCGCCCGTCGCCAAGTGGACGCTTCGGCTCTTCGCCCGTTCGAGTCGCTTTCCTGCCGATGCGAAGCAACAAAAAAAACACCTTATCATTCCCGCAGATATTATTCTTGAGCAAGCGAAGGCAGCGCTTTGGTTGCTTTGTCACTGCGGTGGGATTGGATCTCGCTCGCGAAAAGGCTTCGGTAGCTTCAGCGAAATCAACGGATTTTGCATTCAGTCCTGCCAGGCGGCGGCGGAGCGTCTCCGCGCCGCCTGTGGCAAAGGCGGCCGAGATGCGCGTGCCCCCGAGGACGTCGAAACACCTTCGCTTGAGACGAGGCTCTCCTTCGAGGATGGGAACCTGGGCACAACCGATCCTTGGAATGCCGCGGATAAGCTTGGAACGGCTCTACAAAGCTTCGTCAAGAGTCTGCCCAAAGAAGATCGAAAAGCTCTAGGGCTCCCTCGGGCAGAAGCAACGAGCCGGCATGCCGCACCAATGCATTTTCATGTGTTTGGAGGCAAAAACCAGCTACTGAACCTACGTGTCACAGCTTTCACGACTCGTATCCACGACTTGAACCTGCAAAAGTGCCGAGACGTGTTAACAAAGTTGATGGAATATCTCTCACAGTTATTTCCATCTGCTGTTCCGATAAAATCGGTAGTGCGCTACGCCAAAGGTGATCGGGTCATAATAATTGAAACGCGCGAGATAGTAACTGTTTCAAACGACGCTAAGATTGGCCATCTGAGAATGGATATTACTTACGACGATGGAGAACCTGGCAACGTTGCCGTTAACTCCTGCGAACCCATCGAGTAACGCATGAGCCGCGCTCTTCTCCTCACCGTCGGAACGGGCGACATGTCGCGGTTGGAAGAGAGCCTGTTCGCGCCCTTGCGTAAGTCGATCGAGCAGGGCGAGTGGGAACGTGTCGTTCTGCTGCCGTCGCTGGTGACGGAACAGTACGCGGCGGAATTGAAAGTGCGCTGCGGAGGCGACCTCGTTCATGTCCAGCCTTTGCCGGCGGCCGGGTTAGAGGATGACGCCGACGCCTGCTTCGCACACTTCGATCAGGCGATCGGCGCCCTCCGCGATGACGGATTCCCAACGGCCGACATCGTCGCCGATTTCACCCGCGGTACCAAGGCGATGAGCGCGGCGCTGGTGCTGGCGGCCGTACGCCACGACCTATCGACGCTGCGCTACATCATCGGCCCGCGCGACAACCGCGGTATGGTCAGGTCAGGGATGGAGCAGATCTTCGAGATCAGCCCTGCGATCGCCACCGCGCGCAAACGCTTGGACGCTGCGTTTCAGTTCACTCGTCACGGCAACTTTGCCGGCGCACTCGCACTGCTGGACAACGATTCGAAAATCAACGGCTGGCCCTCGGCACTCGCGAACGCCGTGCCGGCGTTGAGGTCGGTGCTCCGGTTCTACGCCGCGTGGGACCGGCTCGATTACCGGACGGCCGCGGCCGTCGCATACCCGGTTATCGCTTCGCTGCCAGAGTGGCACGTGCTCTGGCCGACGCCCGCGATGGCGATGTGGACCGCTCGTCTCGCCGCCCCCGCAGCGCTGGAGGATTTCCCCGCCATGGCAGCCCGGCTCAGGCTGCTGGCCTGCGACCTTCATGCCAACGGCGAACGCCGCATCCGCGACCGACATTTCGAAGATGCCGTGCTGCGTGGGTACAGGGTGCTGGAACTGGTGGGGCAGATCCGTTTGTTCGGCCACGGTCTCGATTCTGGCCACCTACCGCCCGACCAACCGGCGGTCCAGAAACTTTCCGCGAAGCTTGCGAAAGCCGGCAGTGTTGAGCTTGGCATGCGACCTGATGGCTCGCTCACCGCAGCGCGCGAGCAGGTGGCTCGATTGCTGAAGGTTCTGGGCGATCCGCTGGCTTCGGACCTGCTCAAGTTCGATGAACAGCGGACGCTGCTTAAGGTGTCCGCCCGCAACAAAAGCGTGCTCATCCACGGCTTCCAGGCCGTCGGCCAGGACGACGACGCGCCGCTGCGTGAGCTTTATCGCGCACTTGAAGCGCTTCTCATCATGGATGGCGGCGACGTCACTCGGAACGACCTGCTGATCGCCCGGCAAATGGCCTTCTCAATCAGTCCAGTTTCTGTTTTGTAGAAGCCTGTCCTCTGCCGCCAACGTCCGGTCTAATTGAAGTTGCAGGGTAGGCCAGAATGGAGGCTTCTGGTGGCAGCATCAGCGGTTTCCTCTGCCCTGCCCGGCTAACGAGGACACCAGCTACCCTGCATTCGGCGCTCTCACTGTCAATCGGCCCTTTAATCGCGGGTGGCTGTCAACTTCTCATTGCTGAACTTTCTCCCTGAAGTGGCAGAGCCAATTATCCGGTTTTGATGCTGTTTTCAGCGGTTCGATCGCGGATGGTTGTTAACTCCGATGTCGTCTCCATGCCGGGGTCAGGGTCCTTTCCGAGGTCTGAGCCTCATGATTGTGTTCGGGGTGGGTGCCTCAACGTGCGCTACGGAGTGCGAGAAACTCGCCTTCAGCCCCTTCCTCGTACCCATCCGGCGAGGGCCGCGGCTGGAGTGGGTTGCCGGACCGGCGCAGTTGTGAGCGGCTATGCGGCGGCGCTGATTGGCTCTGGTGCCTGCCAGTTCCAGGGCAGCAGCTCGTGGATGCGGCTGGTGGGGTGGCCGGGAAGGCGGGCGAGGACGGAGGCCAACCAGGCGCGGGGATCGATGCCGTTCAGCTTCGCCGTCTCGATCAGGGTGTACATCGCCGCCGCGCGACGACCGCCCTCGTCCGAGCCGGCGAAGGTCCAATTCCGTCTGCCGACGGCGATGCCACGCAACGCGCGTTCCGCGGCGTTGTTCGAGAGGCAAACCCTGCCGTCGTCGAGGAAGCGGGTGAAGGCGGTCCAGCGCTTCAGCAGGTAGTCGATGGCTTTTGCCGTCTTCGACTTCGCCGACAGCCTCGCGTTCTGGTCGCGCAGCCAGGCTTCGAGGTCGAGGATCAGCGGGCGGGATCGCTGGTTGCGGACGGCCAGACGCTGCTCGGCCGAGGCGCCGTTGATCTCGCGCTCGATCGCGAACAGCGCGTCGATCCGCTTGACCGCCTCGATGGCGATCGGCCCCTGCTGCAGCTCCGCCAGCTCAAAGAAGCCGCGGCGGCCATGTGCCCAACAGCCGGCCTCGGTGATCGGGCCAGGCCGGCGATCGCTCTTGTACAGCCGGCCGAAGCCGGAGAAGGCGTCCGCCTGCATGATGCCGGTCCAGCCCGCGAGGAAGCGTTCGGCGTGCACGCCGCTGCGGTCGGGCGAATAAAAGAAGACGGCGGCCGGCGGGCCTGTTCCGTCCAGGTGGGGACCGCCGAACGGCCGGTCGTCGCGGACGACGGTCCACAGCCGGCCTTCCCGCGTCTTGCCCTTCGCCAGCACCGGCACCGGCGTTTCGTCGGCGTGGATGCGGGCGGCGGCGCGGACATGCGCCTCGATCGCCGCGGTCAGCGGCTGCAGGGACACGTCGCCGGCGCGGGATACACGACGCGGGTGCGCGGCAAGTGTTCCGGCAACGCACGGCGCGCCGGCTTGCGTGGCGTCGCGGCGCTGCGCGCCGGGGTCGGGCTGCGCTCCGCCGCCCGCAGCTCGGCCGCGGCATCGGCCTGGGCGACGGTCTCCTGCAGCTCGGTCAGCGCCAGCTCCAGCTGCTCCAGCCGGGCGCTGCGCTCGGACGACGTGCCGAACCGTTGCCGGCGCAGCCGGGCGATCTCCAGCTTGAGGCGCTCGATCTCCAGGTCGAGAACCCGCTTCGTCTGCTTCGCGATCGCCGCCTCGGCCTCGGCAGCGAGCCGGCCTGCGCGCTCGGCGAGGATCATCGCGTGCGCTTCGGCGAGGTCGGCGGGCAGCGGCTCGGGCGTCGTCATCACGACCCGAACTGAATCAGATTCGCACACCTTTGTAAGCTGTTATCTCATCCGGCGGCGATCGGACGCCAAGTTCGCCGCGGCATCCTCCAGTCTATGCCCTCGAGCAGATACGCGAGCTGCGCCGGCGTGATCGTCACCGTTCCATCGGCCGCCGACGGCCACAGAAACCGACCGCGTTCGAGACGTTTGGCGAACAGGCACAGGCCCTGGCCGTCGTGCCAAAGGATCTTCAAAAGGTCACCGCGTCTTCCGCGGAAGACGAACAAATGACCACAGTGCGGGTCCTGCTTCAGCCTTTCCTGCACCTGCAGCGCCAGCCCATCGAAGCCGCGCCGCATGTCGGTGTGTCCGGTCGCCAGCCACACCCGGGCGCCGGTCGGAACGGCAATCATCGCCGATCCAGCACGTCCAGAACCCGCCGCAGCGCCTCGGCGTCGAAATCGCCAACCACGCGGACACAGCGACCCGCGCCGAGTTCGATCTCGATCACCCCCGACCGACCTTGCCCAGGCTTCGCGGGCGGCATCATCGCCGGCACACCCGCAGCCCTGCCCGCAGGCCCCGCCGCGACGGCCTCCGTCGCCGCCACCTCGTTCGCGGCCGCGTCTTCCGCGACCTCGACGGCGACGAAGGACGGCAACTCCGAAGCACCGGGGATGTCGATCACGCCCAGCGCCGCCAGACGCCGCCATTTGAACACCTGTGCCGGCAGCAGCCCATGCCGCCGCGCCACCGCCGAGATCACCACTCCCGGCGCCGACGCCTCCGCCAGAACCGCAAGCTTCTGCCCGAGCGAGAACCGACGCCGCCGCTCGACCCGTCCCAGTACCTCACCCTGACGATAAGACATCGATCTTGCGCTGCCGCTAGCTCCAAATCCGAGCCAAATGCCGCACAAAATCCCGCCTCACCACAAGGCGGCCTTCACCGGATGCGTACCTTTTTTCGCAAGGCGGGCGCCATCGATGCCCTTAACGGTCAACGCCGCCGAAGGGTTGCCTCTCGGCGGCGTCGTACCAACTACAAACTAACCCAAATGCACCAGTTGTTGATTGCAACTGTCAACTTCAATCAGCGTCGCTCAATCCATAGCGCGTGGCCAGCACCACGAGGCTTGCGAGCAAAATCCCGGTTGCGATTTGCCGATTGATCGGCCGCCTGCCCCAGGTTCGTCTTATTATTGTAATAAAAAAACATTTTTTGTGGACGGTTTTTGTTAACAGTCCAAACTGTCCAACGTAAATTATATTAATGTATCAATAAGATATTGATAGTTGGATAGTTTGGATAGTCATACAGAAGATATATACATATACGCACACCTAATACGTAAGCCGCAAAACTGTCCAACCAGCCAAACTGTCCGTAACCATGTGACTCCAAACGAGTCCTTTTGGACAGTATCGGACAGTTTACTTGTCGGAGTCACCGCCTTCGGGCGATCTGGAAGCGTCCGCCATTTGATGGCAGGCACCGATGATGGCGTTGGGATCGGGTGAGTCGTCGGCAGCGGAACGAGGGTGAGGTTACCCGGTACCCCGGCCCGGCTGCCTTGTGATGCCGCCACCGATGCCGTTCTCGGCCTTTCCTGCGGCAACAGCGGAGCCGCGTCCGCGGCTGGTCGCGGCGGCGATTCGGGCCAGCGTCCTCGCGCTGAACCGCCCGACGGGGATCGATAGGCGAGATGCTTGCCGCGATTGAGAGCGTTAGCAGAACATTTCCCGCTACGCGCAGTGGGAAAGCCGCTTTTCCCACCTTGCAAACCGGGCGTTCCCTTTTTGTTTATGGCCTATTTGGGGCAATTTGGCCGGAGTGATATTTGCTAAGTGCTTGATTTAATTGGTGGAGCCGAGGGGGGTCGAACCCCTGACCTCCGCAATGCCATTGCGGCGCTCTCCCAACTGAGCTACGGCCCCGACGTGCGGCGCGTTTGGGTGACCGCGCCGACGGACGAGAAGGTACTGGCCGGATGGCGGCGGGAGCAAGGGAAAACGTAACACGTGCGATCGACTGTCTGCCGGACGCCCGTTCTCCCCAGCTGGCCGCCGCTTTCTCGGGCGCCAGCCCCGGTGTTACGCCTTGTCCTCCATCTCGTCGTCGACGTGCTCCATCACCTCGCCGATGTCGTCGTCGTCGGCGCCGAGATCGGAGGTGTCCTCCATCAGCTCGCCGCTCTCGTCGGCAAGTTCATCCTCGGCGGTCTCGTCCTCGGCGACGTCAAGATCGTCGGTTTCGACGTCCGCCACGTCGATATCGGCCCGATCGTCCTCGGCCACGGCTACTCCGGCGCCGGCACCGATGCGGCCATGCGCCGTCTCGTCCTTCAACGCGGAACTAGGCCGCTTCGGCTTCGGCGTCCGCTCGGGATCATGGACGGCGCCGCAGGCGGGGCATACCATCGGGTCCCGGCGCAGGTCGTAGAAGCGCGCGCCGCAGGCGTGGCATGTCCGCTTCGTTCCCCACTCGGGTTTGGCCACTGATCGTCCTCCGCTTGTTGTCCAATGCATAGATGTTCGCCAATTGCCACGTTTGCTTTCGGCGTGTCAAAAGCAAAAAGATCGGGTGCTTGCCCGCGCCTGGTTACCCTTTCACGTGTCTGCTGAGAATGGAGAGCCCATGACGCCGATGATCGCCTACCCGTCGGCTTCGCTGACCGGCGAGATCCGCCTTCCGGGCGACAAGTCGATATCCCATCGTGCGCTGTTGCTGGCAGCGTCGGCCACCGGCGAATCGGTTATCGACGGCCTGCTCGAAGCCACCGATGTGCTCGCCACGGCGGATGCGTTGCGCGCGCTCGGCGCCGAGATCGAGCGGCGGGACGGCCGGTGGCACGTACACGGCTGCGGCACCGGAGGCCTGCGCGAACCGCAGCGCGTTCTCGACATGGGCAACTCCGGCACCGGCGCGCGGCTGCTGATGGGGCTGGTGGCGAGCCAGCCGATCCTGACATTCTTCTGCGGCGACGATTCGCTCTCGCAGCGGCCGATGCACCGCGTCATCGAGCCGTTGAGCCTGATTGGCGCCGCGTTCTGGGCGCGCGAGGGCGGGCGCCTGCCGCTGGCCCTGCGCGGAGCCACGGCACCGCTGCCGATCGACTACCGCCTGCCCGTCGCCTCGGCGCAGGTGAAGTCGGCGGTCCTGCTCGCCGGCCTCAATGCCCCCGGCCGGATGACGGTGAGCGAGCCGCAGCCGACGCGCGATCACACCGAGCGCCTGCTGCGCAGCTTCGGAGCCGAGGTCTCGGTCGAAGAACTGACCGCCGGTGGGCGGCGCATCACCCTCGTCGGCGAGCCGGAACTCGCCGGACGGGCGGTGGAGGTCCCGGGCGACGTGTCCTCGGCGGCGTTTCCGCTTGTCGCCGCGCTTGTCGTGCCGGGCTCGCGGGTTACGCTCAGCGGCGTTGGCATCAACGCGCAGCGAATCGGCCTGATCGAGACCTTGCAGGAAATGGGCGCGCGAATCGATATTGTCGCCCGCGGGGGGCGGGAGGCTGGCGCCGACGGGAATGGCGGCGATGGCGAGCCGATCGCCGATCTCATCATCGAGGCCGGTCCGCTCGAGGGCGTCGATGTTCCCGAGACGCGCGTTCCGGCGATGATCGACGAATTTCCGGTGCTGGCGGTGGCCGCCGCCTGCGCCCGCGGCGCGACGCGGATGCGTGGCCTCGCCGAGCTGCGGGTCAAGGAGAGCGACCGCCTCGCCGCCATCGTTCAGGGCCTCGTCGCCTGCGGGATTCGCGTCGATGCCGGGGAAGACTGGATCGAGGTCCACGGTGCCGATGGCCTGCCGCCCGGCGGCGGCCTCGTCGCCACCCACTTCGACCACCGCATCGCCATGGCCTTCCTCGTCCTCGGCCTCGCCGCCAGCGCCCCGGTGCGCATCGACGACGGCAGAGCCATCGCCACCAGCTTTCCGAGCTTCGCGCCGCTGATGGCCGAGCTGGGGGCGCACATTGACGTGATCGAGCCCGCCGCGTAACTCGTGTCCAAATGGCGTGGCGTCAGCGGCGGCTACGATTCGGCGCGAACCGCGGACGGGGGCGCCGCCGCTGCGCCCGGCCCGGACCGTGCGCCCGCGCGCTGCAAGATCTCCTGCATTTCGCCGAGGGTCTTCGGCAACGGCTGGTCGGCGCCGATCAAACCAGCGTTGCGCGCCACCTCGCCGAGATCGAGCAGCATCGGCCGGCGCAGGTGCGCCTGACGCACGAGACGCGCGTCAGCCAGCGCCCGTGCCGGCTCGTCACAGGCGATCATGCGCCCGCCGGCGAACAGCGCCACCCGATCGGCCCAGTCGAGGGCGAGATCGACGTCGTGAGTGGCGAAGACGATGGTGGTGCCGCTCTCCGCCAGCCGGCGCAGCGCCGCCAGCAGGTGGGCGACGCCGTGGGGATCGAGCCCGGCGGTCGGCTCGTCGAGCAGCAGTACCTCGGGCGTCATGGCGAGCGTACCGGCGATGACTACCCGGCGCTTCTGCCCGAGGCTGAGCGCGTGGATCGGCCGGTCCGCAAGAGGGGCGATGTGCAGGTCGTCCAGGGCACGAACGACGCGCTGGCGCACCTCGGCCTCGGCGAGGCCGAGATTGAGCGGACCGAACGAGACGTCCTGGTAGACGGTTCCGGCGAACAGCTGGTCGTCCGGGTCCTGCAGCACCAGCCCGACCCGGCGACGCCAGGCGCTAAGCGCAGCCCGGCCATAGCCGGCAGGCTCGCCGTCGAGGCATACCGCGCCCCGCTCCGGTCGCAAGGAGCCGTTGAGGTGCAAGAGCAGGGTCGTTTTGCCCGATCCGTTCGGCCCGAGGATGGCGAGGCGCTCGCCGGCCTTGATCTCGAGGTCGAGCCCGTCGAGCGCGACGCCGGCGCCAGGATAGCGGAAATAAACCCCGCGCGCGGCGAGGATCACCATAAGAGAAATCCTGGTGGGAGAAGCGTCTGTGTGACCGTACTGATGCTGATAGCGACGATGCCGCTCAGCAACAGCAGCGTCAGTGTAAGAAAGACGGGCGAGCAGCGGCGCTCCGGTGACAGGACGCGCAATTCGCCAGTATAGCCGCGCGCGGCGAGCCCGGTCTCCATCCGGCTCGCCCGGTCGAGGACGCGCGGCAGCAGCGCGGCGGCGAGAAGCCCCGCCGAGCGGATCGTGCGCCGCAATCCGACGTAGCCCAGGCGTGCCTCCTGCGCCGTGCGCCCGTTTGCCGCCGTCTCGAGGGTGATGGCGACGAAGCGATAGATCAGCAGCATCATCTCGACGATCGCCACCGGCAGCCCGGCGCGGCGGAGCAGGGCGAGCGCGTCGGTCACTGGCGTCGTCAGGATGAACAGAAGCAGCGATGCGCTCGCCGCCAGCGCGCGCAATGAGACCGCGCCGGCGTCGCGCAGCCCGGCCGCGGAGACGGACAGCGACGGTATACCGCCGTCGAGGTGCAGCGAGACCGCCAGCGAGGCCGCGCCGACGCCAAGGAAGCCGAGCAGTGGCGCCAGCACCCGTGCGCAGTCGCCGGCGGGAAGGCGCGCACCCGTCAATGCGATGACGACCGCCGATGCCGCGACGAGCGCGGCCCCCGGCAGTGGCGGCAAAAGGAGGGCGAGAAGCAGCAACCCGCCGCTCAGGACCGCTTTTTCCGCCGGGTGCCGTCTGGTCCAGCGATTGCCGAGGGCGAGGCGCTCAACCCGCAGCACGGGATCGCGGAGTCGATCGTTCGGGCTCGCCGCGTGTCCGCTTTGCTTCGCCACGCCGCAAACCGAAGTAATAGCCGAGAAAGCCGGCGCCGAGCGCCGCCTGCAGCGAGAACAGCAGGCTCTCGATCTCGCCGCTGGGCGGCTCCCAGACCGAGGAGAACCACGGCCGGTAGTCGGGCCGGATCTCGGTGATCGCCGCCTCTGCCTGGTTGTCGGAGCCGGTGAACTCGGCGTTGTTAGCGAACGAATAGAACAGCGGTGCAATGCCGACGATAGCGGCGGCGGCGAGCAGCAAGGTATTGCGGGGGGCCATCAGTGCGTCTTCCCAGTAAAGGCGGCGAGCCCCTGGACGTCGGCACGGCCATAGGATTGCAGCATGTTGACGACGACGACGGTGAGCAGGCCCTCGATCACCGCCAGCGGGACCTGCGTGAATGCGAAAATCGAGGCGAACTTGATGAACGAGCCGGCGAGCCCGCTGGCGGGATCGGGGAACGCCAGCGCGAGCTGGGCCGAGGTGGTCACGTAAGTGGCGAGATCGCCCAGCGCGGCGGCGAAGAAAACGCCCCAGGCCAGCGATCCGCCGAGCGCGCGCACCAGGTGGAAGAGTCCGTAGGCGACGAAGGGCCCCACGATCGCCATCGAGAAGATATTGGCGCCCAAGGTGGTCAGCCCGCCGTGGGCGAGCAGCAGGGCCTGGAACAATAGGACGATCGATCCCAGCACGGTCATCACGCTGGGGCCGAACAGCACGGCGCCGAGGCCGGTGCCGGTCGGGTGCGAGCAACTGCCGGTGACCGAGGGGATCTTCAGCGCCGAGAGCACGAAGCAATAGGCCCCGGATGCCGCGACCAGCAGCTTCGCCTCTGGGTGCTGCTCGATCACCCGCGTCAGCCGCCAGCCGCCGTAGACGACGAATGGTGCTGACGCCGCCGCCCAGCCGAGGCAGTGCTCGGCCGGCAAGAATCCTTCCATGATGTGCACGCAATAACCCTCCGTCCGCGGCGTTCTCGTGTGAACCGCTCCGTTGCGAACGGACTCCGCCCCTATCGACGGCGCTACTTTCGCCCGCCCGGTGCACCCCGCCCGGTACGATCGCTACGGAAGCGGCGACGGCAGGTCTCCTGGCTCGCGGGTCGCTGCGCAGCTCTGGCCTTCCCGGTTTCCCAGTGGCCGTGCTCGGGCGTGCGCTCGCCGCTCACAGTTGCGGGGGCAGCCACGGCAGGGGATCCCCTTGGGGTCGCTCCCGTCCGTGTTCCCTTTTGATCCCCAGGCTCTATCGCCCTTAAGGGGAACCGTCAGCGTCAGTATAGGTCGCGGCTCTCCACCGTCAAGCAACCGCCTTCATTCGCCGCCTCGCCAGAGCCGGCATCTGCATCTCGATGGATGGTCGCGGCCTATCGATGGACCACGTGTTCATCGAACGGCTGTGGCTGTCGCTGAAGTACGAGGTGTCTACCCTGAAGGGCTACGCCGACAACCGAGAGGCGCGGGCCGGCATCCCCGTCTGGATCCTCTCTTATTGCAACTGCAAACGCCCGCCCCATCAGGCGTTGGCGGGCCGAGCACCGATCACCATGCGGCGCGAGGGCGTCATCGGCGTACGGGGCGGCAACGCCGTGGACATAACACTGCGCCTGGACGACTCTGCCGCGCCGTCCGCATGCCCCCAGCAAGCCAAAAACGGCTTGCATCATAGGGGGCATTTACACGCAGTGCGGCTCAAACCACACAGACTCGATCCAGTCCAGCCAATGCCGGGACTTAACACCTTCGCTTAACGGAGCGGCCGCACAACCAGCAGCGGGCTATTCACGATTCCGCCATGTGGAATTGCTCAACGGGGGATAGCAATGGCGTGCCGCCGGTCCTCCAGCGTTCGAGGGCGAGAGTAATCCGCTGAGCGGCGTGCCCGTCGCCGAAGGGGTTTACGCGCGACACCATTTGGGCATAGGCCTGTTCATTCTCCAGCAGGCGGCTCGCCTCTTCGGTAATCGCCGAACGCGAATTTCCGACAACCTTCGAAAGCCCGGCCTGGAACGCCTCAGGACGCTCGGTCAATTTGCGCAAGACGAGCAGCGGCTTACCCAGCGTTGGCGCTTCTTCCTGTACGCCGCCGGAATCGGTGAGGATCAGGTGGCAGCGGCGCATCAGGTTGACGAAGGCAAAGTAGTCAAGGGGCTCGGTGAGATGAATCCGCTCACCGTCGCCGAGCAGCGTCATGACCGTCTTTCGGACGTTTGGATTGAGATGGACAGGATAGACAACGAGAAGATCAGGGAACCTCTCGATGAGGTCGCGGATCGCAAGGCAGGTATTCTCCAGGTCCTGCCCCCACGACTCCCGCCGGTGCGACGTGACGACGAGTACGCGATGACCCTCGAACGGAATGCCTGCGAGCGGCGAGCCCTGCAGGTCGAAGGGGGCCTTGAGCAAGTCCTCCAACGCGTCGACGACGGTGTTGCCGGTCACGATGATGCGTTCGGGAGCAACCCCTTCGTGTAGTAGCTCCCGTCTCGCCAAAGGGGTTGGCGCAAAATGCACCTCGGTCAGGACCGACGTCAGGCGTCGATTCATCTCCTCGGGAAACGGATTGCGCATGTCGTGGCTGCGCAATCCCGCTTCGACGTGGGCGACCGGTATACCGAGATGAAAAGCGGCGATGGCCGTGGCGAGGACCGTCGTCGTATCTCCCTGGACCATCAGCAGGTCGGGCTTAAGCTCCCGTAACGTCTCGTCCATCGTCGTCAAAACGCGCGCCGCAAGTTCCGACAGGGACTGGTTCTGGCGCATCAGGTTAAGGTCGATGTCGGGGCGAATTTGGAAGATCGAAAGCACTTGATCGAGCATTTGACGGTGTTGAGCCGTGGCCACGACAATTGTTTCGAAGTGCTCGTCACTAGCGCGGAGCGCGTGCACCACCGGCGCCATTTTGATCGCTTCCGGCCGGGTGCCCATGACGACGGCAACGCGCTTGCGCGTCAGACAAGTTGATTCCGCAGGTGCGGTTGGCACGATTCCCTCGCTGGTCAGGGGGGCGGGCGCCCCGAATGTCATTCGCGGAGACGCGCAAGTGAATTCGCTCTCGTCTGCGCTCGCGTCGTAGCGGATGCCGCGGTCACAGTCACCCTCCAACACCGGGCGACCCGCAAGACCGAACGCCCGTGTTGCGGCAAGATCGGGGCACATCGGGAGACACTCGATGTGGCGATGCAGACCCTGGGTAGCGCGCCGCCGTCTTACACAACCTATTATTACCTAAAGCGCCGCGAAATTCCAATCAGAAAAGCCGCCGCGCAGGTTGTATTTTTTTTGACGCAAAGTCCGCCTATTGGTGATGGCGATCACCGCAGGCGGGCAAGAATCGGTATGCTATAGGCTTGTAATGCGGAGCGGTAGGCGCGTGTACGGTGGCGTCCGCTGCGAAAGGCCGCGATGGTTAGCGAGCCGCAATCGGCGGTCTCTTGTTGCAAGTGCGTGATCTGGACTATAAGCAGGTCGCGCAACTGCGGACAGGCACTTGAGCAGGCGGTGAGGCTGATTGTTTGCAGGGCATTTGATGCGTGCGCCAGCATCCGGACGCGGTTGATACGGATCGCGATGTTATGTCACTTGCCGGACGAAGTCAGGGGGCAGGAGGCGTGGCTCGGCCAAGCCGGGCATGCCCGCGCCGGCCAGGTACGGCCGGGGCGTGGAGGGCAAGCGGCGTGAGGCCGGTGCGCAGACGAATTGGGATGGCGCGAAAGCGCTCGCTTTTCGCAGCGTTAACGGGTCATCGGATCGACACGCCGCCGAGGTCAGGATGGAAGGCGCATACGATGTTATCGGATCAGGCACGCGAACTACGTCGCACGGATAGGGAATGACGACTTGATGCATATCAAGGATGGACCTCTGAGATCCGAGGATAACTTGGCATCGACGTTCTCAGCGTCGAGCGAGGACATCGATCTGCAGTGGTTGTTGAGAACGCTCCGCCGCCGAATGTGGGCGATTGTCTTGCCTGCTGTGCTGACGGCGATGGTCGTTGCCGCTTTCATGGTGGCCACGCCCTCTTACTACGACGCAACGTCGAGCGTCATGATCGACCCGCGGGAAACGAAGCTTCCCGATCTGCAGTCGGTGCTGAGCGGGATGCTGACCGATGATGAGGCAATGGCCAGCGAACTCGCGGTTATCAGTTCCCGCGATCTCGCCTACAGGGTCGTCGATTTCTACGATCTGGTGAACGATCCAGAGTTCAACGATGATATTGATCCGAGCGAGTTCAGTCAAATAACCTCAGGCATTAAGGACTGGATCAAAACGCAGCTCATTGCGATCGGCCTCAAGGATCCGCCGAAACCACAGACACCCGAAGAGGAGACGGCAGCGGAGAAAGCTGGTGTCGTCGACAATTATCTGGACGCGCTCAGTCCCGAACTCGTAACCAAGTCCCGGGTCATTTCGATCACCTTCCGTTCCATGGATCCGGAGCGGGCGGCGAATGTGGCGAACAAGGTTGCCGATCTCTACGTTCGTGAGGGGCTTGAGGCCCACTACGATGCGACGCGCCGGGCCACGGAATTTCTGACGGGCAAGATCGCTGACCTCCGCCAGACCGTCGATGCGTCCGACCGGGCGGTTGAAAAATTTCGCAGCCAGGCGGGCCTGCTGCAAACCAATGCCGGCACGCTTCTCTCGCAGCAGATCTCCGATCTTAACGGACAGCTCATTCTGGTTCGCGCGTCGCGCGCCGAAGCGGAAGCAAGGCTTTCCCAGGCGCGACAGTTGATCCGGACTTCCGGCTCGGCTGAAGCGGCGCAGGACGTATTGAAATCACCTATCGTCCAGCAACTGATTGAACAGGAGACGCAGACGAAACTGAAGGTCGCCGAGCTTAACGACGAATACGGTGCTCGTCATCCGCGCATGGTCGCTGCCAAGGCCGAACTGGCCGACGTGCAGGCAAAAATCAAGCGCGAGGTCTCGAAAGTGGTGAACGGCCTGGAAAATGAGGTCGGTATCGCCCGGGCACGCGAAGAAACACTGCAGAAGAGCCTTGATAGCCTGAAGAGCCAGTTGTCGCAGTCCAATGCATCCGAGGTAAAACTGCGCGCCCTTCAGCTCGACGCGGATGCTGACCGTGCGATGCTGCAGACGTTCCTTAACAACGTCCAGCAGACGAGTTCCCAATTGGACTCCTCGGTCAACGACAGCAACGCCCGGGTCATCTCCCACGCCGATATTCCGGACAAGCCGGCATTTCCGCCCAAGACACTCATCGTTCTCGTTGCCTTCATTGCCTCCGGCTTACTGGCGGCGCTGATCGTTCTCGGCATCGAGCAGATGGATAGCGGCTACCGCTCGGGAGCACAGGTGGAGAAGGGCACGGGGCTGCGGACGCTGTCTCTTATCCCACTCACGCGGTCGGGGACGGGCGGCAAGAATCCGGCCGATTATTTGTTGCGCCATCCATCGTCGATGTTCGGCGAGTCTATCCGCACGCTTTACACCAGTATCTTGCTGTCACCGGCCGGCAAGCTACCACGCAAGCTCCTTGTCACATCGTCGCAGCCGAAGGAAGGCAAGACGACCATTGCCCTGTGCCTCGGCCGGATGCGTGCTCTCGCCGGACATTCGACAGTGATCATCGAGGCCGACTTAAGGCGCCCGTCTTTGCACCGGCTGCTCAATGTCCCTCGTCGCCCCGGTCTGACAGAACTGATTCTGGGCGAGGTACAACTGAGCGACGTCCTGATCAAGGATGCCGAGTCCGGCGCTTACGTCATCCCTGCCGGAAAGCTCGCCCCCGACCCCACCGAAATCCTGTCGTCAACGCGGATGTCGGCGTTGCTTAGCGAACTTGCGGAGAAGTTCGAACTTGTCGTCGTCGACTCGCCACCGGTCGTCGCGGTTGCCGACTCGCGTCTTCTCGTTCCTCAGGTCGATTCCGCAATCCTGGTCGTCGGCTGGGCAAAGACGTCGCGAGACGTAGTCGGGCTCGCCGCGAAGCAACTGCAGGAAGCTGGCGGAAACGTTGCCGGAGCCGTGCTGTCAATGGTCGATTCCAAAAAGCACGCAAAGTACGGTTTTGCCGACTCCGCCTACTACTACGGGCCGGTCCGCCGCTACTACACGTCGTAGCCGGGACGGTTATCGACGGGCCTCTACTGCAACAAACTCCCGGTCCAAGCTCCGGTCGGTGCGCTTGCGCGTCGACCGGAGCTTGGTGCATTTAAGATCTCAACCGCGAAATACCGAAAGCCGGGAGGAAAGGCGATGTTGGCTCGGTGAGCGGCGAGCGTCACATTGCGGTTGATGCGGCGTTACGCCATTGATGATTTGAGGTGTTCGGCCAATCTCAAGCTCAGCGCAACCACGGTTAGCGTCGGGTTCACGGCGCTGACCGTCGGGAAAACGGAGGCGCCTGCGATGTAGAGGTTGTCGATGCCGTGCACGCGGCAATGGCGATCGACGACCCCGCGCTTGGTATCGTCACTCATCCGCGTCGTGGACGCTGGATGATAGTTCTCGTGGCCTGGAAACGTCGACGGTGTCGGCCCCGATTGTAACCATTCGTGGACGTGCACCCGACCAAATCCGGCCTCGCCGACGACCTCGCCAATGATTTCGATGCTGCGCTGCACCGTATGAATGTCGAGCGTGGACAAACGCCAATCGACACGCACCTTCTGCATGCCTACGCTGTCCCGTTCGGCAATCAAGGTGACCCGACTGTCAGGATTGGGGACCGTCTCCCATTCGGGATCAAGTCGGATCATCGTTGCGGCGCTCGTGCGATTCCAAATGTCGCGAGCCGTGCCGTCGAGGTCGCCCAGCAAACGACCGAGCTTGTCCATGAGGTCGCTCGGCAGCTGCCCACGGCGAATATCACGGAACAAAGACCGCAGAGCCACATATCCATCGCTCGGGTCGAGGCGCCCGTCCTTGCTCACGGGATTAGCCCACGCGCTGAATTTGGCGAGTTGTTCGCGCGCCGCTTCCTGCGGCGTGACAATCAGCCGCGGCAAGATGGTCTGCATCGCCGAAAGTGGGCGTGCCATGACATCGGCAGGCTCAGAGAGCACGATGTCCGCAGCATAAAAACCCGGGTGGTTGGCATAATATCGGCCAACGAGGTCATAACTGTTGCCGATCCCGGCCGGACTCTGCGCGTTCGAGGCAAGCATCAGGCGTGCCGTTTCGACGGCACCCATGGCGATGACGACGATGCGCGCCGTGATCGAAAAGTTTGGGCCATCGAGGCAGGCGACGCGTAACGCGGTGACGTGACGGCCGGAGGGGTCCGCGGCGATTTCGACAACGTTGGCATTGAGCAGCGTGCGGACGTTGGCCGATTGTTCCAGAGGTTCTCGATAAACTTCACCGAACCGCGTTGGAGGGCTCAGTTGGAAAATTGCGCCGGCAATCCGTTTTCCCATGAACGGTAAGCGGTAAAATTCGGCGAGGGACTCCTCCCACGAGACATTGTCCCAATGCTTTGTGGGTAATTGGACGATGTCACACGCGGGATCATAGTAGGGGGCAACATCGGCGATGGTGATCGGCCAACCACTATCAGGAATCCAAGGACGGGTGGAAAAGTCGTCCGCGTCGAACGGTCGGCAAACGCCGCCCCAGTGATTAGTGCATCCGCCGAAGTAGCGCAGACGCGAGACGTCCAGCTCGTAGAGGCCCTGACTGATCTCGCCGGCGTAGAGCGCTTGAGTGCGATCGTTAAACTCGAAACTGCCGCTTTCGACGAGAAGGACCGAGAACGATTGGCCTTCGAATTCGCGAGCGAGGGTAATGCCAGCGGCACCGGCACCCACAATGCAGATATCGAAACGAAGTACGCTTCCGTCGGGTATCGTTCTGGCGTCGTCGATCACGATGACGGCTCTCCTTCAGGAAAAGCGAAGGCGCACTTGGCGCCGGAAAGTGGGAAGAAAGGGCCACTTCAATGGCGTGCGAAGGGTATGAACTGCGGCACTACGTCAGGGCAGCAAGCGCGAACAATCGGCTCTCAGTCTGAGCCAGTAGCCAGCCGTCCAGCCATACCGTCCGCGCGGCGTTGAAGTCGGCGCGGATCCGCTCACGCAGGTAGGTGTGCAACGCGCTGTCATCGAGTTGCTCTAGGGTCTGCTGCCCCCCAGGCGCACCAGCGATCAGGTTCGCAAAAAGCCAATCGGCGTTTGCCTCTTCCGGGCGCATGCCGAGATAGGCCCGGCCCATCTCGGCCGCCGTAGCCGGTTCTGAGAATATGGCGACGGCCCGCCGCATGCTGTCCTGCCGCCCGGCACCTTGACGACCGGCAAAACGCGCCAAAACCGGCCAGCCGATCGCAACTGCGAGAGCTGTAAGCACCGAGCGGCGACAAATCATCCGTGTGGGGCCTCCTCGCGGTGTCGACACGCTCTCGGTGGTGCCGGCAGCAGAGATCTCCGGGCGCGAAAGACCTTGCCCTGGCGCCGCGCGGCGTGCGATGCCCGGTGAGGTGGGGCTCATGACGATTACCCGAACCGACGACGCGCGAATTCGTAGATTTCAATATCGGGTGCGCAAAGCTGTTCGATCTTACGCCGCAGCTCCGGTGTTACGAGCCGCTTTTTGCGAGTATCTTCCACCTTCCCTTTGTTTTGGTGGCGAATATTTACGGACACACCTAAAGTTTCCTTGAGCTTCGTCTGGAAGCTTGCCATGTCCTCGACAAAACCAACGGCGGAGAATTTTTCCAGGTTCCGTTTTGCCGCCTCGACTGCCTCGGGCGAACTAAAGTCGGAATTCGAAGGCAGGCCCGAGTAAAATTCCCCAAAAAGGACACCATACCTCGCGCCCTGTTCGGTTTCGACGAACTCTTCAAGATCGACGTGAAGGCGGGCCCACTCCTCCGGTCCATCCAGATCCCAGAAGTAGTGCGAGATGTATCGCGATACCGGTTCCCGTAGAATAGTTACGAATTTATAGGTCTGGTTAAAATTCTCATATGCACACTCGCTGAAACGCACATGCGCGGCGATGCACCGGACGCCACAGAACATGTGATAGACGAGCACCCGTTCGCGTAGATCGAGGACTGAGGGCCAGACTTGTTCCGTCGTCGTGTCTGGCGCATAGGCTTTCGCCGCATAGAAGCTGGCACCGGAAACGACCCCTGCCTGTGACGGGAGGTAGCGCATGCGAAGGGCGCGCGCGACCGACGTGCCGGCGCATTTCGGGACGTGGTGGAAAATGACCGGATGGCCGAGGAACTTGTCGGCCATCCATGCCTGTAGCTGCTTGCCATTCTCGACAATATTCATGTTCCGACCTCATCGAAGTTTCTTGCCCGCATTAGGAGACAATCGGCGTGCTCTCGCTCAAGACGCTGAACTGGTGCCGGTGGCGGGGTTCTTCCCTGTTTCAATTGCGTCGTACAGCCGCTCGTGTATTCCGTACTTGCCGCATGACGTCCGTGCGACCGCAGGAGGTTGCCGCTGAAACCTTTCGTGCAAAAGCGACACCAGTAATGTTTGAAAAAGTGGAAATACGTCCCCAACCCTAATTCCAGGCCGGGTTATCCGTCCGAACGGCGGACGTCGGCCGAATGGCGAACCGCGTCGATATCCATCCGTTCTACGCTCCGCTGACGATGTCAGTTTCCGGATGTCTATTTTTGCGCCCGTCTATAGCAAGCCGTGGCGAGCGAAGCAAACGGGGCAGCACAATCGCCGCTCACCGTTATCGGGTAGCTGACCACTGGCGGGCGCAAAGGCGCAATCCCATAAACGACCAAAACACCATGCCGCCAACGCCGTACATGCTGTTGTATGATGCCATCATTGCGATCATGGCCACGCATATCCCGGTCGCGGCTTGAACGACCGATTCATTCTCACGGTCGATGATTCCAGGGGGGCGCAACATCAATGCCGAAATCCCGATCAAGATCAGGATCGCCCCCGGCCAACCCAGCGTATAGGGCACGAACAGCAAGCCGCTATCGATGTTGAAGGTGACGGTCGTCGTTGCCGAATTGAGTTTGGTGGCGATTCCGACCGCGCCGGTTCCCGTTCCCCAGACGTTGGTCAGAGCCCGCTCTGTGAGCGTGTGGTAAAGCTCGGAGCGGGCCACATAGCTCTTGTCTCCCTCGAGATCGTTGAAGGTGGAGAGGCGCTCGGCGAATTTCTCGCCGATTGAGCCTGTCGTCAGGACCGGCAGGCAGATAACGGCGATCGCGAAGAGGCCGAAGACAAGTTTGGCACGGCGCGTACCGCGCAATTTGAAGACGAGGAAGGCGACCGAGATCATCCACCCCAGCCACGCCGTACGCACGATGCACAAAACGAAGCCACCGAGAGCACAAACGGCGGTGAGATAACGAAGGATACCCGATGTCACCAGGATGATTACGAGGCTCGGCATGGTGATGGCGCCGTAGGCCGTCGGTGAGTTCATTGTGCTGAATACGCGCACGCGCATCGGAAACGGGTATCCGATGGAGGTGATCGTCGTGCTGCGCATCCATGCGGCGTCCCAGGCCGGCAGGAAGAAATATTGGTAAACACCATAGGCGCCCATGATCGCGCCGCCCCAAAGGAACGTCTTGAAAATAGCGTCACGATAGTCGGGGAAATTTTTCCAGTCGGATGCGATGCCGAAACCGAATGCGATCGGCACGATCCAAAGCAGCAGGTCATAGGCGGCGGGAACCGGACCGGATAAAATACAACCGACAAAAAAACCGTAAAGGCAGGCGATGAGGATGAGAATAAATGGAATGTACGAAATGCGGTAAAGAACCGGCAGTTTTTTAATCAGCACAATAAGGGAGATTGCCGCTGCCAGGATCGAGGCCAGCGTGACCGGATTGGCTTCTATCCATCCGGCCTGATAGTCAACCACACGCCGGACGAATGGCGTGATCATGAACAGCCAGATGACGAACGCGACGTACTGAGCCCGGTTGGTAAAGAACAAGGCGCCGGCAAGTGAAATCGCGGCCACCGGGTAAAGCAGCCGAACGACGCCGCCCATCTTCATGAACAGCAACATCGTGAAGACCAGCGAAAAGATGAGAATGGCGCTGTTCGTCAGCATCTGCCGGTAGGAAACCTTCGCCGGCAATACTAGGGAGGTCACCGGCCGGCTAAGCATCTGTTCTCATCCCGTCGGCAACCGCGCGATTTACGATTATCAATCGTCGCTCGATCTTCGAAAAGTTGCAATACCCGTGTTCGTGTATCGGGCGCATAAGGGTTACTCGCCGTTCTGTTGCCTTGATACGCGATCCGAGCGCGCTTTGCGAACTTTGCCGATGTCGCTACGATTGATGTAAAGACGCGGAAGCGACACGCCGAGCACGAGTGGATAACTCGCGAGTGTGGCGATAAACCGCAAGACCGAGGACGCCAGTACGGCGAAGGATGCGCCGTCCATGCCGTATCGCGGTGCAAGAAAGAAAAGCAAGCCGACAAGCGCGACCATCTCGATGCAACGCAGGATGCTCGCCGTCTCCGGTTTGCCGGTAGCAAAGAACGCCTGCGAGAGAATATCGCACGTCGAGCCGAGAATGACGGCGATAAGCAGGCGTTGGAAGATCGATACGGCCGGCAGAAACTCATGCCCGAAAAGGTTGCCGATGAGGAAATCGGCAAGGATTAGCATCGGCAAACCAAGCACGAGCATGGAGAAAAGGCCGATCCGTGCGGCGAGGTCGGTCATCGCGATTGCCTGTGTCGCCTCCTGACCCGACGCTTTCGGAAACAGAACGAGAGCGATCGCCATGCCCATCTCGTTCATCGCGCGCGCCATGGCGACGGCGACGACATAAAGACCCACCGCCGCTGGCGGCAAGAGATAGACCAGCACAATGCGATCGAGAAAACGGCTGAGTGTCTGAACAGTATCGACGATAAGGGAACGCAGACCATATTGCAGCAGAGTCCGGACCGGTGCGAGGAGATTCCGAAAACGCGGTTGGCAAGTCTTCCAGATCCACCATAGTGGCCAAAATACGAATATGCACGTGTTGAGCACATATGGAAGTGACGCGGGGATCGGATCACGGATCGTGGTGAACAGCAGGTAAATACCAAGGACGATGGCGGTAACCAGTGGCGTAGCAACACGCACGCCATTGAAGATATCGAATTCATCCTTCGCGCGCAGGATCGGTGTTGCCACCTGCATGACCGTCCACATCGGCGTTGCCAACATCGCGATCTGCGCGGCGCGGATGATCGGCTCCGATGTGTTTTCCAGCCAATACGGAATAATCAGGACCCCGATCAGGCTTGACGCGATGCCAAACACGAACGCGAGCGTCAGTACGGCGCCGACGAGTTCTGGCGTCTGCGCGGGGGTCTTCTTGACGTTGTAGATGATCGCGCTTGGCAGGCCGACGACGGCGAGCTGTCCCGCGACCTGGAGCCCGATGATAATCGATGTCAACTCGCCCCGGCCCTCGGGGCCCAGTATGCGCGCAGACAAGATACCGCCAACGAACGCCAGGACAACGACGACGCCGGTGAAAAATATGGTCTCGAGGACTCTTAGCGCCCCCGGGCGAATGCCCAGTGCCCCGCCGACGCGCCGAATGATGTAAGAGAAGAACATGCGGGAGCTTCTTCCAACTCGGTCAGGGGAGAATGCTCAGATCGTCACGCAGAGCAGCGCGACACAAAAGGAAGATTCAGCATCGCGCGACGCTTGCCGGCGATTCACCAAGCGGGACCGGCGCGCGAATGCCCGCCCGTCTCGCCTCAAGCAGCGCCCAGGTTGCCGCGGAAATCTCTTCGATCATGCGCGTTTCGTCGGGTGTTAGAAGTTTCCGGCCGTATGTATTGACGTCGTTCAGGCTGCGTCCGGATACGTGCGCGCGCTGGGGCAACGCCGCCGACGGTGTGGCTCGTGCCGACGACTTGGCGGCATACCGCCGCGCAAGCTTTTCCGCGACGGCGTCGGACCACGGAAGGCCGAGGATCGCGTAGAGGGAACGATATGTCTCAAGCGGCCGGTCGATCGTATCTTGCAGCGCCACGAAGTGCATGTCTGGTGTCGTTTCTGACCATCGCAGGAGCGTCGTATAAATCACATGCCAAAGGGCCGCCGCGCCGATCGCGCTGTTTGCGAAGTGCTGGCCATAATCCGCGCGCAGCTCGGCAAACTCGATGCCGACCTGTGCGAGGCTGTCAAGAACCGCGCCGACGCCCGAGTCCCATTGCATGCGCTTGTAACTTGCGGCAACGGCCACGGCAGGTCGCACTGTGACGACAACCGGGATATTGTGGCGTTCGGCGACATCTTTGGCGGCCAAACACGCCGTTGGATCCTTCCAGATGACCGTCTTGAGGGACCAGTCGAGGCGGCAGGCGAGATAGGCCATCCGGGCGCGACCGCCAATCAGTCGTTTGACGATGCGGCGCACCCCCTTTTCGCGCGGCCAATCGAATGGCTTGAGGTCGAGTTGGACCCGGCGAATGGCGTCGACGCATCCGTCCAGGCGCTCGAAGGAGAAGTCGTTCGCTCCCGGCACCTCGTAAAAGCGGGACATCACCCGCAGTCCGAAGTTGGGATTAAACGGCTCATAGAGATAGCGAACGCCGTTCGCCAAAGCGAGATTGGTGCCGACCGGGGTTGTTCCCGACCGGGGACATCCAGTGACGAGAATGACATTTCGGGCGCGAGACATCGGCACTCGACTCGTTGAAGTCTTCCGTAAATATGTCGCTCGAACCAAGCTTTAGTCGTTCGTTGCTTGGACCAAGATGAACTGGCACTCGGGCCGACAAGCAGGCGGCAGGAGACGAGCCGGAGCGCTTGATACTCTTGCGCAAGTGCGTTGTCCAGGCACATGACCTCCGCCGACCAAACACAACCAAAAAGGGTGGCAGAACGGCAACGCCGTCTCATCATGCGGCACGGACGGATATCTAGCGTTGTTTTGGTGCTTTCGGGATGCGTATAAGCTTGCGCCCGATGGCGTCCGAAAGGTATCGGCGCCGCATTTTCCATTGAAGGGCGAAGATCGCGCTCATGTCCGCCTTACTATCGCCGGCGACCAGGGGGGGGACAGTTCGCGACCGCGATGTCGCTAACCCTGACACGGGCCGCTTTCCCTGCCGCACGCTGCAGATCGGCATTCGATGGTTCTCTGAAACCGCGGGCGGGGCGGCCCGTTATTACTACCATCTGGTGTGCGCGCTCGCTGACATGGGCGTGGATGTCCGCGGCCTCGTCATTGGATCGGATGCTGCAGCGCGGGAAACCGGCGGGCGGGTTCGCGCGTTCTCTGAGGACAGCGTGTCATTCGCCGCGCGGATGCGGGCGGCCCGCCGCGCGATCGAAGCGTCCGTGCGGGATTTTGCCCCGCATCTCATTACCTCGCATTTTGCGCTCTTCGCCGTACCCGCGCTGGACCTGATCCGCGATCATCCGTACGTCGTCCATTTCCATGGACCGTGGGCGGCCGAATCTCGCGCCGAAGGCGACAGCCGGTTCGGGGTCGCCTACAAACGGCTGATTGAAACCCTTGTCTACCGGCGAGCCGATCGATGCATCGCCTTGTCACACGCCTTCGCCCGCATTCTGGTCGAGCGCTACGGTGTCGCGGAGGATCGCGTGCGCGTCGTGCCGGGCGGAGTCGACGCAAGCCGCTTCGAGCGCACAGAAAGCCGAGGCGATGCGCGCGACGTGCTCGGCTGGCCACGCGATCGGCCGATCATCCTTGCCGTGCGACGACTGACGCAGCGGATGGGGCTCGGTAATCTTATCGAGGCGATGATCGAGGTTCGCCGCCGGGTGCCGGAAGCCCTTTTGCTGATCGCGGGCAAGGGTGCGTTGCGTGCGAGCCTGGAGTCCCAGGTGACAGCACTTGGGCTTCAGCAGCATGTCCGGTTTCTTGGCTTCGTACCGGATGCATCGCTGCCGCTCGCCTACCGCGCGGCTGATATCGTCGTTATGCCCACACGCGAGCTTGAGGGATTCGGCCTAACCGCCGTCGAAGCGTTGGCAGCGGGAACGCCCGTGCTTGTTACCCCGATTGGGGGACTGCCCGAGGTGGTGCGGCAGTTCGATGATCGCCTCATCCTCGAGGGTTTGAGCCCAGAGCACATCGCCAGCGGAGTCGCGCGCGCATTTGTCTCGCCATCGTGCCTCCCGACCGCCGGCGCCTGCGCCGACTTTGCCCGGCGGACTTACGACTGGCCGATCATCGCCCGCGCTGTGCACAATGTTTATCATGAGCTTGCATGACGCGGGGTTTACCATGAGCTTGCATGACGCGGGTCGTGGTTTCGCCGGGAGTATTTTCCGGCCCGCTCACTTCGTGTATAGGAAGCGCAACGGTGATCCCGACGTGCCGCGTGACTGATCGAGCGGATGACCACGCGCTGTGCCATCGTACTCCTCGGTTCCCGTCCGAACTCTTCTCTCAGGCTTTTCGGAGCGGCAGACGCGGTGAACCAACCAAAACGGATTATCATCGTCACTGATTACGCCTGGGTAATCGGCGGCGCATCGAAGGTGGCGATGCAAAGCGCCGTGGCGCTGGCGGAGCGCGGGTACGACACCTACCACTTTTCCGCTGTTGGTCCGGTCGCGAAGGAACTTGCCGCCGCTCCGGTCAACGTCTGCTGCCTGTCCCAGCCGTCGGTTCTGGATGAGCCGAACCGCTTCGTCGGCGCCCAGAAGGGATTATGGAACCGCGAGGCAGCGCGCGCGTTCGCGCGGTTGCTGTCCACGGTCTCGCCAGACGATACGATCGTCCATTTCCATCAGTGGACCAAGGCGCTGTCGCCGAGTATCTTCAGGCCGGTGCTGGATCAGCGCTTCCGTTTCGTGGTGACGCTGCACGACTACTTTATGGCCTGTCCGAACGGTGGGTTTCTCGATTATCCAACCACCGAGATCTGCACGCGCAAGCCTCTGACCGCCGGGTGCGTTGTTTGCGACTGTGACCCGCGCAACTACGCACACAAGCTGTGGCGGGTCGCACGGCAATTGATTCAGAATCGCTTGCTGCTGGCGTCCGCCGGACTTACGGACGTGATCTACGTCTCGGAATTCAGCCGCGCCGTGCTTGCCCCGCATCTTCCAGCGCAATTGAACTGGTATTTCGTTCCCAATCCGATCCAGGCCGAACGCACCCCGCGAATTCGTGTGGCCAAAAACCGTGCCTATGTCTTCGTCGGCCGGCTCTCGAAAGAGAAGGGGGGGTGCATTTTCGCACGGGCGGCGAGGCGCGCCGGCGTTCCCGCGATCTTCATCGGTGATGGCGAAGAACGTCAGCAGATCATGGAGGCCAACCCAGATGCGGAGATCACTGGCTGGGTGAAGCCGGGCGAAGTGTACGCTCGTCTGAGCAACGCGCGGGCGCTGATCTTCCCTTCCATCTGGTATGAGATGCAAGGTTTGACCGTCGCCGAGGCCGCGTCGATGGGCGTGCCGTCAATCGTCGGCGACCGTTCGGCGGCACGCGACTGGGTTAGCGATGGCGAAACGGGGCTTCATATGCGCGGTACGAGCGATGACGACCTCACCGCCAAACTCGTGATGCTGCAGGACGATACGGTGTTGGAGCGGATGTCGATCGCGACGTACGACGCCTTCTGGCGCAACCCGCCTGATGTCGAGAACCACGTCAATCATCTCGAGGAGACCTATCGGGCGGTCTTTTCCGCTGAGCGGAATTGAAGGCGTCGGGCTGGTTACTCGCCGGCAATCTGAACGCGTTTGGTCATTGAAACGACCGGCACGCCGGCGCGGACGATTTCATAAATGCCGGTGTATTCCCCGGGCTTCCACCCCGCCTGCGGGCGGCGCAGACCGCTAAAACCGAACCACACCATATTGCTCTTCGACAGCACGGTTTCACTATTGTGCACCTCCGCCCGGTCGGGCCCGATGATGCGAATCCGCTGGGTATCGCCTTCAAGGATTCCGAAGCTATCGGCCCAAACGACGAG
Organism: Rhodospirillales bacterium; assembly: GCA_016712595.1. Classification (NCBI taxonomy): domain Bacteria; kingdom Pseudomonadati; phylum Pseudomonadota; class Alphaproteobacteria; order Rhodospirillales; species Rhodospirillales bacterium. Next base: position 109,959 of record JADJQT010000002.1, read on the forward strand.
CGCCGGTGCGTCGACGGAGAGCGTTTCCTGCGCGTAGGCGCCGTCGCGTGCGGCATTGGCGTCTGGGCGTTGTGCGGCGAAGCCAACGATCAGGCCGCCCGAAGGACGGTAGTTCAGTTGCGCCAGAGCCGCCGGCGACCACAGCGGATGACGGTCATTTCCGCAGGTGAACGTGGTTGCCTCGCCGACGAATGGATCGAGCGATCGTCCGTTATGGCGGACGGCGAAGTGCACATGGGGATATTCGGTTTCACCCGACAGGCCGATGAATCCCAGTCGCTGGCCGGCGGAAACCCGTTCACCCGGTTTCACCGCGACACTGCCCCGGCGCAGGTGAGCGTACTGGGTCACCCAGCCATCGCCGTGATCGATGACGACGCCGTTGCCGGCTTCACGGCCTTTGATCGCCTCGGCGCCGATTTCCTTGACGCTGACGTCCGCCATCCCGTCACGGATCGCCTTGACCACGCCAGGCGCGGCCGCCAGGACGGCGACCCCGCGCTGCATCGCCGGGAAGTCAGGCAGGCGAAAATCAACGCCATCATGGCGGTCCTGGGTCAGCCGTCCGCAGGCGAAGTCCATCCGCCCCGGCCCAGGATCGAGGTCGAAGTACTTGTGAATGGCGCAGACTTGGCGCATGTCGCAGTCGATCGGCACCTCAAGAGAGGGCGGCGCCGCCGCGGCGGCCTTCAATGATATCAGAGCGGCAGCGATGGGTGACAGCAGACAAGCCGCGATAGCGGCGACGCGTATGAACCGCATGCGGTTTGCATCTCCGTTCGGGTTCACTTCGCCACATACGGCAGGAAGCGTCCGCTACGAAACATAGGACTGCTCCTAAGGGTCGACAACCAAATGGGTCCGATCGCCGCGGGAGCATCACCCGGAAAGATCACGCGTGCGCTCGACCAACAGATCGATCAGCGCACGCACCGGCGGCGACGGTGCGCGGGATGCCGGATAGACGGCCGTCATCTCGATCGGCGGTTGCGGCCAATCAGCGAGCACCTCGACGAGGCGCCCGTCCGCGAGGTCAGAAGCAACAACGAACCGGGGCAGGTTGCCGATTCCCTGACCACCACAGACGGCGTCGTGCACCACTTCGATGTGGTTCGCGCACAGGCGCCACGACACGTGCACGCTGACTTCGCCCCGCTCGCAACTGAACCGCCAAGTCGATAAACGTCGATCGACGACGACGCAGTCGTGCTGATCGAGATCGGCGGGCTGCCGTGGCTGCCCGCGTCGCGCGAGGTAGTCCGGCGCCGCGCAGACCACCCGGCTGAACGCGCCCAACCGACGCGACGCGAGTTCGGAATCGACGAGGGTGCCCATGCGGATTGCCAGATCGAAGCCGTCGCGGACGAGATTCACCCGCTCTTCGGTAAGATGGATCTCAACGCGCATGTCCGGGAAGCGCAAGAGGTAGGAGCAGACGATTCCGTGGAGCATCTCCTGCCCGAAGCCGACCGTCGTGGTGATCCGCACCAGGCCGCGTGGTGAGTCCGCGCGCTCCATCGCCTCGGCGTCGGCTGCCTGCGCCGCGGAAACGACGGCGAGACAGCGTTCATAATAAGCCTCGCCTGCCTCGGTCACACTGAAGCTGCGGGTGTTGCGGCGCAGGAGGGCGACGCCAAGTCGCCGCTCAAGCGCGGCAACATGGCGGCTGAGCGTCGATTTCGGCAGGCCAAGCGCCCGGGACGCCGCCGAGAAACCACCCGAACGCACGACTTCGACGAAAAGCGACATCCCGGTCAGATCGATCATCACGGCACCTGGATTGAGTCGTTCGGAATTGCTCCCGCGGGGAATGCGCCATGCTGGTTGACCCCAGAGATTGCCTGAGCGGGCGTTGCCAATGTGGAACAGCGGCGTTTCATCGTAAAGACTGTTCTGTGGCGTCAGCGCATCATACGTCCTCACGTGCAAGGCACGCGCCACGCTTCGGCGGCGCGCACGCGCCAGGGTAGGCTTTGGAGGAAGTAACGATGACCAAGGTTCTCGTGCTGTACTATTCGAGCTACGGCCACATCGAGACGATGGCTGAAGAGGTCGCCGCCGGCGTGCGCGAGGCGGGCGCCGAGGCAACGGTCAAGCGCGTGCCGGAACTGGTGCCGGAAGAGGCGGCGAAGAAGTCCGGATTCAAGCTCGATCAGGCCGCGCCGCTGGCCACGGTTGCCGAGCTTCCCGATTACGACGCCATCGTCTTCGGCACACCGACGCGGTTCGGCAACATGGCCTCGCAGATGAAGCAGTTCATCGATCAGGCGGGCGGCCTGTGGTTCCAGGACAAGCTGGTCGGCAAGGTCGGCTCCGTTTTTACGTCGACGGCGACCCAGCACGGAGGTCAGGAAAGCACGATCTTGTCATTTCACACCGTTCTGCTTCACCTCGGGTTCGTCATCGTGGGTCTGCCCTACTCCTTTAAGCCCCAGATGACGCTCGATGAAATCGTCGGGGGGGCGCCTTACGGGGCGACGACAATCGCCGGTGGCGACGGTTCGCGCCAACCCAGCGAGAACGAGCGTGCCGCCGCGCGCTTTCAGGGCCGTCACGTCGCCGAGATCGCGGCGAAACTCACCGCCTGATCGCGGCGACGCCGCCGCAGACCGGTCGCCATCGTCTGGAACTTCCGTTCCTCGGGCTCGTTTCCCCGTGCGATCCATCCGGTGTGCGGCCGCTCGCGATTCCTCGCATTCAGGTAATCGGTGGCGGCGCCCCCTTTTACGGGAGAGTGTCCGATGATCCGCCACACGCTTTTTGCCGCTGCAACCGTCATGGCGCTCGGAATCGCCGCGCCGGTGATGACGGCACCGGTCGCGATGGCCGCGCCGGCGGCCCAGATCCGCAACGACGCCGAGGCAGCGCTGACCCGGCTCTACAATCAGGACACCGCCGCGCGCGCGCTCGGACGAAAAGCCAAGGGCATCTTGGTGTTTCCAGAGGTCACCAAAGGCGGTGTCGGCATCGGCGGGTCTTACGGAGAGGGGGTGCTTTACGCCGGTGGCAAGGCGGTTGATTATTACAGCATCGGTTCCGGTTCGCTCGGATTGACGCTGGGCGCGCAATCGTTCTCGCAAGTCATCATGTTCATGACCGATGACGCGCTACGCGCCTTCCGTACGAGCAAGGGCTGGGAAGCGGGCGTCGACGGCTCGGTAGTTGCCATCAAGGACGGGGCCGCAGCATCCGCCGATACGACGACAATGGATGAGCCTGTCGTCGGGTTTATGTTCAATCAGACGGGTCTGATGTTTGATGCGTCTTTCGGTGGATCGAAATACACGCGAATCCGCCGTTAGAGGCCCGACGGGGCTGCCCCAGCGCGGGTCCAAGGCCCGCGGGCAGACCGTCGCACCCGGAGCCATAAGGTCAGGCGTGCGCTGGCCGGCCGTCTCCATAGCGGATGACGGTCGCCTTTTCGAGGGTGACGAGAACCGATCCCAGCAGCGTCTCAACCGCGTCGAGGAAATTCTGGATATGTTCGGCAGAATCGACGATCTCCACGATCATCGGCAAATCGACGGAAAGTTGCAGGATTTTTGCTGTGTGCAGCCGTGAGGCGTGACCAAACCCCATTGGTCCGCGCAGCACCGTCGCTCCGGCCAATCCCATCTCGCGCGCCTTGAGAACGAGCGCCTCGTAAAGCGGCTTGCCGTCGGCGCGGTCGTTCTCGCCGAGGAAGATGCGAAGCAGGACGGCTTCTTGTGGCGGTGTACGCATGGTCGGTCTTTCTTTAGCGATTGAGCGTCATGCCGGAGATGTAGCCAAGCCAGACGGCGATGAGACACAGTGCCAGCGACAAAGCGACATTCGCGCCGGCGAGCCACCATTGGCCGTCGCGGGCGAGAGTCAGTGTTTGCAGGCTAAAGGAAGAAAACGTTGTAAAGCCGCCAAACATGCCGACCAGGACAAATTGGCGCGCGGCGGGGCCGACAATGACGCGTCCGTCCGGTCCGGTTACGGTGGCGACGAGACCAATCAGAAAAGAGCCCAGGACGTTGACTGCCAGCGTACCCCAGGGAAAGGTTTCACCGACCGTTCGGGCGAGCAGGCCCGAGCACCAGAGTCGCAGGACACCCCCGATACCCGACCCGACGAAGACCCAAGCAGATAGCTGCAGCACAATCGCCTCAAGTTGCTTCCTGACGGTTGTCCGGTGACGCCCGTTCGGCGTTCCGAGCCGCCCGAACAGAATCATGTTTTTGCGCCGTTGCAAAGCGTGACGGATGGGTGGGTCTCACGGACGACGCGCTCCGCGGCGCTCTGGGGGTGCTGTCGCGCGCGAATTTCCGATGCTTTCATTTCGAGGCACGCCGGGGAATACTCATTTGGAGATGACGGAATAGGCAGACGGAAGGAAGATTCATGAAAGTCGCGTTTTCCGCGATCGAGTTGCCCGAGAACGGTGTCGTCGTCGTCGCCGTGCTCGCTGACCGCCAGCTCTCGCCGAGCGCCCAGCGCCTTGACGAGCGTCTTGGCGGCGGGCTCCGCCGGGCGATCGACGCGAGCCGCTTCAAGGGCAAGAAAGATCAGACGTTGACCATTCTCGCCCCCGGCGGATCGGGGCTGGCCCGTGTCGACCTGATCGGGCTCGGTGATCCGGCGGAACTCGACGTGCTGCGGTTGCAGGCGGCCGGCGCGCGCATCTATGCCGCACTGGCTGGGACTGGGCATCGCGAGGCGTTCGTCGCGGTTGACGCGATACCGGGATGCTCGATCGAAGCTGCCGAAATGGCCGCACAGATGGCTTTCGGTTCCGTCCTGCGCAGCTATCGATTTGACAAGTATTTAACCAAGGAGAGCGAAGACGAAAAGCCGAGTCTCGCTGATTTGACTTTTGTCTGCGACGATGATGCGCGCGCGACGTCGCTCTTTGCCTCGAAGTCCGTTCTTGCCGACGCGGTGTTTTTGACCCGCAACCTCGCCTCAGAACCGGCGAACGTCATCTTTCCTGAATCTTTCGCGGCTGAGGCGAAAAAACTCAGTGATGTCGGCGTCGACGTCGAGGTGTTGGGTGAGGCGCAGATGCGCGATCTCGGCATGGGGGCGCTTCTCGGTGTCGGCCAGGGCTCGGCGCGCGAATCGCAACTCGTGGTCATGCAGTGGTGGGGAGCAGGGCGCGCGACAGACGATGGAGCGGGCGATGCAGGCGCGGGCGCGCCCATCGCCTTCGTCGGCAAGGGCGTGACCTTTGATAGCGGCGGGATCTCGATCAAGCCGGCGGCCAATATGGAGGATATGAAGTGGGATATGGCTGGCGGTGCGGTCGTTGCCGGCCTGATGAAGGCGTTGGCCGGCCGCAAGGCAAAGGTGAACGCCATTGGCATTGTCGGGCTCGTCGAGAACATGCCATCGGGCACGGCGCAGCGGCCGGGTGATGTCGTCAAGTCGATGTCCGGCCAGACCATCGAGGTCATCAATACCGACGCCGAGGGGCGGCTCGTGCTCGCCGATGCGCTGTGGTACTGCAAGGAGCGATTCAAGCCGGCGTTCATCATCGACCTCGCGACGCTTACCGGTGCGATTATCATTGCGCTGGGCGATCTGCACGCGGGCTTGTTTTCGAACAATGATGAACTGGCGGCGCGGATCGGTGCCGCCGGTGCCGCAGTCGGAGAGCCGGTCTGGCGGATGCCGCTCGGCGACGAGTACGACAAGATGATCAAGTCGGACATCGCCGATATGAAGAACGTCGGCGGCAGTCGTGGCGGCGGTTCGATCACCGCGGCGCAGTTTCTCAAGCGCTACGTCGGGGAAGTGCCGTGGGCGCATCTCGATATCGCCGGCGTGGCCTGGGCGAAGAAGGATTCGGGCGTAACGCCAAAAGGCGGTAGCGGTTTCGGCGTACGTCTGCTCGATCGACTGGTCGCCGATCACTACGAGCAATCCTGACCACGGGCACCGTATTCGGGCGATGAGCGACGTCGCTTTCTATCATCTGCAACGCTCGCCGCTTGAGGACGCGTTACCCAAGCTGTTGGAGAAGACGCTGGCGGCGGGCAAGCGGGCGCTGGTGCTCGCCTCGTCGTCCGAACGGATCGAGGTGCTGGCGGTGCATCTCTGGACATACCAGCCGGACTCGTGGTTGCCGCACGGCACGGCGCAGGACGGCAGCCCGGAGGTGCAGCCGATCTGGCTTGCCACCCGCGACGAAAACGTCAACGGCGCCAGCTATCTGTTTTTGACGGACGGGGCAGACAGCACCACGGTCGCCGCTTTCGAGCGCTGCTTTGATCTTTTCGACGGTAACGATCCGGCCGCGGTGATCGCGGCCCGTAGCCGCTGGACGGCGCGCAAGGCAGAAGGCCACACGCTGACGTACTGGCAGCAGACGGAGCGTGGCGGGTGGGAGCGCAAGGCGTAAAAAAAGTTGGACAACGGACCATCGCGGAGAGCAACAGCGAGCGTTACCGGCACCCTTCTTCAGGGGTCGTCCAGTTAACGACCTGCGGTAGCGAAGGTGGAGGGGCGGCGGTTCGCTGCCGCCCGCCGCTGCTGCATGTCGGGGCCGCGTCGACGGATTCTATGATATAGGAGAGTCCCGACGGACGATCCCTATCGGCAGGAAAACCGATGAACCCTGGCGAGGACACGGCTTTTCCCCCGCCCGAGCACGACCACAACCGCTGCCGCACCGATTTGATGCGGCAAGCGGAGGTGCGTTGCGAGGCGAGGCATGTTCGGCTGACCGATCAGCGTCGCCGGGTGTTCGCCATCGTCGCCGCCGAGCACAAGGCTATCGGCGCCTACGATATTCTCGCCCAGTTGGCCCAGCGCGGGCGTCCGCCAGCGCCGGTGTCGGTCTATCGGGCGCTCGAATTTCTGGTCGAGAATGGGCTGGTTCATCGGGTCGAGAGCCTCAACGCATATGTTGCCTGCGCGCGCAACGACGTTCGCCATCGGGCGCAATTTCTTGTCTGCAAGAAATGCCGCACCGTTGCCGAGATTCATTCGCCACTGATCGAGGACGCGATCGCGGCCGGGGCGCAAGCCGCCGGATTCGTCCCGCACGCGCAGATCGTCGAGGTGGCCGGGTTGTGCCGCATCTGCGCGGAGTAGAACGGATAAGACTTCCCGATCGTTGAGCATCGCGGACCGATTCGTCATCTGCGACGAAGGTCTTCCCGACTTTGCTTGCCCGTCGGCGGTTCAAACGTCGGCGCGGTCGCGTCGGCGCAAGACGAAGATGGCGCTTTTCGCCGCGCTTGAAGCGCTGCGCTTGCATGAATGCCGTGGATGACTTGTCCGCGACCGCCCTTTGCGTTATGAACGGCATGGGGGCACATGCTCGCGGACGCCAGATATCGTGTGTTGGCGTATGCAGAGTTGGCGAGCGATCGCGATCTCTGATCCTTCGGTCAACGCCGAAAACGAGGAGCGTCGAGGAATGGCCGGCGAGCCGATCAACCCGCTGCGCGCAGCGGTCAGGGAATGTCGGATCGGTACGATCTATCTGGCGCTGTTCAGCGCCTGCATCAACGTTCTGATCCTGACCTCACCGATTTACATGATGCAGGTCTACGACCGCGTCCTCGCCAGCGGCAAGATCGAAACACTGATCTTCCTGACCCTGATCGCTGGCATCGCCGTGCTCGTCCTCGGCCTGCTGGAGATGGTGCGCAACCGACTGATGGCGCGCATCGGCCAATGGTTCGAGCGGCGGATGTCGCCGGACCTGATCGCCGCCAGCATGCGGGCCGCGATGCTCGGCGCGGCGGCAAACGCGCAAGCTCTGCGCGACCTCATTCAGGTTCGCGCCTTCCTCGGTGGTCCAGGCTCGACGACGATCTTCGATGCGCCGTGGACACCGATATTTCTGGCTGTCATCTGGCTCATGCACCCCGTCCTCGGCATGGTCGGGCTCGGCTCCGCGGTCGTTCTGTTCGGTCTTGCGATCCTGAACGAGTATGTCTCCCGCAAGCCGCTGAAACAGGCGGCGATGCTCTCGATCGTCAATACGCAGTCCGCCGACCAGGCCATCCGCAATGCCGATGCTTTTCATGCGATGGGGATGTTGCCCGGCTTTCTCGTCGGCTGGATGGCCCGCAACGAGCGTGCCCTCGGCTTTCAACTCGACGCCGCCGATTGGAACGCCACGCTTGTCGGACTTTCAAAGTTTTCGCGCATCTTCGTTCAGATCCTGATCCTTGCCGTCGGTGCCTTTCTCGTCATCCGCGGTGAAATGACCTCCGGCGGCATGATCGCCGGCTCGATCCTGCTGGGTCGGGCTCTCGCGCCGGTCGAACAGGCCATCAGCGCCTGGAAAGGCATGATCGCCGCGCGCGACGCCTACGACCGGCTCAACCGACTGTTCGAGAAAGTTCCGCCGCCGCCGCAGGTCATGACCTTGCCGCCGCCGACCGGCGTGCTGTCTTGCGAGCAGCTCGTTTTCGTTCCGCGCGGTCGCGACAAGCCGGTGTTGAACGGCGTAACGTTTTCCGTCGACGCCGGCGACGCGCTTGGCATCATTGGTCCGTCGGCAGCCGGCAAGTCGACGCTCTGCAAGATCCTTGTCGGATCGTGGCAACCGACTCGCGGTCAAGCCCGGCTTGACGGCGCCGACGTCTTTACCTGGCCGTCGGAAAACCTCGGCCCCTACATCGGATATCTCCCGCAGGACGTCGAACTGTTCGGCGGCACCGTCAAGGACAACATCGCGCGCCTCATTCCCGATGCCGACAGCGAGGCTGTCGTCGAGGCGGCACGAACCGCCGGCGTCCATGAAATCATCCTGCGGCTGCCGAAAGGATATGAGACCGAAATCGGCGAGAGCGGCTCGCACCTGTCAGGCGGTCAGCGCCAGCGGATCGGACTCGCGCGCGCGCTATACGGCAAGCCGCGCCTGATTGTCCTCGACGAGCCGAACGCCAGTCTCGATACCGAAGGCGAGGAGAGCCTCATGAACGCGATGTCGCTCGCCAAGAAATGGGGAGCGACCGTCATCATTGTCGCTCATCAACCGCGCATCCTGCGCGGGGTGGATAAGCTGCTGTTGCTCCGTGATGGCCGTAGCGAAATGTTCGGCCCGCGCGATGAAGTGCTGGCCAAGTTGATGCCGCAGCGTGTTGGTTCGGACAACCGGCCGCGCGCCGTCAAGGCGGTCAGCCCGGCACCCGGATCTCCTGCGCAGGTCTCGACGCCCATCGTGACCGGCGCATCCGGCGCCCCGACCACCGCTTCGCCGGCACAAGCGGCGCAGGGCGGTGCCGCGAAGTGAGGCGTCTGCGCGAGATTATGGAGAAGATGCGATGAGCGGTGAGGTCCAGGTGCGGGCGGAGACCTTGCCCGTTGTCCCTTCGGCTCCGGCTCACTTGCCTGTACTGCCAGCGCTGCCACCGTTGCGGCGTGAGATGCGCGGGCCGTTACGGTTCGGGCTCGCCATCATCTTTGCGTTTTTCGTCGTCGGCGGCGGCTGGGCAGCGATGGCGCCGATCTCCGGTGCGGCAATCGCCCCCGGCTCGATCAGCCCGGAAAGCAGCCGCCAGAAGATTCAGCACCTCGAAGGCGGCATCATTCGCGAAATCCGCGTCAAGGAAGGCGATAAAGTCCAGGCGGGAGACGTGCTGGTGGTTCTCGCCGGCGTCGGCGCCGAGGCGGAAGCGGGTCAGCTCACCAAGCGGCTGCAGTCATTGGCCGCGACCGAAGCGCGCCTGGACGCGGAGCGCACCAACAGCAAGGCGATCGACTTCAGTCATCCGTCGTTGAGCGATCGCAGCGATCCTGACGTTCAAGACGCCATCCAGCAGCAGGTCAACCAGTTCACCGCCCGCAAGGAGAATGACCAAAGCCAGCAGGCGATCCTGGCGCAGCGGGTTGCCCAGTTACAACAGCAGATCGTCGGCGCGGAAAAGCAACTCGTCAGCGTCCGCCGGCAGAACGAGCTAATTCACGAGGAGATCGTCGTCGTCAAGGACATGTACGAAAAAGGCTACGAAAAGAAGTCGCGCTTGCTCGCCTTGCAAAGGACCGAGGCCGATCTTTTGGGCCAGGAAGGTCAACTCCTCTCACAAGTCGCGCGTTCGAAAGAGCAGATCGGCGAGACCGAACTTCAGGTCGCCAACGTCAAGATCAAGCGTAAGGAAGACATCGACCAGCAGTTGTCCGAAACGCAGGCGAGGCGGTTCGAGACTGAGCAGCAACTCAAAGAAGCGCTCGATCGCATGGCGCGCTCGACGATCATGGCACCGGTCTCGGGGACGGTGCTCGACGTCAAGTTCAAGACCACGGGCGGTGTCATTCGCCCGGGTGAAGAGGTCATGACCATCGTTCCGGACAAGGATAATCTGGTCATCGACGCCAAGGTTTCGACCCACGATATCGACGATGTGCACGCCGGCCAGCACGCGTACGTCATATTTCCGAGTTTCTCACAGCGCAATCTTCACCGGATTGATGCGCGGGTGCGTTTTGTCTCCGCCGACGCCTTCGAGGACGAGCGCACGCAGCAGCACTATTACACGGCGAAGATCGAGATCGACCGCGAACAGCTCAAGCGCCTCGATCCAAACGTCGAACTCACGCCGGGAATGCCGGCGGAGGCGTTCATTACGACCAAGGATCGCACGCTCCTCGATTACATTATCCAGCCATACATGCTGGTGATCGAGCATAGCTTCCGCGAACGTTGAGCGTCGGCTGTCCGGGCATCAACCCGGACTCAATCGTGTCTGGCGGCCAATTCCCGTTAGCAGGAGTTAAGGCGACCGAAGATGGCGGGGCGACGAGCGCCCCGCCCCTGCGCCGCCGCTAGCCGAAGTAAAAGTCTGAGCCGTCGATCGATCCGGCGGAAACGTGTTCGAGGATGATCGTTCCCGAGCCGGAGAGCACGACATACGTGTCCGCGCCGTGCTGATAGATGTTCAGATCGTTGACTGAATCGGCCCTGCCGCCGTACCCGGCGAACTGCAGATGATCGCCGTTACCGAAGTCGGTGATGGTGTCGGTTCCGAAGCCATCCCTGTATCGGAAGGTATCGTTACCGCCCAGGCCGCTGAGGGTGTCATTGCCGCCGGCGCCTTCGAGCACGTTGGCGCCCGGATCACCCTTGATGTTGTCGGCAGAGTTTGTGCCAATCAGGTTTTCGATGTTGATCAACAGGTCGTGCGAGCCATCGCGAAGTTGCGCCGTTCCACCCCACAGGTCGAAATTGCCGCCGGCTCCGATGTTGCGATAATCGGCGGTGTCACGCCCCTCGCTGCCATCAATGGTATCATTTCCGGTACCACCGTTGAGGTAGTCGTCGCCTTGATAGCCAAGCAGGCTATCGTTGCCGGCTTGGCCGTAGAGCGAATCGGCGTCCGAGGCGTTATCGCCGTCGCCGCCGGAAACGAGGTCGTCGCCGTTACCGCCGAAGCAAATATCACGCCCGGCGCCACCGGCAATGAAGTCGTTCCCATTCCCGCCGCGCACGCTGTCGTTACCTGGTCCCGCCCAGATACTGTCGTTGCCGTCGCCAGCGAAAATCGTATCGTTGTATGTGCCCGGAAGCGATTCGTCATCGCCGTCGCCGATCATCGAATCGTTGCCGGCGTGGCCGTACAGCACATCGTCCCCCTGCTGGCCTTCGACTTTGTCGTCCCCCGCACCGCCCAGTAGCAGATCGTTGTCGGTCCCGGCGTAGAGCGTATCGTTTCCTGCCTCGCCATAGAGGGTGTCGCTGCCGCCATCGCCAAGGATCGTATCGTTTCCGCCCCCGCCGTGCATTACGTCGCGGCCGTCCTCGCCCATGATGCTGTCGTCGCCGCCCTCGCCGAAAACGCGGTCGTCGCCCGCCTGGGCATTGATCCAATCGTTGCCGTTGCCGCCGTAAACGGTGTCCTGATCGGCGCCGCCGCCGATCTTGTCGTTGCCGTTGCCACCGTAAATCAGATCGTTGCCTTCATTCCCCTCGATGCTGTCGTTGTCCCAGGTCCCGCCGGCGGCCGAGGGGGCGCCATAGATCGTATCGTTTCCGCCATAACCCGGAATCCAGTCCGACGAATTGCTGCCGACGATCACTTCACTCGCATTCGCACCATAAAAGTTCATCCGAGATCTCCAAGAGCGACGCCGCATTTCCGCCAACGCTGGGAGTCTTTCCGGTAGGAAGCTCGGATGATCGAGGCAAACCTCCGGCTATCTGCGTTTACTGCAGGCAAGTTAGACAGTTACTGCGTGTTGTTGTTCTCAGAAATGCGACACTAAAATTACGCTCGCAATTAAACTGCGTGCGCTTCTGATAACGCTCATTAAGCGTTGCTTTGTGGCATAAATTCGATCGATCAAACGCTCAAAGGAATATTTCTTAATTTTGACCGATATGGCAATTAATATGCCATCTAAGCAATAATCTCTCTTTGGCATTTGCACGCAGTGGGCGTAAAATTCACCCCAAAGCGGGCTCGCTTGGTGACGATTGTGTTTCTTTGGGCTTCTGCAAAGAGAATCCGATGCTATTTTGACGAATGCGATTAAGGCAGACCCGACAGATTGAGGACGGATGTCCGGGCGTGCTTTGCCAAATGCGACAGATTTGTGACGGGCTGAAACTCGAGGCGGGGCGATAATTTTCGCCGTCAGTATCGGCGATCACACTTATTGCGGGCGGTTTATGCGACAGTGATGGACAGGGATTCATCGGGCCGCACGAGAGCCCAAGACCGAAGACGTCGGGGCTGATACTCCGCTACACTGCGGGTAGTGTCTGTCCGATTTGGCCATGGCCGGCCGGCCGGGAGCGTATTCCGTATCGCATCGGCGCCGAGAAGAGCGTCCATCGTGCAAAGCGAACGACGAGACGATTGTTATGCCATTGCTTTCGACAGGATGACTCATGACTCTGACGATCGTGCCTCACGGAGGCGGTGATGCGACCGAAACGATCGATGCGCGGACTTCTGCGCCGCTGCGCCTGCGCGACGCTCTGCGGTACGAGCGGCGCGCACCGGAGCCTCGCGGCGACGCGGGAACGCGCGATGGCCTCGCCGTCGTTGCCGGGCGATCGCTGGCGGACGAACGCGTACTGACCAACGCCCGGCTGGTGATGCGCGATGAACTTGTTCGTGGAACCGTGCGTGTGTTTCGCGGTCGGATCGTCGATATCGACAGCCGGCGGAGTAGTCTTCCATCAGCCCTCGACCTCGACGGCGATATTCTGATTCCTGGGCTGATCGATCTGCACACCGACAATCTTGAGCGACATCTCGAGCCACGAACCGATGTCGCCTGGCCGAGTTTTGGTGCGCTGCTTGCGCATGATCGTCAGATGGCCGCGGCCGGCATCACCACGGTGTTCGATTCTCTGTGCGTCGGCGATCAGCGGCAGGGGTATGCGCGGGGAAACGAGACGCTGTTCGCCACGCTGCGGGAGATCGACCGTGCACGGTCCGCGGGACTCTTAAGTGTTACGCATTTCTTGCATCTGCGCTGCGAAGTGTCGGCGGACGAGGCCGTCGGCGCGTTCCGTTGCCTGGTCGATCACCCGCTCGTCCGGCTCGTTTCGCTGATGGATCACACCCCGGGCCAAAGACAATGGGCGAGCGTCGCCAAATGGCGAGAATGCAATCGGCACGCCATTGGATCGGAGAGCGAACTCGACGCGATCTTCGAACGGCGAACCCGCCGTCCCGTCGAGAAAGCGAGCGAAGCGCGTCGTGAGGTCGCGGATCTTTGCCGCCAGCGCGGACTGACGCTCGCAAGTCACGACGACGCCCTCCCGGCCCACATTGCGGAGGCGGCGGCGGATGGCGCGACGATCAGCGAGTTCCCGACCACGGCGTTAGCCGCGCGGCTTGCAAAAGCGGCGGGCATGCAGGTCATTATGGGTGCACCAAACATCGTGCTGGGCGGCTCTCACTCGGGGAACGTCTCCGCCCGCACCCTCGCGCAAGAGGACCTGGTCGACGGCCTGGCCTCCGATTATGTCCCGATGAGTCTGGTTCAGGCCTGTTTCGTCCTTCACGCGGCCCTCGGAGAGCCGCTTCCGTCGGCTGTCGCGCTGGCGACGGCGCGCCCGGCGGCGATGCTCGGCCTCGACGATCGGGGTGAGATTGCTCCCGGGTATCGCGCCGACCTCGTGCGGATTTCCCTGTTCGACCGACTGCCGGTCGTCCGCTCGGTCTGGTGCGAGGGCCGGCAAGTCATTTGACGTGAGCGAATCACCGCTCGCTCAAGCCGCCTGCGGATCGGCGATGACCGGGGCTTCGTCCCCCAGAGGTGGGGTGTCGCGCGGGCGCTGCTTCCTTCAACCGTCGACGACGGGCCGTGCTTCGATCGGCAGACGGAGCGCCTCGACGTGGACAAGTAGCGTTTGCGGGTCGGGTCGCCGCGTATAGTCGGGATCGACGGAGGCGTAAGCAATCCGTGCGTCGACATCGATGACATACGTGGCCGGGATCGGAAGCTCAAACGTAGACGTGCCGTTGAACCGCGGTAAATCGATGCCCAGGTCCTGATACGCTTTGCGAAATGCCTCGGGAAGTGTGAAGACGAGGCCAAACCGCCGGGCTACGGCATGATTGAAATCGCTCAGCACCGGATAAGAAAGCGCAAGTGCGTCGACGGTCTGAGCCGAGCTCACGATCGTTTGGGGCGAGATCGCCACCAACTCCGCGCCGGCTGCGCGAATGTGCGGCAGGAAGGATTCCAGATCGCTCAGATACCGCGAGCAGTAGTTGCACCAGCTTCCGCGATAGAAGGTCAGTACGACCGGCCCACGGCGCAGCAACTCGCTGAGACGGATCGTCTCGCCGAGAGGATTGGGCAAGGCAAAATCTTCGACAAGCTCGCCCTGCTGCAGCGATAGCAGCGCGTGATTGTCTTCCAGAAGCTCGCGCGCGTCGTGCTCAAGCGCCGAGCGCTGGTCAAGCCCGAGGCCCGGTTGAATCGCGTTGAGCCCCGTGATCAGTCCGTCCACCAGACTCATCCAAATCCACCTTTTCCGACTTGCCCGCACGCGGCGAAAACCACATGTGCGATTTGGGTTTCCTCATACGGTCTTTCCAGGGCTTTGTAACTTGCGCAAGGCCTCCGGGACATGCCGGCTGCCGGTGCTGTGTGAGGGATGACGTGCCCGCCAATGCCGGATGCCCTCGACCTGTGGCATAGGCGGCCGTGACGCGGCGAAAGCGCAAGCGGCTTGGCAAGACGTGGGCGATGTGTATGATGCCGTGCCATTCCGTAAACGGAGCTGGCATGATCATCCCCGAGGGGCTCGCTTTTGACGACGTCCTGCTGGTGCCGAGCGCATCCAGCGTGCTGCCGGCCGACGTCGACCTGCATACCCGCCTGACCCGGACCATCCACATCGGCCTGCCACTGATATCGGCGGCAATGGACACGGTCACCGAGAGCGCGCTCGCCATCGCCATGGCCGAGGCAGGCGGGCTCGGCGTTATTCACAAGAACATGTCGCCCGAGCGGCAGGCCACCGAGGTTCGGCGGGTCAAGAAGTTCGAGTCCGGCATGGTCGTCGATCCGATGACCATCGAGCCCGATGCCACCCTCGCCAATGCGCTCGACCTGATGAAGGCGCACAAATTTTCGGGTGTGCCAGTCGTTGAGCGCGGCACTCATCGCCTGCTCGGCATCCTCACCAATCGCGACGTCCGCTTTGCCATCGATCCGCGACAGCCGGTCAGCGAGCTAATGACTCGCGATACCGCGGACAAGCCGCTGGTCACCGTTCGCACCAACGTCGATCGCGAAGAAGCCAAGCGCCTGCTTCATAAGTACCGGATCGAAAAGCTGTTGGTCGTCGACGATGACTACCGCTGCGTCGGCCTGATCACCGTCAAGGACATCGAGAAAGCCGAGCGCTTTCCCGATGCCTGCAAGGATGAGCAGGGTCGCCTGCGCGTCGGTGCGGCGACGGGCGTCGGTCGGGCGGGGCTTGACCGTGCGGCGGTCCTGCTCGACGCAGAGGTCGACGTTGTCGTCGTCGACACCGCCCACGGCCATTCGGACGCGGTCCTCGAAGCCGTGACCAGCATCAAGAAGCAGAGCAACTATGCTCAGGTGATCGCCGGCAACATCGCCACCGCCGAGGGTGCGGCCGCACTGATTGATGCCGGCGCCGATGCGATCAAGGTCGGGATTGGTCCCGGCTCGATCTGCACAACCCGCGTCGTCGCCGGCGTCGGGGTGCCGCAGTTCTCGGCGATCGTCGAGGTCGCGGAGGTATGCCGTGCCCGAAATGTGCCGCTGATCGCCGACGGCGGGATCCGTTATTCCGGAGATCTGGCAAAGGCGATTGCCGCCGGCGCCGATTGCGCCATGCTGGGCGGGCTGTTCGCCGGCACCGACGAAAGCCCGGGCGAGCTCATCCTCTACCAGGGCCGCTCGTACAAGGGCTATCGCGGTATGGGTTCGATCGGCGCCATGGCGCGTGGCTCGGCCGACCGCTACTTCCAGCAGGACGTTGAGGGACCGCTGAAGATGGTTCCGGAAGGAATCGAGGGGCGCGTTCCCTACAAGGGAGCCGTCGCCAACGTGATCCATCAATTGGCGGGCGGCCTGCGCGCGGCGATGGGCTACACCGGCAATGCCACCATTGCGGCGATGCAGCGCGGCTGCCGGTTCCGCCGAACCACGTTCGCTGGCCTGCGTGAAAGCCACGTCCACGACGTGACCATTACCCGCGAGGCGCCGAATTACGCCGGACGGCCGGAGTGACCGACCGCATCCTAATCGTCGACTTCGGCAGCCAGGTCACGCAGCTCATCGCCCGGCGGGTGCGTGAGGCTGGCGTCTACTGCGAGATCAATCCGTTCAACAAGGTCGATGCCGCACGGCTCGCCGACTTCGCGCCGCGGGGCATCATCTTGTCCGGTGGCCCGGCCTCGGTCGTTGAAACGGCCGCGCCGCGCATTGACCCGGCGATCTTCGCCGCCGGCCTGCCGGTACTCGGCATCTGCTACGGCCAGCAGGCGATGGTCGCGCAATTGGGCGGCCGGGTCGAGGCGGGCTTTTCCCGCGAATTTGGCCGCGCCGTCGTCGAGATCACCGGCACCTGCCCGCTGTTCGACGGCATCTGGCAGCGCGACGGGCGAGAAACCGTATGGATGAGCCACGGCGACCGGGTCACGGAACTGCCGCCGGGATTCCAATCGGTGGCCGTCTCCGAGGGCGCCCCGTTCGCGGTCATCGCCGACGAGAGGCGGCATTTCTACGGCGTGCAGTTCCATCCGGAGGTGGTGCATACGCCGCACGGAGCCGCGCTGCTGCGCAACTTTACCCACGCGATCGCCGGCTGCCGTGGCGACTGGACGATGGCGGCCTTCCGCGATGAGGCCATCGCCCGGGTGCGCGCGCGCGTCGGCCGCGGCCGGGTTGTGTGCGGCCTTTCCGGCGGCGTTGATTCATCGGTAACGGCGGTTCTGCTGTTCGAAGCGCTGGGCGAGCAACTCCGCTGCATCTTCGTCGATACCGGTCTTTTGCGCCAGGGCGAGGCGACGGAGGTCGTGGACCTCTTTCGCGGCCATTACAACATTCCGCTCGTTCACCGCGATGCCTCGGATCTCTTCTTGGCCAATCTCGCCGGCGTCACCGATCCCGAGGCCAAGCGCAAAATCATCGGCCGCACCTTCATCGATGTCTTCGACGAGGAGGCCCATGCCGCCGGCGGCGCTGATTTTCTCGCTCAGGGCACGCTTTATCCCGACGTCGTCGAGTCGGTCTCGGTTCATGGCGGGCCTAGCGCGACGATCAAATCCCACCACAACGTCGGCGGTCTACCGGATCGAATGAAGCTCTCGCTGGTCGAGCCTTTGCGCGAGCTGTTCAAGGACGAAGTGCGGGTGCTGGGCCGCGAACTCGGATTGCCCGACAGCCTGCTGCGGCGCCATCCCTTTCCCGGCCCCGGGCTGGCGGTGCGCATCCTGGGCGCGGTGAGCCGGGAAAACGCCGAGCTTCTCCGCCGAGCCGATGCGATCTTCCTTGAGGAAATCGCCGCCGCCGGCCTTTACGATGCCATCTGGCAGGCATTCGCCGTGCTCCTGCCCGTGCGCGCGGTGGGCGTGATGGGCGATGCCCGGACCTACGATGCGGTCGTCGCGCTGCGGGCGGTCACCTCGACCGACGGCATGACCGCCGACAGCTATCCGTTCGATCACGCCTTCCTCGCCCGCGTCAGCGCCCGGATCGTCAACGAGGTCCGTGGCGTCGGCCGCGTCGTCTACGACATCACCTCAAAACCCCCCGGAACCATCGAGTGGGAGTGATTGAGGGCTATCCAAAAGCCTTTGAACGCATGCCGTAGTGCTACACAACTTACTGAAAACAAAAATAAAACTCCGCAGGAGCAATCGTCTCCTATCGGCATGGAGAGTTTGGCTCTGGTAGGCTGCTTAGCGGACCTGAAGCATATTTCACGGAAGAACTTTTGAAAATGCCGTCACTGTCAACGAGGCCCACGACGGTACTTTTTCTGCTTTGAGTGCGTAAGTAAATAAGGGGATTTCAGCGGACGCTACCCTCGACTCGCTGAGACCAAAACAGAAAATCTACAAGATTGCGCTCCGCTCGGCATGACGTTCGCGTCATGCCGAGCGGAGCGGTCTCGCGCGATCGAGAAGCAGCGCGAGAAGCGCCGTATCGAGGAAACGAAGAACTTCGGCGAATTCGACGAGAAGTGACTGATTGCCGGTCCTATGGCCGACAGTACGCGAGCGGTGCGCCGCTCCATATTCGAACGTGAACTACTTCCCGTCCGGAGAAACCGTCTTTTGACGGAAATCACGCCTGACGATCTTCCGGCATTTTGCGGCAAGGTCGCCGATCGCGGTGCGCCTGCGACGGCGATCCACGTCCGCGACATCGTCAAGCAGATTTACGCGTTTGCGGTTCTTCACAACGCGAAAGTCGCCAGCCCCGCTATGGGGAAGCAACTTGAGCATGTCGCCCCGCTGACCTCCGTCCGCTAAGTGCCTGTCCGGGACGGTCTCGAATCGGTTGAGGCTCCTGCAATTCGCTGATGGCGGTCGGGCATGCGGGAGGCCACCGATGTGGACGCAAGGGAACCGCCACCGCTACGGCCGCAGCAAGCAGGGCTATCCGAGCGGTCTGACCGTGAGGAATGGTCGCACGTGGCGCCGCTGATCCCGCCGGTCAGGCGCGGCAGCAACAAGCGGACGATCCGGCGTGCGCGAGGTGGCGAACGGGCTGATGTCCATCCTCGGCACGGGTCACCAGTGGCGGGCGATCCCCAAGGACCTGCCGCCGCGCAGCGCGGTGCATGACTATTTCGAGCTGTGGGAATGGGACG
Organism: Rhodospirillales bacterium; assembly: GCA_016712595.1. Lineage (NCBI taxonomy): Bacteria > Pseudomonadati > Pseudomonadota > Alphaproteobacteria > Rhodospirillales > Rhodospirillales bacterium. The sequence goes on from JADJQT010000002.1 coordinate 129,202, forward strand.
GGACGCTGGGGCGTCAATCAAGCGGCGCGGTTACGACACGGGCAAGAAAACCAAGGGCAAGAAGCGCATCTGCTTGTAGAGCCGCAAGGCCTGCTGCTGCACGCCATCGTCCATGCGGCCGACATTCAGGACCGCGACGGTGGCGTGAAGCACTCGCCTTCCACAGGCTCGCCTTCATCCGCTTCATGCTGCGAAAACCCTACAATCCCTCAAGATCCTCCCGGATAGATTCTCGGTCATTTCCAACAACCCGGTAAGGAACGGGCGCCCATGAGGGAGGGGGTTAGTCCTTCCTTAATGGAGGAGACGTAGTCTTAACCGAAATTCGTCCTCGGAGGAGCGGGCATGTGGTGCATTATGCGGGATATGCGGGTTTCGCTCCGGGTCGGAGCCGCCGTCCTGCTGCCCCTCGCCGTCCTGGTCTGCCTCGCAGGGGCTCTTGTTCAGTACAAGTTGGAACGAGAGCAGCTTAGCAAAAAACTACAGCTCTCAATGGAGATTGTGCCTGCAATCAGTGACGTGATCCATCAGTTGCAGCGAGAGCGGGGGATGTCTTCGGGATTTACCGGCTCTCACGGCACAGCGTTTACAACCGCCCTGCCCGCGCAAAGAATTGATACAAATTCTGCACTTCAACTTCTCCATGATAAAATCGCGCTCGAGCAACGGCAGGAAGATCGATCCCGCCTTGCGTCCGCCATAGACCGAGCACTCACCGATCTCGATCAGTTACCGGATGTTCGCGCCCGGATAACCCAGCTCCACCTCTCGGTCGAAGACATCGTTGCTTACTACACGCGAATAATCAGCGGTCTTCTCGAGATTACCAGCCAGTTGAGCGCGATCACTGACGATCCGCGGATCTCCCGGATCATCACGTCCTATATGGCACTGATGCGTGCCAAGGAGGCTGACGGTCTGCAGCGCGCGATGGGTTCCGTCGGGTTCGGGGCCGGCACGTTCGAGCAACGCGTCTACGATCGTTTGGTCGTGATGGTTGCCCGTCAGGATGCGTACCTCGACATCTTCAAGCGGTTCGCTGACGATGCGGTACAGTCCTACTTTGACGCGACGGTCAAGGGCGATGATATCGCCGAGGTCGCACGAATGCGGCAAGTGGCACTTGCCAGTGTGCATACCAAAACCACCGGCGGGATCCGCGCTGAGGACTGGTTCAACGCGATTAGCCGCGAGATGGAAATGCTGCGCGCCGTCGAAGAATACCAGGCGGGCGAACTGAGGTCCTTGACCCAGCAAATCCAGGAGCATGCCCACAGGCATTTTCTCGCCCTTCTCATCGGCACGTCCGTTCTCGGTGTGCTCACTATCGCCTTTGCACTGGCGATGGCCCGGAGCGTGACCGCGCCAATCGGTCGGCTCATGGCCACTCTGCGTCGACTGGCGGAGGGTGAAAGCACGATCGGCATGGCCGAGATTGACCGGCGAGACGAGATCGGAGCCATCGCCCGAGCCCTGGACACGTTTCGTGACCTGACCGAACGCCAGAAAGCCGACCTGGCAGCAGCGGAAGATCGCATGCGCCAGATATTGGCATCGACGAGCGAAGGCATCGTTCAGGTGCAAACCGATGGGCGTGTTTCCTTTGGAAATTCTGCCAGCGCGCACCTGTTTAGATGTGAACCGGACAAGCTCCCTGGACGGATGATCCACGAACTGATGCAGGATACACATCGAGAAAAGTTCGTATTTGAGGACCCCGCGACGTCCCGCGCCGAGGCCGAAGGGCGACGATTTCGGCTCGCCGAACAGGTCTTGTACCATGCCGATGGCTCGAGCATCCCCGTCGAATATTCGGTCACGCCGCTATGCAAGGCAGGGAACCTGATTGGCTCGATTGTTTCTCTCCACGATATTAGTGAGCGCAAGCAAAACGAGTTGGCCCTGCTGGAAGCCAAGGAACTCGCCGAAGCGGGCTTACGGACCAAGGCAGAATTTCTGGCCAACATGAGTCACGAGATTCGCACGCCGATGAATGCCATTATCGGGATGACTTATCTCGCTTTAAAGACGGAACTGAGCCCGCGGCAAAAAGATTATTTGACAAAAATCCAGAAGGCAGGGCGCCATCTACTATCAATAATTAATGATATTCTGGATTTTTCTAAAATGGAGTCTGGAAAAATTGCCTTGGAAAATGCAGAATTCGAACTAGAAAAAGTATTATATGATGTACTTGAACTGATTGGTGGCAAGGCAACGACGAAAGGACTAGAAATAATATTTAACATTGGCGAAATTATTCCCAATAATCTCGTTGGAGATCCGCTTAGAATTGGGCAGATCATTTTAAATTATATATCAAATGCCGTAAAATTCACGAATGCTGGTGAGATTAGCGTGAACGTCACGCTTGAAGAGGATCATGGCAATGCCGTGACACTTCGCTTCGAGGTCAGCGACACCGGCATCGGTCTGACCGAGGAGCAGCAAGCCCGACTGTTCCAGAGCTTTCAGCAGGCGGACAGTTCGATTACCCGCGAATATGGAGGGACCGGCCTCGGTTTGGTTATCGCCAAGTCGCTGGCGCATTTGATGGGTGGATCGGTTGGGGTCCGCAGCGTCCTGGGACACGGATCGACGTTCTGGTTCACGGCCCGCCTGGGGAAGAGTGCGACCAAGCGTGATCATGCCCAGAAACTGAAGCACGACCTGCGCGGTCGCCGCATCCTCGTGGTCGACGCCGGCAACGGCGCCCGCGAGGCGTCGGTGCAGATGCTGTCCGCGATGTCCTTTCGGGTGCACGCCGTAGCGTCGGGGCGCGCGGCGATCGATGCGGTGCGCAACGCGGTGGATGACCCCTTTGAGGTCGTCTTGGTTGATTGGCGGGTGTCGGATATGGACGGCATTGAGACCTGCGCCCGGCTTAAAATGCTAAACACGACGATTCAGCCGCGGCTGGTGCTGGTTACCGCCTTTGACTGCGAGGGGGCATTCAAGGGGGCAGATGACGTCGGCTGCGATGCCATCCTGATGAAGCCGATGGCGCCTTCGGCTCTGTTCGACACCATCGCGCGGGTCCTGCGCGTCGAGTCGGTGGCTGATCAGGATGTCGGCGCACCGTCAGCGGTTTTACTCGAGGCGCCCAACCGGCTTGAGGGTGCGCATGTACTGCTGGTCGAAGACAACGAATTCAATCAGCAGGTTGCGCGCGAAATACTGAATGGTTTCGGGGTAAGGGTCGACGTGGCGGACAATGGGGCGATCGCGCTGGAGAAGCTCAAAGCCAGCCTCTACGACGCCGTGCTCATGGATATGCAGATGCCGGTGATGGATGGTTTCACCGCGACCCGGGAAATCCGCTCTCTAGGCTGGGCCGATCTCCCGATCATCGCGATGACAGCCAATGCGATGCAGCAGGATCGCAACGAGTGCCTGGCTGCCGGGATGAACGACCACCTGGCAAAACCGATTGACCCGCAACAACTGGCATCGACGCTGGCAAGATGGTTGCGGCAACCGCCTTCGCACGGCGCCCCCGCAGCACACTGTGTCGCTGCGCTCTAATTGGCAACTTATTTAACAGACGATCCTCTCGGCTCGTCCCGGAATAATAGCCGCCATTATCCGAAAGCCGCCACCGGAAGCAACGTGCGGCCAAAGCACCGCTTACAGCGCATCGGCTGACAGTAATCGACGGCGCTCGTGGCCGGCACGACGCCCGCTGCCACGAGGCTGTCCTCGCCGAGGGCGGAACCTCACGCACGTCACTCCCGGCATGGGGAATCGGACGAGCACAAGACGCTGATGCGGCAGGCATCATCGTCAAGTTCGCTTGATCGCCAAACGGCATGTGCTTCGGCGCTGCGGCACAAACCAAAACGACAATCACACTCCGTTCGGAAGCCAGAAGGCCAGCGTGTTGGTTCTGGTATGAGAAGATATTATGCCGATAAATGACAATTAACACTTTTTTAACGCAAGACATAACCAGCACAAAACGTCATACAGATAAATTGCTAAGCACAAAATATACAGGGATTGCTTGTTTTAAGTCCGGTTAATTTGCAAGTGATTGATGATAATTACTGTAATAAATGATATAAGCATGTGTTAAAAAATATAATTTTGCAATCGTATCGCGTAATTGCGTGTTTTGTCTATCGTAGAATACAGAGGTTAATTTATGTCTACTGCAAAATGCACAGGTACCGTTACATGCAGCTTTATATGTGGCGGTAAGCCTCGATATGAAGAATCTATTGCAACTGGATATAAGGTCGTCGATCAGTACGATTGGGGTTGGTTAATGAGGAAAAAACGCATTGTTGACGGAAAAGAACAGTTATGTTGCAGGCATATACTAATATAGCTGCGACAACACAAAAACACACTTTATATAATAGTGTTATATAGCACACAAATAGTAACGATATAGTTGCTTAACAAAGAGGGGTCATCATGGATATGATGCTGTCGACCATGCCGATTAAGACACGCAGAATTGCAGTCATCGGGATGTCTGTCTGGTATCCAGGGGCAAGAAGTCTGCGCCAGTTTTGGGAAAATATTATTACTAAGCGCCAGCAGTTTCGCCAAATGCTTGATTGTCGATTCCCTCTCGAAGACTACTGGTCAGGCGATAAGAGTGTGCCGGACAAGACCTACGGAAGGTGGGCATCCTACATCGACGATTTTGATTTCGACTGGCGCAGCCGGAGAATTCCGAAATCGGCTGTCGAGTCCTCCGACATCGTTCACTGGCTGACACTCGAAGTGGCGATCGGGGCCCTGCGGGATGCCGGGTATACGCGGGAGCAGATCAAGGGCTCGCGAACCGCCGTGATCCTCGGCAACACTCTGACGGGCGAATGGACTCGATCGAACAGTCTGCGTACGCGTTGGCCGTTCGTTGAGAAGGTCATGAAGAAAACCGCGCACGCTCGCGGACTTGATGGCCAGGTCTTCGAAGACTTTCTTCACCATGCCGAATCTGCGTTCAAGTCGGTGTTCCCGCCGGTCGACGAGGATACGCTCGCCGGCGGCCTGTCGAACACCATCGCCGGCCGCGTCTGCAATTACCTGGATGTCCATGGCGGCGGCTATACCGTTGATGGCGCCTGCTCGTCGTCGCTCCTCGCCGTCATCAACGCTGCGAACGCGCTCGCGTCGGATGACGTCGACATGGCGTTCGCCGGCGGCGTCGACATCAGCCTCGACAATTTCGAGCTGATCGGCTTCGCCAAGACCGGGGCGCTGACCGCCGACGAGATGCGCGTCTATGATCAGCGCGCCAGTGGCTTCATCCCCGGCGAGGGTTGCGGGTTCGTCGTCCTCAAGCGTTTCGACGACGCCATCAATGACGGCGATCGGATTTACGGGGTGATCAATGGCTGGGGCGTCTCCTCCGACGGCAAGGGTGGAATCACCGCGCCCAGCGTCAAGGGCCAGGCGATGGCGTTGCGCGCCGCCTACGGCAAGGCTGGCTACGATGCCTCCGAAATCGATTTCGTCGAAGGCCACGGCACGGGCACGCCACTTGGTGATGGGGTCGAACTCCGCGCGATTTGCGAGGCCATGCAGTTCGATCCCGGCGAGCGCAGCATCGGTGTAACCTCGCTGAAGTCGGTCATCGGTCACACCAAGGCGGCGGCTGGCATCGGTGCCTTCATCAAGGCAATGATTGCCGTCAATCGCCGCGTCCTGCCGCCGATTTCCGGAACGGAAGTCCCACGCGACGTCTTCGCCGGCGAGGCCAAAGCCCTATACCCGCTGATCGACGGTATCCAGAAGGCGCCGACGGATGTCGTGCGCGCCGGCATTTCGGCCATGGGCTTCGGTGGCATCAACTCGCACGTGACCTGTGAATCCTTCGGTGCGCCGGCCCGCCATCTGCGGCCGTTCGTGAATGAGCGCGTACTAATGGCGCATCCCGAAGACACGGAGCTGTTTGTCTTCGGCGCGCCGTCACAGGACAGTCTGCGCAAGCAGCTCGACGCGGCGCGCGAAGAAGCCGCCCATATGGCCAGAGGTGAGCTTGCCGATTTCTCGGCGAGCCTCGCGCAGCGCATGGCCCCGAATTCGCCCGTTCGCGGCGCCTTCTGCGCGGACTCGCCCGGCAGCCTGGCGCAGAAGCTGGAAGCGCTGGCGGCAATGATCAGCAAGGGCGTGCGCGAAGGCAGCTTCGTGCGCGACGAACTGCGTGGTCTGTGGCTCGGCAATAATGCAGCCCGCCTCCGCGTCGCCTACCTGTTCCCCGGTCAGGGCTCGCAGCGCATCAACATGGCGAAAACGTGGGTCCGTCGCTTCGACTGGGCGGCAGCGCTCCTGGAAAAGGCTGAGAAGGCCGTCGAGGCACTCGGTGGGGCCGAGTTCGTCACTCGGATGATCATCGACAACCCGCAGGTGCTGTCAGAAGACGCCTTGACGGCGCGCCAGCGTGCCCTCGCGGCGACGGAAGTGGCGCAGCCGGCGATCATCCTCGCTTCGCTGATCTGGTATCGCCGCCTCGGCGAGCTCGGCCTCGCGCCCGACGTCGTCGGCGGACATAGCCTCGGCGAACTCATGAGCCTTTATGCTGGCGGCGTTTATGACGAGGACACGCTGCTCGAACTCGCCGCCCGGCGCGGCTACGAGATGTCCCCGGCACGCGGCGATGCCCGCGGCACGATGGCAGCGCTGCTGTGCGGCCGAAAGGTGGCTGAATCGCTGCTCGCCTCAGTACCGGGCTATCTCGCGATCGCCAACATCAACGGCCCGGAACAGATCGCAGTCTCTGGCGAAGAAGCCAGCATCGAGCGGATCATCGAGGCGGCTGGCCGGCAGGGCGTGAATGCCCGCCCGCTTCCGGTCTCCAACGCCTTTCACTCCAAATTCATGGACGGGGCGTCCGAGCGGTTCGTCGCCGCCTTCCCCGACCTGGCGGGCGCGGTCGAAGATTGCCGGCCGCTGTCGTGCATGGACGGAAAGCCGATCCAGGGGCGTGTGCCGGTCGGCCGGTACCTCGGCCGGCAGATGCTCTCCCAGGTTGACTTCGTCTCGCTCGCAACGTCGATCGCTTCGGAAGCCGATCTGGTCATCGAAGTTGGCCCGGGACGGGTTCTGTCCGACCTGTTCACGTCGATCGTCGGCAAGGAGGGGGCCGTGGCACTGCCGGTTGAGCCCCAGGTGGGCAGCATGCTGGGGTTCAAGCAGGTGCTGGCGGCGGCACATGTCCTCGGCCACGACCTGAACTGGCCGGCGCTCTCGGCCAACCGGCTGATCCGCCCCTTCGTTTCGGCCCGAGATCGCTCCTTCATCGAAAACCCGTGCGAGCGCGAGATCGTGGTGCCGGCCGCTGCCGGCTCGGACCGCCGCGTCGCTGCGGTGGGGACTTCGAACGCGATCGCCGATGTTCCGGCGTTGGCGCGCCCGGCCGATCCACTGACCGCCCCGCCGGGCGTCCCGCTGGGCGCAACGTCGCCGGCTCCGGTCGCCTCAGTGCCGGCACCCGCAACGCAGCCGAGTCCGTCGTTGGTGCCGGCGATCTCGACGTTGCAGCACGTCGCCAGCGTTGCCGCGGAGCTGACCGGCTTCGAAGCCTCGTCGCTGAGTGGCGACATGAAACTGTTGGATGACCTGAACCTCGATTCGATCAAGGCCGCAGAGCTCATCGCCGTACTTGCCCGTGAGTTCGGCAAACAGCCCCAGGAGGAGGCGTCAAAATACGCCAACGCCACGCTCGACGATCTCTGTGCCTGGTTGGGCGAGAGGCGCGTCGACGCTGGTTCTGCGCCCCAGCCGCATCCTGCGCCTCCCGCGCCCCAGCCTATCGGTCACACTGAGGCGGTCGTCCCCGCCGTGGCCGTGACCAGCCCGTCCGCGCCGCCAGCGGATGTCCATACCCTCGAGCAGCGGCTTCTCGCTCTCGTCGCCCAGCTCACGCAGTTCGAGCTGGAGACTCTCGATGCCGACATGAAGCTGCTCGACGACCTGAACATGGACTCGATCAAGGCCGCAGAACTGTTGACGCTGGTCGTCAAGGAAAACGGGCTGAGCGAGGCCCTGCCGCTCTCGAGCTACGCCAACGCCCGCATCTCCGAGATTGCTCGCGCCGTGGCCGCCACGACGACGCGCGCAGACCCCGCTGGGACGGCGACATCGTCGCAGAAGGCGCCCGCTGCGGTTCCTTCAAATTCGATGCGTGCGCAGCCGGAGCCCACGCCGTTCCCGCATCGCGCCAGCTGGGTGCGCTCGTTCGTCGAGATGGCGCGGCGGGAAGACCTCGCGGTGCCACCGGCGATGTCAAACTGGCATGGTGGTCAGGTGTGGGTGATCCGTGCCGACGACGACCCACGCGCCGCAGAATGCGCCGCGCTCTTGGCGGCCCACGGTGCGGCCGTTGCCACGTCCTCTCTGAGCGATCCGCGCAGCACGGCTCCGTCATCGGTGCGCGATGTGCTGATCTTCGTGCCGGATAGTGGGACGACGGTGGATCAGCCGAGCCTGACCGCCTTTTTCGATGCCTGTCACGCTGCGACGCATGCCGCCCTGACCGTCAATGGCAGGGGACCCAAGCCGGGCATCACCTTTGTCCAGCCGTATGCTCGTCTGCCGCAGCGCGGCGTTGACGATCCGGTTTGCTCGATCACGGCATATGCGGCGAGTCTGGCGCAGGAACGGACGGACGTTCAGGTCCGGACGATTGGCTACAGTGCCGGAGCGGGCCGTGATCCCAGCCTGCTTGCCGACGCCATCGGCCGGGAGATGCTGCACGCGCCTTCGCCGGTTCCCGTCTGGTTCGACGACGCAGGTGCTCGCTGGGTTTCGACCTATGTGGTCAAGGAGTCCCGCGATCTTTGCGAGCGAACGCAGGCCTGGACGGACGCGGACGTCGTGCTGGCGAGTGGGGGCGCTCGGGGCATCACCGCCGAATGCACATTTGCCTTTGCGCAAAAGACGGGCGTTGCGGTTGCTCTGGTCGGCCTGAGCGCGCAGGTTGAGGCTGAGGCCACGGACGCCGGGGGTGAAATCCGGGGCGTGCTCGATCGCTACGCGCAGGCCGGCCTGCGTTGCCAATACTACGCCGCCAACGTCACCGATCCTGCGGATGTGGCTCGCGTCGTCGAACGGGTCGAGCAGGAACTGGGGCCGATCACCGGCCTCATTCACGGCGCGGGACTGAACCAGCCGCGCCCGATCACCGCGGTCTCGAGTGCCGCGGCGATCGAGGAATGCGCGCCGAAGGTGTTGGGCCTCGTCAACCTGCTCGATCGCCTCGATATTGCCCGGCTGAAAATGGTGGTCGGCTTCGGCTCGATCATTGGCGTCACCGGAATGCAGGGGAACGCCGTCTACGGCTTCTCCAATGAGGTCCTCGCCAACGTGCTCGCCGGCTTGCGACGCAAGGCGCCGCATGCCCACGTCGCCACTATCGCCTACAGCGTCTGGAAGGACGTGGGTATGGGTGCCCGGTTGGGCAGTATCGAAAAGCTGAGCGCGCTCGGCATCGGTGCCATTCCCGTCTCCGAAGGCGTCCGCCGCTTCCTGCAGCTGGCGTGTGCCGACGCCGATGCCGACCAGGTGATCGTCGCCGGCCGCATGGGCCGGAGCGGGGCGTGGAGCGCGCCGGCGGCGGTTCGGTCGAGCCCATCGGCGGGGGAAACGCTGATCTACCATCAGCCGCAGGTGGAGGCCGTCTACCGCCGCCGCCTGTCTCTGGCGACCGATCCTTACCTCGTCGATCATAATTTCAAGGGCAGCTTCCTGTTCCCCACCGTCTTCGGTCTCGAGGCGATGGCGAAGGCCGTGTGCGCCGTCATGGGGATCGATCGGTTGACCGCGCATTCGATTATCGACATCAGCCTTGTCCGGCCGATCACCGTCGGGCAGCGCTACGACACCGAACTGGAGATCCACGCGGAGGTGATCGAGCGGGAAACGGACGAGGATCCGGTCCAGGTGCGCGCCGGCGTGCGTTGTGATCTGAGCGGCTTCGAGCAGGATCATTTCGCCGCAACCTTTGTCCTGCGGGACCCGGGGGCGGGGCCGGAGCTCGATGTTGACGTGACAGACGCGCTACCGATCACCAAGGCGGGGGCGCTTTACGGGGATGTCCTGTTCCAGGGACCGGTCTTCCAGCGCATCAACTCGATCCACCGTCTGGAAAATCCGGAGCCAGGCAAGGGCATTTGCGTATTCCGCTCCCGGCATGACCCGGATGGCCTCCTGCTTGGCGATCCCTACTTCCGTGACTCGCTGCTGCAGTCGGTGCAGGTGATCATTCCGCAGGATGTCTCGCTTCCGGTGTCGATCGATCGCATCGATTTGTTCGACGGCTGGAACAGCGGTGCGGGCGAGCGGACCTGTGTCTCCTACCTCCACGAGCGCACCGGCGACTTCTACCACAGCAGCGTCGTCGCCCTCGGCCGCGATGGCCGCGTTGTCGAACGCCTCCAGGGGTATCGGCTCAAGGTGCTGGAACAACGCGAAACGCCGCCGGCGATGCGCGAGTTCGCCCTCGCCTGAACGTCGATCGTTCGAGCGCAGCAATCGCAAGACAAGGGACACGTCAATGAGTGGACTTAGCTTTCAGCAGGCTGGTGAACTCTTGAAGATCTCGATCGAGAAAGCCCGCGGGTCGCACGGCAGAGAAATCTTTGTAAAGACCTTCATCCCCAGCTTCCGCATGTTTTCTGATCTCGATCGCGGCCTTTACTTTCCGCACTTCTTCGCCTGGATGGGAGAGACGCGAGAACTGCTGGCGGTCCCGATCCTTGATCAGATCAGCCAGTACGTGAGCACCGGCAAGTGGAGCATCGTGACCAACAGCGTTTCGCTCGACATCCTCGGCGAGCGAATGGGCGAAGACAACATCGTCCAGGTTCGGGTTTGGTCGGGCGAGTCGGCACAGTCCAGCGTCGAGCTGTTCTTCGAATGGACATCGCTGGGTGCGGCAGGGCTGATCGAGAAGATCGCCGTCGGCCGGATGAAAACCACCTGGGTGGAGGTCATTGGCCACGGCGTCGTCAAACCGCGCGACTTCCCGACGTTCTACCGGGATTTCATCAACCGGATGTCGCCGCGCCAGGGCGAGCCCGACATCTCGGCCGTGGCCGCGGAACCGCTGCGGGACGTCTCGCTCGGCGAGACCTTGTTCAAGGCAAAGTGTGGCCCGCGCGCCGTCGTTCCGCTGGCGAGCAAGTCGTTCGAGTCCTCGCTCTACGACTCGACGATCGTCAACAATATCTACTTCTCAAATTATGCGATGTGGATGGCCAAGTTGCGCGAACACCATTTCTGGTCACTGATGCCACATATTTACATATCTCCAGAAAGAGACGGCATACTCAAATGTATAACTTGTAATATCAACTATCTAAGAGAAGGAATGCCGTTCGATACGATCCACGTAACGATGTCTCTTAAAGGATTGTACGAGATGGGGATCGAATTGTACTTTGAGTTTTTCCGGGAAGATCCTGATGGTACGCGCGTGAAGCTCGCCTACGGCGAACATCGCGCCGTATGGATGGCCAAGAACGCGCATGGACGATTTCGTCCGGCAAGCCTGCCGCGGGAGATCGCTATGCCGCTTCAACAGGCAGCGAACATGTTCGCCCATGCATAGTCCGTAGTAACGCCGAAGTTGCGTTACTGACGGAGTTCTAATTCACCCGTGTTGATTTAATAGAACTGATCTCGTCAAGGCGAGATCGGAACGCCGGAAGACTGTCATTAGTCATATGGCGAGGATGAGAATTGGAGAGTTCAAATGAAAATGTGGATCAAGGGTGCAGTCCTCGGAGCGGTTCTTGCCAGCACATCGATGAGCGGAACAGCTTTCGCCAACGCGACATCGACGCTCTATGACGTCGGCTACCGGACACACGACCTGGTCGTGCAGGACTTCTATGCGCGGCCTGGATCTCCGGACCACATAAGATTGAATTACCGCGAGTGGTATTCGCCATCCGCCACCGACGTGCTTGTCTACGTTCACGGCATGCAGAGTCACTCGCAGTGGTTCAATGAATCCGGCGATGAACTCGCCGCCCGCGGCTTCAATGTCTACGCGGTCGACCGCCGAGGCTCCGGTCTATCGGGAGGAAAGCGCGGTCATATCTACACCCCCTTCCAATGGATTGCCGACCTCGCCCAGGTGATCGGTTTCGTTCGTGCGAAGAACCCGGGCAAACATCTGCATCTAATGGGCAATTCCTTTGGCGGGCGTCTGGTCATGACCTACGCGGAAGCCTTCCCGGACACGATCGATACCTTAATCCTGGAGACACCCGCGACGGCTGGCCGTGTCTCACTGCCGGCGGAAGAGATTATCGAAGCGCAGTATTATATGTGGAAGTATTATCCAACGCCCCTTCACGATGATTTGTTTACGAGCAATCCGGATAAACTTGCCTTCATGGCGCAAGATAAACTCGGAATTCGCCGTATTACTGCAAATATGTACAAAATGGAGGGGCTGATTAACGTAGGAAACCTTATGCCGCAGAACATGGCGCGCATTACGATGCCATTGCTGATGCTGCTTTCAAATAATGATCGTATCGTCGATACGCCAGCAGTCATTTCCGGTGTCTATGACCGGGTGGCGAGTATCAAAAAGAAGTTGGTCAGGTATGACGACGTTGAGCACTACTTGCTGTTCGAAGACAAGCATGAGGAGGTGTTGAACGAGATCGCCAACTGGATGAACTCCTTCACTCCGCCTGCGGCGCGCGCCTTCGCGCCGGTCAAGGCCGCGACGGCATTAGCCGGTGACGAGGAGGCGGGGAACTGGATCGACGACGTCCGCGAGGAGGCGGACCGTATGGGCTGGAGCCCGGAGCCGGCCAAGTAGCCGCGAACGCGCCAGATCTCGTTGCCACGCCCAGATCTCGTTCCCACGCCAGGAGTGCAGGGCCATGAAACTTCAGAATATCGCTATATGGGCCGAGGAGATCCCATTCAAATTCGCCTTCAAGCACGCGCTCGCCGAGCGACGGTCCTCGAGCTCGATCATCGTCAAGGCGACGCTCGACAACGGCGTCTGCGGCTGGGGCGAGGGCGTGCCCCGGGCGTACGTCACCGGCGAGACGGTGGCGAGCTGTCTTGCGGCGCTGCGCAGCCGGATCGTGCCAAGACTGCTCGACGTTGAGCTGAGTACGCCGGCCGCGCTGCGATCCGCGATGTTTGACTTGCATGAGGATAAGGCGACGGCCGGCGATCTCGCCGCCTTGTGTGCGATTGAGCTTGCGCTTCTCGATGCCCTGGCCTGCTCACAGCGAAAGACGATGTACGCGTTGCTCGGGCGCGAACGGCGGGCACGTGCCGCCGCGTACAGCATGGTGATCGGCAGCAGTCAGCGGCACGCGCGTAATCTCTCGTGGTTGAGCCGCGTGCTTGGGATCAATGAAATCAAGATCAAGGTCGGCTCTACCCTGGAGGACGACGAGCAGCGCGCGCTCGCGGTAAAGCGCGCGCATCCTCGGGCACGACTGCGCATTGACGCCAACTGCGCCTGGACGCTGGACCAAGCGCGGCGATGCCTGGACGTTCTGCGTCCGCTCGGCATCGTTGCCTGCGAGCAGCCGCTCGCCAAGGACGATATCGCTGGGCACGCCCGTCTGGTCGCCGAATACCCGGACATCCTCATCTGCGCCGATGAGTCCTTGTGCAGTTTCGAAGACGCCCGGCTGCTCGCGGCTGAGCGAGCATTCAGTTGCTTCAACATCAGGCTTTCGAAGAACGGCGGCCTGTTCAATGCGTTGCGCATTCATGACTTGGCCAAGACGGCAGGCATCGCCTGCCAGCTCGGCGCGCAGGTCGGCGAAACCTCGATCCTCGCCACGGCTGGCCGGCTGTTCGCCGGCATGACCGGCGATCTGCGTTTCCACGAAGGCTCGTTCGGGACCCGCCTGATCAAGAGCGACGTGGTCCGCCGTCCGATTGCGTTCGGCTTTCGCGGGCGGGCGTCGACGCGTTGTCGGGGCTGGGGATGGGGCGTGCCGGCGGATGAATCCCGGGTCGCCGCCTATGCGACGGGCCGGGTGCTGCTTCCTGACGCGCCACTCGCCGGCGATGACCACCGGCAGCCCTGGATTCCCCGCAAGGACGACCGCGCGGCGCTCGCCGTTGGTAGTAGCCTATAAGCGCATGTGGCCGGCAAAACCGAGTAATATCACGACAACTCGATATAAAATGGATGACGAAAATGTCTTTATCAACGATTTCGCGCACTGCGCGCTCCGCTGTTGACTATGTACTTTACCGTAATCTTGAGACTCTTTTGTCCGTTCCCGGGCGTAAACTATACGATTCCTTTGTCCATGCCACGAATGACGTGCGGCGGACACAAGCCGATCTGCTGGCGGACATCCTCCGCTATGCCGGAGACACTGTCTATGGTCGCGACCACGGATTCGGATCGATGCGAGGGTATGATGACTTCCATCGGCGGGTCCCGGTCAATGATTACGAGGATCTGCGGCCGCTGATCAATCGTCACGCCGTCGGCGAAACCGACGTGCTCTTTCCCGGCAAGCCGCTCATGTACAACCAGTCGAGCGGCACCACCGCGCAGCCGAAGCTGATCCCGGTCACGTCCTATAATTTCGATCGGACAATCAAGAACCGCGGCAAGCTGTGGCTCTACGGACTGATGAAGCAGTATCCGGGAGTTTACGCCGGCAAGGACGTCACCGTGGTCTCGCCCGCGGTTGACGGATATACCGCCGACGGCACGCCGTTTGGTTCGGTCTCCGGCCTCGTCTTCAAGAACATCCCCAGCTTCGTCGCCCGCGCGCACTCGGCCCCGTACGCCGTTTACACCATCCCCGACTACGAGACGCGCACTTATGCGCTCGTTCGCTGCGCGCTGGCGAGCGACGTATCGCTGATGCTCACCGTCAATCCCAGCACCATCCTCAACCTCGTCACCCGGGCGGATGCATGGAAGGAGCAACTCATTCGTGACATTCACGATGGTACTCTGAGCCGCGATTTGTCGCCTGACGTCCGGCAGGCCCTGGCGCCGCAGCTCAAGCCCGATCGCAAGCGGGCGGCGGACCTGGATCGCTTTGCCTCGCGCTCGGACAGGCTTCGTCCCGCCGATTACTGGCCACGGCTGCGGCTGGTGCACTGCTGGAAGCACGGCAATTGCGCACTCGTCATTCCGAAGCTGAAAACATGGTTCCGCGAGGACACGGCGATGCTCGACTTCGGCTATCTGGCGAGCGAGATCCAGGCGACCGACCTGTTCGATCCGGAAACCGACGGCTCCGTCCTGCAGATGTGCAACGCCTTCTATGAGTTCACTCCCTTCGAGAGCGGCGAAGGCGGCCGCAACGAGCGCAAACTTCTCGCGCATGAACTCGAGGTCGGCCGTCGCTACTTCCTCTACGTCTCCACGCTCAGCGGCCTCTACCGCTACGACATGAACGACGTCATCGAAGTGGTCGGCCACTTCGGGCAGGCGCCCGTGATCCGTTTCCTGTTCAAGGGCAAGGGGATCACCAGCCTCGAGGGGGAAAAGCTCTCGGAAGAGCAGCTTATCGAGGCCATGCGCCGCGCCGGCAGCGAACTCGGCGTCCGCTACGACTTCTTCGTCGCCTATGCCGACGCTGAGCTTCAGCGCTATCGCCTGCATGTCGAGATGCTCGGCGACAGCAATCCGGCCATCCTCGCGAAGTTTGGCAAGGCACTCGACCAGGCCTTGATGGCCGTCAACATCGAATACGAATCGAAGCGGAAGAGCGAGCGGTTGCACCCGCCGCTGGTGATCGACGCCGGGCGGGATTTCTTCGAACGCTACAAGACGATGCGGCTCGCCGAGGGCGCGCCCGAGGGGCAGTTCAAGTGGATGCACCTCACCGCGAGCAAGGCAATGAGCGAGAAGCTCGCCCGACTGTCCGGCCTGCCGCGAGAGATGGCGGGCTAGTTCACCGGTTGTCGGAGGGAGAAGCGCCGTGCTTGCCATCATCGACCGGACGGAATCGGCTCCAGGCGGACGGGTCCGCCTGGAGCCGGGCACCATCTATGTGTTCAGTGTGGACCTCGCCCGCGTGGAGTCCGACAGCGGCATTATCGACGATCCACTGACGGCCGAGGTCCGGCTGGAGGCCATGGCGCGGGATAGGCTGTTCCGCAGCCACCGAACGCTCGCCGGACGCGACTGCTTGCGGCGCATCATCGGGCGATGCTCTGGCCGCGATCCGCGCTCCCTCAAACTCAGTCGTGGCAAAGACGGCAAGCCGCGGCTGCTCGATCCGGACGATGCGCAGCGGATTCACTTCAATGCCTCGCATTCCGGCGATCTCATGGTTGTCGCCGTCTCGCTGAACACGCCGGTCGGCATCGATGTCGAGGGGGTCCGCCCGCTCGACAACCTGCTGTCGACCGCGGGTTACTACTTCTCCAACGCGGAGTTCGAAGAACTCCTGTCGGTCCATCCCGAGGACCAATGCCGTGCTTTCTACGCCGGATGGACGCGCAAGGAGGCCTTCGTCAAGGCAACCGGCGAAGGCATGCGGCGCGACTTTCGGTCCTTCGACGTCACCCTCTCGCCGTCGGCTGTTCCCCGGATCGCGGCCATCCGATCGGCATCTTCTGTGGAGAATTCTCATGCTTGGCAGATGTTCGCATTCGAGCCGTGCCCCGGTTATGTCGCCGCCGTCGTCGCTCGCGGAGAAGGGGGGCGCTTGGCCCGCGTCGATTGACAGCGGTCGGTTCACCTTTCCGTCGCTCGGCCCGATCGTCGTCACCGATCCGTTCGGTCTGGCAATTTTCAAGGTGCGCGAGGTGCGGCGATGACACGGCTCATCATGGTAACACGCCAGGGCGGACCGACGCCGGTGCTGGTCATGCTGATGACCGCTCTGGCCGGGCTCGGCCAGTTCGCCAGCAACATCTACATTCCGTCGATGCCGGCCGTGGCCGCGGCATTGGGGGCAACCATGTCGGCCGTGCAGACGACGCTCGCCGTCTTTCTGGCGACATTTGCCATCTTTCAACTCATTTGCGGTCCATTATCCGATCGCCTCGGCCGGCGTCGGGTGCTCTTCGCAGGCATGGCGACCTTCATCGCCGGCACCGTGGTGTGTGTGCTCTCTGCCGACCTTGCCTGCCTGATCGGCGGCCGGGTCCTTCAGGGTGCGGGCGCATCGGCCGCGTTCGTCGTCTCCCGGGCGATTACCCGCGATCTCTTCACCGGTCCCGCGCTCGCACGCCTGACCGCCTCGATCCTGATGGCGTTTTCGTTGGTTCCGGGCCTGACACCGCTGATCGGCGGATTGCTGCAGGAATGGGGCGGCTGGCGCTGGACATTCGGTGCGACGGTCGTGTTCGGCGTCGTTCTCTTCGCGCTCGTGCTGCGGATTGGCGAAACCAACCTGCAGCCGATTGCCCGCCTCGACGCTGGTGCCATTCGGGGCGCTTATCGAGACGTGCTGCGCTCGCGCGCCTTCCTGCAATGCGCCATCTCCTCCGCGCTCGCCTTCGCATGTTTGTCGGCGTTTTTCGCCGGTTCTCCGGACATGTACATCGGCCGGCTCGGGGTCAGGCCGATCGAGTACGGCCTCTACCCGCCGCTGACCCTGACCGGCTATGTCTTGGGCGGACTGTTGACCCGACGGCTGGTCGGCAAGCTCTCGACCACCGCGATCAGCGGGCTCGGACTCTCGCTGATTGCCGTTGCGACCGTGGCCATCGCCGCCTTTCCCGCCGCCGGGATCCTGCACAAGCACATCTTTACCGGCTGCATGATCGTCTTCGTCACCGGCCTCGGCGTGTTCATGCCAACCGCCGTCGCCGCGGCGCTCACCCCGTTCGCCAATACCGCTGGCAGCGCCTCGGCGATGCTCGGATTTCTGCAGACGGGCGGCTGCGCCCTCGGAGCGTTCGCAGTCAGCGCGCTGCTTGGCCGGCTCCCGGTGCTGGCATTCCCGTCGGTAATGGCGGTCGGGGGAATCGCTGCGGCCCTGTCATTCGTGTGCCTGCAGCCGCGGCAAACGAAACGAGAGCGCGCGAACGCCGCGGATGACCCGGACTTGGACATGGACGTCCTCCGCCCGGCGGAAGGCACGCCCAGCCCATCGCTTCCGGGAGGTCGGTGATGCACGCCGTTGCGTTGCGCATGCTGATCGGCGACCGCGCCAAATATCTCGGTCTGATCTTCAGCATCGCGTTCGCCACCATGCTGATGTCGAACCAGATTTCAATTTTCATCGGCGTGATGCAGCGCACGGCCAACCAGATCATCGATGTCCAGGAAGCGGACCTTTGGGTCATGGACCCGCGTGTCCGCTATGTGGACGAGGTAGAGCCGCTGACCGACGTCCAGCTCTACGACGTCCGGGGTGTCAAGGGCGTCGCCTGGGCGGTGCCCCTGCACAAGAGCGTCAGCCTTGCCCACGCCGGGGACTCCCTGATTCAGAACGCCATCCTGATGGGCATCGATGACGCCACGCTCACCGGTGCGCCCACCCGGATGCTGCTCGGCTCGGTGACCGACTTGAAGCGGCCGGATGCGATCATCATCGATCGCGCTGGATACGGTTCCATCTGGCCCGGAGAACCCCTGCAGGTAGGCAAGGAGATCGAATTGAACGAGCGCCGCGCCGTCATCGTCGGCATCTGCGAAGCGCGAGCCCCTTACGTGACCTTCCCGATCATCTATACAAAATACACAGACGCCATGAAGTATTCAAATCGCACGCGAAAGCAGCTTTCCTTCGTTCTGGTACGGGCCGAGCCGGGAGAAGACATCAGTACTCTAAAGGAACGAATTTCAAAAGAAACCGGGCTCGCCGCTCTGACCTGGAACGAATTCATGTGGCAGACCATAGGGTACTATATGAAACGAACGGGAATCCCTGTTAATTTCGGAATTACAATAATCCTTGGGTTTATTGTTGGTGCCGCAGTCTCGGGACAGACATTTTATATCTTCGTTCTCGAAAACTTGAAGCAGTTCGGCGCGCTCAAGGCCATCGGCGTCGGCAACGGTACGATTTTGACGATGATCCTGCTTCAGGCCGGACTGATCGCCGTGATCGGCTACGCGCTCGGCATCGGCCTTTGCGCGGCGTTCTTCGAGATCACCAGCCGCATTGCCGTCCATCTGCGCGGCTTTGCCCTGCCCTGGGAGGTGGTGGCGGGGACCGCCGGGATCGTGCTGATCATTGCCGCGATTGCGAGCCTCGCCAGCATCCGGCGGGTGATGGTTCTCGATCCGGCGATCGTTTTCCGTGGCTGAGGAGGAATAGACATGGGGCTCATCACCAGCCGGATTTCGTATCCTCCCGCGCCCGCCGCGACCCTCTCGGCAAACGGCCAAGCAGCGGCGGTCGTCTGCCGCAACATCGTCAAGGACTTCGACGGCGGCAGTGGCCCGGTGCGTGTGCTCTTCGGGATCGACGTTCAGTTCGGTGCTGGCGAGATGACGTTTCTTGTCGGGCCGTCGGGGTGCGGAAAAACGACGCTCATTTCGATCGTGGCGGCGATTCTGGCGCCGAGCGAAGGCTCGGTCGAGGTCTTGGGACAACCGCTGACACGGATGCGCGGCCGCGATCTTGTCGCCTTCCGGCGCGCGAACATCGGGTTCATCTTTCAACAGTACAACCTGTTGCCGGCGCTCACCGCGGCGGAGAATGCCGCTGTGCCGCTCGTTGCCGCTGGGATGGCGCTCGCCAAGGCGGCGAAGAAGGCCGCCGCCCGCCTGGAAAGCCTGGGCATGGGCGCGCATGTGAACAAGCTTCCCCGGCAGCTCTCGGGTGGGCAGCAGCAGCGCGTCGCCATCGCCCGGGCCTTGATCCACGAGCCGAAGCTGATCGTCTGCGACGAGCCCACCGCGGCGCTCGATGCCGCCTCCGGCATGGCGGTCATGGAGCTGCTACGCACCGCCGCGTTCGATCCGGGCCGTGCCGTCATCGTCGTCACCCATGACAACCGCATTTTTGACTTTGCCGATCGCATCGCCCGCATGGACGACGGTCGCATCCTCGTTGCTGAGGAAAAAGAAGCCGGGGAGGAGCCAGCATGACCATGACATTCCGGCCATTGACCCACGGTATGATGATCGCGGCGGTGGCTTCGCTGGGGCTGACCATCGTTTCGGTCGGGCGAACGACAGCGCCGCGCGAGCTAAGCGATCCGCCGATCGCGCCGCCTGCAAATCCCTACCATGAGACGGTTGCTGCACGCGGCCTGGTCGAGCCGGCGAGCGAGGTGATCGCGATCGCCATTGATAACGGCGGCGTGGTCCGCGAGGTTGGCGTGGTCGCTGGCGATCAGGTCAAAAAAGGGGATCCGCTGTTCGCAGTCGACGATCGCGACGAGCGTGCCGCCGTCGCTTTCGCCGAGGCGGACGTGCGGGCGACGAGCGCCGCG
The DNA here is from genome assembly GCA_016712595.1 of Rhodospirillales bacterium. NCBI lineage: Bacteria > Pseudomonadati > Pseudomonadota > Alphaproteobacteria > Rhodospirillales > Rhodospirillales bacterium. The sequence continues at coordinate 149,524 of JADJQT010000002.1, forward strand.
ATCGCGGCGATCGATCACAGCCTGGTTCTCCAAAACTCGGTCATTGGCGAGGCGGCGGCGCGGGTAACCAGCGCCCAGGCCGACACCGAGCGCACGGCGCTCGATCAGAAGCGCTATCAGGACCTGGTGGGGCAGGGCTGGGCCACTCATCAACGCTTTGAGACGGCGAAGGCCGATGCGCTGCGCGCGTCTGCCGACCTTGTCGCCGTTCGGGCCGCGCTCACCAGTGCCCGGCGACAGATTGACGTTCTCAAGGCCGATCGGCAGCGAGCGACGGCCGAGCTGGAGCGGGCCGAAGCAACGCTCGGCCGCGCCCGGATCGATCTCGACAAGACGGCCGTCAGGGCGCCGGTCGACGGATCGATCCTCAAGGTCAACGTTCGCGTCGGCGAGTTCGCGGATCAAGGCGTCCCCGCGGAGCCGCTGATGACCATGGGTGTCGTCGATCCTTTGCACATCCGGGTCGACATCGACGAGACGGACGCACACCGCATCGATCCGGACAACCGCGCCATCGCCTTGCTGCCCGGTGTGCGCGAGGTGACGACGCCGCTCGCGTTCGTCCGCTTCGAGCCCGCAGTGGTCCCCAAACGGCAACTGGCCGGGGGCTCCACGCCCGAGCGGGTGGATACGCGGGTGCTGCAGGCCATCTACGCATTCCGTCCAGCGGATTTCCCGGCCCGGGTCGGCCAGCAGGTTGACGTCTTTATCGACGCCAAGCCTGTCGAGTCTGTCTCTCGCCCGCGGCCGGTCGATGCGGGGTGATAACCACATGGAGAAATAGATGGTATCCACAAGCAGGTATTGCATAAGTAAATATCGGGAGATAGTCGATCTTTAATCCCTTAGCCATTCAGCAGGAGGCGAAAAATGAGCAGTATCCGGTATTATTCAAATAGCAACAGATTTCTGATGTTTAGTGAAATCCGCAAGCTTTCAAATAAACGATCGGTTCCCGTGTCTCTTACTTCAGATCACTCCGGGGATGTCGCCGGTGATGGCGCCCTTCAGATACATGATCATGAGCAGTACTGGAAATATTTCTACTGCACTGATTAAAATTTTTCTGAACGCGGGTTCGATCGAGTTCATGTCCGGCGAAAAGAGTGGCAGGGAAAAGATGTCCGCACCGCCCTGAGCAAGAGCGCTGCGGACCGCCGCCACCTTATCGGCCGGCCAGTGATTTATAACGACGATTGTGGCGTGACGTATCACCGGGCAGCATTCCAGGCTCGACGCCATCCAGGCCCCGAAGCGCCATAGCGCCCGTGACGTGTTCACGCTCATCACGCGCAGGCAGCGACGACCGTGCACTGCGGATTGTGCGCCGGCATCGACACCCACGGCAGCCGTCAGCGGCTTCATACCGCCCTCGGCGATCGCGCCCTGAGCAGATGGAGGCCTGCACCACATAGCCCGACATCCATTTTCCCGGTGGAAGATCACGCATGAATCGCGCCGACGGGGCAGGCCGCGTGTTCCGGTTCGTTGCTTCTTCTTTGCTGCTGGTGTTTGGCGAGCCACCGACGCCAAGCCCTCGTTTACATGTCCTTAACATCAACGTCGAACGGCGTTCATACGGTTTTGCCAATCTAGGCAGGGTGGTGTGGAGGCTCTCCGCACCCGGGACCACAAGGGGATGTGGACAATGTCTCGTATTCGCATGCAGTTTCTTGGTGGATTCGACGTTTTCGAAAACGACGGAAGCCGTCTCCACCTTCCGTCGCGCAATGCCACAGCCGTACTCGCCATCCTGTGCGTGGGCCGCGAGCGGATGTGCAGCCGGGCGAAACTGGCAGCGCAAATCTGGGACGTCTGGGACCCTGAGCATGCGCGTGCTAGCCTTCGGCAATCGCTGTTCATGCTCCGGCACCTCGTCGGTCGGGATGTCTTCCGCTGCCAGGGCGACGCCATTGCGCTCGATCCGAGTGTGGTGGAGGCCGACATTTGGGAATTCGAGGATCTGGCGGCACGGCATTCGCCGGACTCGCTTCTGCGGGCGGTGGAGCTCTACCAGGGCGAATTCCTGCGCGGGTATACGCCGGGGAAAGGCTTCGCCTTCGAGGAATGGCTCGATGGTGAGCGCAACCGGATGCGCGAGGCGGCCTTGCGGGTCCTTGGCCGTGCGCTCGATCACGCATTCGCCATAGGCACGATGGACGGGGCGCGGCAAGCCGCTTTGCGAATGGTCGCGATCGATCCCGCCGAGGAAATCGGGCATCGCGCATTGATGCGGATTTATGCTGCGGAACGGCGCTTCGGCCTGGCATTGCGGCAGTTTGAACTGTGCCGGAAGATGCTCGAGACGGAACTCGGCGTCGAACCCGATGCGGAAACCCGCGCGCTGCGCACCGACATCGTCCACCGCCGATCCCATCTGCGACCGCTCCCTGTCGCGATTCCGGATCGCCCGGTGGCAGCCGGCTGCGCCGCCTGACCAATCGGCTACATCGTGCGGTTCGCTTTGCGGCGGACCGCACTTCGTCCACGATCCGTCGGAGACTTCCCGCTCATGCGCGATCCTTGTCAGTCCCGAACGGCCCGATCAGGGGCAATCTGTGATCTTTCGGCACGTCAACGGATGAGAACACCTGCGTGTCCAGTGCAACAGGTCTCAGCGATGCCTGCGGCTCATCTTCAACTAACTACCCCGTTTAGGTCATTCGTGCGTCTGTGGTGTGGCGGCTCGATAAGCTGACGCACACCCTTTTTCAAAGAAAATTGGGATTGTTTGGCTTGTATGGGGTAAAATTTAGTACCATGAACAGCCCTTTGCATGTAACGGTCAAGCAAGACGCGGCAATCAGGGCCCATTTACAACGAACAAAAGTGTACGGTGCCACATCATGTCAAGTTGACAGCGAAACTCGTAACCGAATATTCAAAGAAGACCTGCCGACGGAACACTCCGATCATTACGGCGAGAGGAGCATAATGTTCGATTGCAGGAGAGGGAAATGCTGCGTGCGCGCATTCGGTATACGTACCTTTTCGTAGAGGCGAGTTTCTGCCTGATTGCTTCTGCGGCCATGGCCGCAGAAGGCTGCCCGTCGCCGGTGGGATCGCTCGACTCCGTCCAGGGGGCGGTGGAGGTTCAGCGGGCGGGAACGACGGACTGGCTGCCGATCGGCCGGGGCGGCGCGCTATGCGTCGGTGACGTCGTCCGCGTCGGCGAGCTCGGGCGCATCGAGGCGAGCCTCGCCAATCAGGTGAAGTTCCGCAGCGACCAGAATTCGACCCTGCGGCTGATCAGCCCGCCGAAGGAACAGACGACACTGCTCGGCCTGTTGCGCGGCAGCATTTACTTTCTCAGCCACCAGCCGCGTTCGCTGACCGTCGATACGCCCTTCGTCAACGCCGCGGTCGAAGGCACCGAATTCCTGATTCGCGTGGCCGATGCCGAGACCCTCATCCATGTCTTCAATGGTCGCGTCATCGCCCGTAACGGTCATGGTGAACTCGCACTCGGCAACGGCGTGTCGGGAATCGCCCGTGCCAACGAAGCGCCGACCGACTATCTGCTGGTCCGTCCCTTCGACGCCGTGCAATGGGCGCTCTACTATCCGCCGGTCTTACCGCCCGCCGCCGCAGCGCCCGGGTTATCGCCGGACTTAAAGGCGGCGGTTGACCTTGCCGGTCAGGACCGGACAGCCGAGGCCTTCGCGCGATTCCAGGCGATTCCCGAAGCCGATCGCGGGGCGCGCTTCTATCTCTACCGCGCCCAAACCTTGCTTTCGGTCGGCCGTGTCGATGAAGCGGATGCGGACCTCGAATCGGCGTTGGCGCGCGATCCCGACGACGGCGCGGCTTACGGATTGCGCGCGATCATCGCGGTTGCGCGCAACCGGCGGGACGAGGCAATGGCGTTTGCTCAGCACGGCGTCGAGCTTGCGCCGAAGTCGGCGGCGGCGAAGATCGCCCTCTCCTACGCTCAGCAGTCGCGCTTCGAGATCGACGCCGCGCGGCACACGCTGGAAGCAGCGGTCACGGACGAGCCGGACAACCCGCTCGCCTGGGCACGCCTGTCCGAGCTTTGGCTGATGCTGGGCTATCGCGACCGTGCCATCGAGACCGCGAAGCGCGCGGAGGAGCTGGCGCCGGACTTCGCCAAGGTGCAGACGGTGCTCGGCTTCGCGGCGCTTTCGGAGATCGATACCCGCCGCGCCGAGCGCGCCTTCCGCCGGGCGATCGCGCTCGATTCGGCAAGCCCGCAGCCCCGCTTCGGCCTTGGGCTCGCCACCATCCGCGACGGTCACCTCAAGCGCGGCCGCGGCGAGATCGAAGCCGCGATGCTGCTCGATCCGGGCAATTCGCTGCTGCGCAGCTACCTCGGCAAGGCCTACTTCGAAGAGCGGACCACCGATCCCGTCAAATACATCGAAGAGATGTTCTCAGGACAGCCGCGTAACGAAAAGCTCGCCGCCGAGCAGTACGACCTCGCCAAGGAACTCGACCCGCTCGACCCCACGCCCTACCTCTATTCGGCGATCGAAAAGCAGAGCGAGAACCGCCCGGTCGAGGCGCTGCACGACATCCAGAAATCGATCGAGCTCAACGACAACCGCGCCGTCTACCGCTCGCGCGACCTCCTCGATCAGGATCAGGCCGCGCGCGGCACCAGCCTGGCACGCATTTACAACGATCTCGGCTTCGAGCAGCTCGGCATCAACGAGGCGACCAAGTCGCTCGCCTACGATCCCGCCAACGCCGGCGCCCACCGGTTTTTGTCTGATGTCTATGCCTCCCAACCCCGGCAGGAAATGGCACGCGTTAGTGAATTGCTCCAGGCGCAATTGCTCCAGGACGTCAATATTAATCCGGTCCAGCCGAGCCTTAGCGAAACAGATGTCAACGCGTCAACTCGCGTAGGACCAACAACACCAGGATTTAACGAATTTACGCCGCTATTTGCTCATAATGGAGCTCAACTTAATACGGCAACAACCGTAGGTAACAGATATACTTTTAATAACGAAGCTGTTGTGTCTGGGCTATATGACTGGATTTCTTTAAGTGCAGGCCAATTTTATTCAACCACTGAAGGATTCAGGGACAATAATCAATCGAATGAGCAAATATATGATATATTTGCTCAAGCCGCAGTGACGCCAGAAATAAATATTCAAGGAGAAGCGCGGCGCAGATACTCAAACTATGGGAACGTATCTATTGGTTACGATCCTGATATATTTGACCCTGTCGTAAAAACAGATACTGAAATCACATCAGAACGTGTTGGAGCTCGCTTTACTCCTGCTCCTGGTGTGAATCTTATCGGTTCGTTTATTCATACAGAACGCCATCAAAATGAAACACCACTACGACAAAAAGATGATGCAATACAAGGAGAAATACGTCAGGATTTCAGTGTTCCAATTGGCAATATAACGGCGGGCGTAAGTGCCTATAATGTCGATAGACGCCTAAGGCTATATCCAGATTTTTTAGATGAATTCAATAGTGATGAACATTCACATATACAACAAAATTCAGGATACATATATACAGATATAGACGTCGCAAAGAATACCATTGCTACGATTGGCTTGGGAATATCCGATTATCATGAGGCCGACTACCAATCGACAACGTTAGATCCAAAATTAGGGCTAAGATGGAGTCCATTAGAATTATTCGATGTTCGTCTATCCGCATTCAGATTAACTGTCCCATCTCGAACAACAAGACAAACAATTGAACCTACTCAGATTGCTGGATTTAATCAGTTCTTTGATTATGTCGACGGAACGGATATGTGGAGTTATGGTGCTGGCATTGATGTGCATCTTTCAAAAGAAATAAGTGTTGGTGTAGAAGCTATAAGGCAAAATCTCGATGAGCCAGTTATTTTCCCCACTATACCTAAGACTGTACACGAAGATCGTGAGCAGACTATAGTATCTGGATACGCAAATTGGTCGCCATATAATCGAGTATCATTATCAGCAAAAATTTTACGTGATTATTATCAGGCAAATTCTGATGCAAATGCTGAGCTACCGAATGAAATAAATACATGGAGCATCCCATTGACGGCGCGATATTTTGATCCATCAGGATTGTTTGGCGTAGTGCAGGGAACTATCGTTCATCAAAACGTCAATAGATCCGCTACGTCGACACAGCCAGAAGGTGATGATGGCTTCTTTTTGCTAAATATGAGTGTTGGTTATAGACTTTCGGAACGTCGTGGGCTTGCTGGATGCTCTGTTAACAATTTATTGGATAAACATTTTAAATATCAGGACGATAATCCTCGTAGATTTACTGGAGAAAATATAAATATAAGCCCGTATATACCAGAGAGAATGTTTTTTTGTAGCGTAACATTTTCACTTTGAGCATAAAGTGTATGATGCTCACAATATAGGGGAGTATGTATGATGGTAACATACGTGCCATTTAGAGATATTATTGAGGCTAAATTAGCTGAAGCGATAAACAGCGGGGTGGCGAGCGTTATTCTAAAAGTTGGAGATGAGACGTACGAAATCGTATCTGAAGAGCGCTATCAAGAATTCGCCGCCATTGATGACGCTGGTGACGCGGATTTTAAATTTCCTGAACAAAGTGAGAGTCAAGGTCTCCAACAAAATGAGGAATCATTCCGAATAAGGAGGCGCCCAAGCCGAGAAGAACTTGTGAGTAAAGGATGGGTGTGTGACCAGTTAGAAGGTGATCCACCGACGTGCATATGCAGCTGGCGTGGAATTTCTGTGCCGGCTGGTGAACCATAGTAAATCATCTGAAATTTAATTGAATCGCGTGTGTAAGTCTGCGTATGAGTAAGCATGTGTATAAAGTAACGTTCAGAAATACCAAACGATAAATGTAGTGGTGGATCGATCGTTCCAAGATACTGCTCTGTTTTGGGGGTTTAAGGCGTCCTTTGCAGGGATTATACTTGGAGCGATTGCAGCTTTGTTCGCGGTCTTACCTGCTGGCCGCACGCTGGAGGGAGACGTCGGGCTTGCGTGGCTGTTCCGGCTGCGCGGGCCCGTCGCGCCGCCGCCGGGGGTGGCGGTGGTTGCCATTGACGAGCGCTCGGCGATCGCGCTTGGGCTAAGGGAAACGCCACGGGACTGGCCGCGGTCTCTGCACGGCCGTCTGGTCGCCGCCCTCGTCGACCAGGGAGCGGAGGTCATTGCCTTCGATATGATCTTCGGACGCCCGCAGTCGGAGCATGAAGATGCGTCGTTCGCGCGGGCGATCGCCGCTGCCGGTCGGGTGCTGCTGGTCGAGCCGATGGAGCGGCGGTGTGAGCGGGGTGGTGGCGCGCAGGCGCCGCCGGTCTGCATCGATAAGGTGCAGCGGCCGATTTCGCTTTTCGCCGATGCCGCGTGGGGACTGGCGCCGTTTCCTCTGCCGCGGATTCCGGACGCGCGGGTCAGCGCCTTTTGGGCGTTCCTCGGCGCGCTTGACGACCTTCCGACGCTGCCGGCGCTGGCGGTGCACGCGCGCGTCTTGCGTCGCGGCGAAGCTTGGCAGCGTTTGTTTCATGAAGCCTCCAACGGCATTATCGGGCGTACGACAACGATCGAAACGGAAACGCGTTTCCTGCGCCGTACCGCACGGGCCGGGCTGCCGCTCGACCCATTGTTGCCGGGCGGCGAAATCGGCGCCATTTCCGCGCCGGAATCCGCCGAGCGCGCGGCGCTGCGCGAGGCGATCCAGTTCCTTTACTCTGGCGAGGACAGCCGCGTCCTCAATTTCTACGGTCCCCCCGGCACCATTCGCCACATCCCTTACGCCCGTCTCGTTGTCGATGCCGATGGTGACTCGAGCCGGCAAGATCTTGGTCTCAAGGGCGCGGCGGTGTTCGTCGGCGCATCCGAATTGGGCAAGCCGAGCCAGGGGGACTATTTCCGCACCGTCTTTCCGCGCGCCGACGGTGTCGAGATGAGCGGCGCCGAAATTGCCGCGACCGCCTACGCCAACCTTCTCGAGGGCACGACACTGCGTCCACTGGGGCCGCCGCCCATCTTCGCTTTGCTCTGCGCGCTAGGCGCCCTTTTCTGCGGCTGCGCCTACTCTCTCACTCCGCGCGCGGCTGCCGCGGCGACCGTGGCACTCACTCTCGCTTACGTGGCGTTCGCCTCCTTGCTGTTCGACGTCGCGGCAATTTGGCTGCCGCTCGCCGTCCCTCTGCTCATTGTGCTTCCAAGTACGGTCGCCGTCGGTGGCACAGGGCAGCTGCTCCGCGCGCGCCACCAGCGTGCCGCCGCCGAGGAGGAGAGGGAAACGGCGGTCGAAGAGAACCTGGCCCGGTCGACTTTCGTCGCCACGGTGAGCCACGAAATCCGCACTTTGCTGAACTGGGTGACCGGCTTGGTTGAGCGACTGGACAATGCCGGCCTGGACGATATCGAGCGCGGGGTGGTCGCACAGGTCCGCCAATTCTCCAACAATTTGCTGCAACTTCTCAACGACGTCCTCGACATGGCGAAAATGGAAGCCGGCGAGCTCCGCTTCGCTCCCGAGACGGTGGCCGTGCGGCCACTGGTCCGCAGCGTCATCGACATGTTGCGCCCGAATGCGGCGGCGAAGGGGCTGGAGCTTTCGCTGGAAGTCTCGAGCAGCGTTCCGCAGGCGGTGATCGCGGACCCGCTGCGCCTCTGCCAGATCCTGTGGAACCTCGGCGGCAACGCCGTCAAGTTTACTGACCGCGGGTCTGTCAACGTCCGACTCGACACTGAGGGTGGCGGCAGCGCCGAGGCGATGCTGGTGCTATCAGTCGCCGATACCGGGATTGGCATTCCAGAGGCGGCGCAGTCGACGCTATTCGCCCCGTTCCACCAGGCGGACGCGAGGACCGCCCACACGTACGGCGGCAGCGGTCTGGGGCTTTCCATCGTCCACCGGCTGGCTGACATGATGGGCGGGACGATCGTTTTGTCCAGCCGGCCGGGCGAGGGCTCGACGTTCACCGTACAGTTGCCGCTGACACTCCCGCCCGCAGACGAGGAGACCGGAGGAGTCGTGCCGGCGTTTGACGGGCTCGCGGATCAGCCGGTGCCGGAATTAGTGCCGGAACTGGCGCCGGGACGCCCCGTCGGCGGGACTTCGGTTGGACTGCCGCGGCCGGCGGCCGGCGAAGTTCTGGTCGCCGAGGACGATCCGCTCAACCGCATGCTGATCGAGGGCCAGCTCGCGAGCCTCGGCTTGAGGGCGTGCGTGTGCGCCGACGGCGCCGAAGCCTGGAGCAGCCTGCAGCAACGGCCGGCCGCCGTGCTGATCACCGACCGGCACATGCCGACCGGCCTATCCGGCGTCGACCTTGCCCGCCGTGTCCGTGCCGTCGAGCGTTTCGCGGGCGTCCGTATCATCGGTCTCACCGCGGATGCGCGGCCGGAGGCGAGAAGGGAGTGTCTGGACGCTGGCATGGATCTCGTCCTATCGAAGCCACTGAAGCCGAGCGATCTGCCGAACGCTTTCCTCCGCCTTGACATCTCGTTCGGCATTGCGGTCGAGCCTCCGCGCGAACCCGCCGTCACCCACGCGCCCGATGGTGATGCGATCTTCGATGCCGAGAACCTCATCCGGATGTTCGGGAGCTTGGAGGGGCAGGCCAGTCAAATCCTTTCGGATTTCGTCAAGCGAGCGGAGGAGGTTGTCGCGGAGACGAAACGCGCTGCCGATGAGCGCGACGCGGCTCGTGTCCGAAACGAAGCGCATCGCATGGCCGGTTGCAGCGGCTCTGTCGGTGCCATCAGATTCGGCCGGGTGTTCAGCGCAATCGAGGCGGCGGCGATTACGGCGGACTGGGCACACGTCGATCGTATCGTTGGGACTCTCGACAGCGAGCTGGCCGAAGTCGTGCATGCCATAGCCGGTCTTGATGCCGAAGGAAACGGTCAGGCCGCGGTCAGCAGTCGGCCATCTGGTAGCCGACGTTCGTTATCGTCCGGATGATCCGCTGATCCGCCGGCTTGCCCGCGCATCCGAGTTTGGTGCGCAGGTGGCTGATATGCACATCAACCGTCCTGTCCTGTGGCGCATCGGCGCCATGACCCAGCGCATCGAGCAGCATGTCGCGCGATAGCGTCCGCCCCTTCGCCAGCGCCAGCGCGCAGAGCAGGCGAAACTCGGCTGGCGTAAGGACGATATTTCGGCCGCTCGAGTCCGACAGCGCGTGTCCTTCCGTATCGAGTGTAAAGCCGGCGAACGTCAGATAACGGCGACGAGCGGCATTGCTGTCGGCCTCGGTTGGCCGATACCGACGGACCACGGCGCTCACGCGCGCAATCAGTTCCTCGGTTTTCCAGAACTTGGAAACGTAGTCGTCCGCACCTATGGCGAGGCCGGCGATGCGGTCGGCATCGTCGGCGTAGGCGCTCAGCATGACGACGGGGACGTCCGAATGTCGTCGCAGCTGCCGCAGTAGGACGAGGCCGTCTTCATCGGGAAGCGCTCTGTCGAGAAGAATCAATGTCGGCTTGCGGTGCTCCAGCTTCTCGTGCATCTGCCGGCCGGTCGCCGCCTGATCCACCAAGTAGCCTTCCTTCGCGAAGCAGCGCGCCAGCAGGTCGCGCGTGAACGGATCGTCCTCGACAATGAGAATAGTCGGCTGACCCATGACCCTCCCGGCCTTGCGAAAAACCCTCGCGGACGACCGCGACGGCGATCCGGCTGATCGAGACGTGGATACGATCTTCTCGGTCGCGGGTCACAAGCCCGATCGCGACGGGGTTATTACACGAAAATACGCTGTATGTAGGCTAGAGCAGTTTGAGGTTGCAGGGAATCGGTGGTTGTGCGTCCGGGGCATCGGCCGCGCCGCCACGCCGCTTTGATCGTCTCGACCAAGGCGGTGCTGGGCGGGCATAGACCGGAGGTGTGGGTCTTTGACCGCTACGCCGGCCAGCAGAACTTGGCGCCGGCTTCCGCTCCGACTGGGAGCTCACGGATCGAAGCCGGCCCCCGCTTCGCCACCGGCGGCGCCCGCGGGTTGGTAACGAGAGCCATGGCTCTCGTTAGATCGGTTGGCGGGAAGACTGGGCCGACGTCGTCGCTGACTGCAACTTTGCCCGCCGCTTCCAAACGCCGATTCTCAATACTGCAAGGCCTTACGGCAGATGCGTTCGTACGCAAAATCGGGACAACCGAGCCCCAGCGATTCAGGCCCAAACCGAGCCATGACATGCCAGGAGCAAACATGTGCCAATCGCCCCGGCTCATTTCCGGACAGCGGACTTGCAACGGTGGCGTGACCGGCGCGGCAAGCCTTTGCATCGCCGGGACAAGATTGTTAAAGTGCCGCCCGCTCGCTCGTAACGGGTAAGGGTTCACCGTCGGTTGCCGGAAACGCCACGGCGTTGCGTGCGGCCCTCCACCGAAATTTGGCACTCATTCGATGAAGATCGTCGCCTGTAATAGCAACCGGCCCCTCGCCGAAGCGATCGCGGCATACCTGGAATTGCCGGTGTGCAAGGCCAGCATCCGCCGATTCTCGGACATGGAAGTGTTCGTCGAGATCCACGAGAACGTTCGTGGCGAAGACGTCTTCGTCATCCAGTCGACGTCCTACCCGGCGAACGACAACGTTATGGAGCTGCTGGTCACGCTGGACGCGCTGCGCCGCGGCTCGGCGCGGCGGATCACCGCAGTCATTCCCTACTACGGCTACGGCCGCCAGGATCGCAAGTCGGGTCCGCGCACGCCGATCTCCGCCAAGCTCGTCGCCAACCTGATCACCGTCTCCGGGGCCGACCGGGTGCTCACCCTCGACCTGCACGCCGGGCAGATTCAGGGCTTTTTCGATATTCCCCTCGATAATCTCTATGCCGCGCCCGAGTTCACCAGCGATCTGCGCCGTCGCTACCATACCGATGACCTTTTGATCGTCTCTCCCGACATCGGCGGAGTGCTGCGGGCGCGCAGCATCGCCAAGCGGCTGAAAGGCGACCTTGCCATCGTCGATAAGCGCCGCGAGCGCGCCGGCGTCTCCGAGGTGATGCACGTCATCGGCGATGTCCGTGACCGGCGCTGCGTGCTGATCGATGACATCGTCGATTCCGCCGGGACGCTGTGCAACGCGGCGCGGGCCCTGAAGGAGTATGGCGCCGCATCGGTCGCCGCCTATGCGACGCACGGCGTGCTCTCGGGCGGCGCCGTTTCGCGCGTTTCCGCATCGCCGATTGAAAAACTTATTATCACTGATAGCATCCCGGCGACGGAGGCGGTCCGCGCGTCTCATAATATCGAGCAGATCTCGATCGCGCCGCTGATGGCCGAGGCGATGCGGCGAATCAGCGAGGAAACGTCTGTTTCCAGCTTGTTCGACTGAGCTCGGATCGGTTAAACAACCGACCCTTTGGATATAGCCGTCGCCTCGGCGCCGAATTTTCGGCAAGAAGCGCGGCCGCGATGCATCGTGAATGTCGATGTCCCGGTACCATATACCCCTCCCGCTGGGCGGGTGGCTCTGATCGGGATCGATTTTGAGGAGTATGAAGGTATGTCAGATGTCGTCAGCCTCGCCGCCGAGGTCCGTGGACGCGCCGGCAAGGGCGGAGCCCGTGCGCAGCGCCGGGCGGGCCGCATTCCGGCGATCATCTATGGGAACAAGGTCGATCCGGTCATGATCGCCATCGAAGCCACCGAACTGGACCGGCATCTGCGGCGTCCCCGGATTCCTCGCCCACGTCTTCGAGATCGATACCGGGCTCGGCAAGGAACGCGTTCTGCCGCGCGAGGTGCAGCATGATCCGGTGTCCGGCGCCCCACTGCACGTCGATTTCATGCGTTTCAGCGCGTCTAGTCGCGTGCATGTCGAGGTCGAGATCAAGTTCGAGAACGAAGCCAAGGCGCCGGGCCTCAAGCTGGGCGGAGTGCTCAACATCGTCCAGCACACGCTCAATCTGATCTGCTCACCGGACGCGATCCCGGAATCGATCAGCATCGATCTTACCGGCCTCGGTCTCGGCGACGTCATTCACGCCGCCGCGATCCAGCTTCCGGCCGGCAGCGAACTCGGCGATGACGATCCGGAAGCGACGATCGCCACCATCGCCGCGCCCTCGACCGGTGAGGTCGCCGAGGAGGCGGGCGAGGCGGAGGTCGAAGTGGCGGCCGAGAAGACCGCCTGATCGATCGCCGGCGACGGGGCCGGGGCGGCCGGCACGGATGGACGGTGATCGGCTTCTGCTGGTCGGTCTCGGCAATCCGGGAGCGAAATACGCCGACAACCGCCATAACATCGGGTTCATGGCGGTTGACGCGATCGCGCGGCGCTTCGGGTTTACTCCTTATCGCACCCGCTTCGCCGGTGAGCTCGCTCAGGGCCGGCTCGGCGGAGAGGAGACCCTGGCGCTGCGGCCGATGACGTTCATGAACTGCTCCGGGCGCTCGGTGGCCGAGGCGGCGCGATTCTACAAAATTCCGCCGGCACGCGTGATCGTCTTTCATGATGAGCTCGACCTCGCCGCCGGCAAGGTGCGGATCAAGCGCGGTGGCGGCGCTGCGGGTCACAACGGCCTGCGCAGTATCGACGCTCTTTACGGCAACGACTACCGGCGGGTTCGCCTCGGCATCGGTCACCCGGGCGACAAACGCCGCGTGCTGGGATACGTGCTCGACGACTTCGACGACCTGGACCGGGCCTGGCTCGATCCGTTGCTCGTCGCCGTTGCCGACTACGCGCCCCTGCTCGCCGGCGGAGAGGACGCCGCGTTCATGAGCAAGGTGGCGATGGCACTGGCGCCACCGCGCGAAAAGCCGGACCGCAAGAACGCGGCGGCAACCCTCTCCGCGCCGGAGAAGGAACAGAACTAAGATGGGTTTTAACTGTGGGATTGTCGGTCTGCCCAATGTTGGCAAATCGACGCTGTTTAACGCGCTGACGGCGAGTGCCGCGGCGGCGGCGGCGAATTTCCCCTTCTGTACCATCGAGCCCAACGTTGGCCGCGTCGCGCTGCCCGATGAGCGCCTCGCTCGCATCGCCGCGATTGCCAAATCGGCGAAGATCGTGCCGACTCAGCTTGAGTTCGTCGACATCGCGGGGCTCGTCGAGGGGGCTAGCCGCGGCGAGGGTCTCGGCAATCAGTTCCTCGGCCACATCCGCGAGGTTGATGCCGTCATTCACCTGCTGCGCTGCTTTGACGATTCCGACGTGGTGCATGTCGGCGGCGCGATTGATCCGTTGCATGACGCCGAGATCATCGAGATGGAGCTGATGCTGGCCGATCTCGAGAGCCTCGAGCGCCGGCTGACCGGTCTCGTCAAGCGGGCGCGTGGCGGAGAGCGGGAGGCGAAGGAGGCGATGGCGCTGTCCGAACGGGCGGTCGCGTTGCTGCGTGAAGGGCGCCCGGCGCGCGCGCTCGCCGTCGCCGAGGATGAACGCAAAGCGTTCGCCAGCCTGCAATTGCTGACGGCCAAGCCGGTCCTCTACGTCTGCAATGTCGGGGAGGACGACGCCGCCGAGGGAAACGATCTGACCCGGCGCGTCGCCGGGCGTGCGGCGGAGGAGGGGGCTGGGGCCGTCGTCATTTCCGCCCGCATCGAGGCCGAGGTCGCCGAATTGCCGGAGGAAGATCGCGCGGAATATCTCGCCAGCCTCGGGTTGGTCGAGACCGGCCTCGCGCAGGTGATCCATGCCGGTTATCGGCTGCTCGACCTGATCACCTACTTTACCGCGGGACCGAAGGAGAGTCGCGCCTGGACCATCCGGCGCGGCACGCGCGCCCCTGGTGCCGCCGGTGTCATTCATTCCGACTTCGAAAAAGGCTTCATTCGCGCCGAGACCATCGCCTACGACGACTTCATCGCCCTCGGCGGCGAGCAGGCGGCGCGCGACGCCGGTCGAATGCGCTCCGAGGGCCGCGATTACGTGGTCGCCGACGGCGATATCATGCTGTTCCGTTTCAACGTCTGAGCAGGAGCCTGATCGTCGTCACCCGGAGGCGTTGGGCGTCGGCACGCGGCACGGCCTATTGCTTCGTGTCGCTCTTGTCCGGCGTGTAGCCTTGCTCGCTCAGGATCGGCTGCGCCGCGTCGGACTTCACGAAGCTGACAAAGCTGTGGACCAGCGGCGACGCTTTGCTACGCGTCACCAAGTAGAGGGTTTTCACCAGCCTGTAGCGTCCCGCGTCCATCTCGCCGACACTGGCATCGACGCCGTTGACGGCGAGCGCGCGCAGGGGCCGATGCTCGGCGACGATCTGCCCGAGCGTGCTTGTGCCGATCGCGCCGAGCACGGATTCCAGGGCATCGGCATTCGTCTGGTCGGTTTGCGCAACGATCACCCCCGGCCGCTCGTAAGCGAGATCGACGGCCCGGCGCATCGCGTCCGACATCGCCTGCAGTATGTGCGTATCGCTGTCGGTTGGCGACCGCAATACCAGCCGGATCGGCGTCTTGTCCGGCCAAGCGGTGATCTCGCCCGCGTAGACGCGGACGAGGTCAGCTTCGGTGAAGCCGGTAACAGACGACATCCGGGTCGCAAACACAAAAGGGGTGCGCGCATAGGCCGTGCTGACGAGGCCTTCGGTGCCCTCGTCATATTCGGCGGGAAGCGCGCTCACGGCGACATCGAGGGCGCCGGCGAGCAGCGCCCGGATTCCGCCGGAAGACCCGAGACCTGGCATGACCTTCACCGTCGTGCCCGGCTGCGTGCCGGCGAAGGTGTCGGCAAGGCGTTCGATGTTGGCGAGTGCGGCGCCGGTGCCGCCGATCCGGATCTCCTCAGCGCGCACGCCGTTCATCGCAAACGATGTGACGATTGCGAACAGCGCGGCGCACACGGTCAACCGTGTGGCTGAGCGAGCAAGGCATACGGTAGTGGTGCGAAAAAACGGCATGGTCGACCTCGGCAATGGGCAGGCGACAGATTACGTCGACCAATGGCAGCGACGGAGCATCACTCAACCACCGTACGCGAGATCAGATGGATAAACGGTAAACGAGCACGTGCCTACGCGCAAGTCCGGATGCGCGCGCGAAATTCAACCGCGGGGCGTAATGTGGGCGCGACGCTGATGTAAAGGCGCCTGCGGAGTGACGCTTGCAGGGTGGCGCCTGGCGGTGGCTCAGGTCAGCAGGAAATGCGCGTGCGCGGCGGCGACCAGGCGATCGCAATCCTCCTGCCACGCGGCGACGCGCACGTTCGCAACCTGCCGTCCCTGGCGGATGACGGTGCCGCGGGCGAACGTATCGACCGCGCGGCATGGCCGCAGGTAATCGATCGAAGCATTGACGATCTTGGGAACGACGGCGATGTCGGTCTCAACCAGAAGATGCATCATCGCCGCGTGTTCGAGCAGTGCGCCGATGACGCCGCCGTGAATCGCCCGAACGACGAAGTTGCCGATGTTGCTTTCACGAAAGCGAAGGACGGTGACGAGACCGTCCTCGTCGCGCATCAGCTCGATACCCATCGTCCGCGCGTAAGGCACGAGATCGTTAAGTGCGGCGAAGTCACCGCTCGATCGCAGCGCCTCGATCGAGGTCAGCATGTCTCGTTCGTCCCTTGACTGCCGGCCGCCGAGGCGCTGAAGCCGACGCCGCCCAGCATGAACGTTCCGGTGCAATGCGCCACCGGCTTCTCATCCGGTCCAAAGAAGGCGATGCCGCGGACGAAGGCAATGCTCGTCGTCGTGCGGTAGCATTCGGCGGACGCGCGGATGGCCTCGCCGGGAGGCGCCGGGCGCAGATAATCGATCCTGAGATCAAGGGTGGCGAGCGGCGTTCCTTCCGGTACCGAGGCCATCACCACCAGACCGCAGAGCGTATCGAGCAGGGCCGTGATCACGCCGCCATGCATGATGCCGCTTGTGGCATCGACGGCAAGCCGCTCGTCGTAGGCGACGCTCATTATGCCGCTGCCGCGCCGGACCTCTTCCAGGCGCATGCCAAGGAGACGACAGTGAGGGATCTCGGCGAAAGCGGCGACGATCTTGGCGAGATCGGGACGGGGGGCAGGCGTGCTCGGCGACATGCTGGCTGGGATACTCTCGGTGAGGCGAGCAATCGCAGTCTCGACGAGATCGCTTCATATCAGCATTATCGCCGCGCGCGAAGCGCTTTGGCCGGCGGAATGGCAGCATTGCGCGGGCTCGCGCGCGTCCGGCACAAGCGGCCGCCTCAGCATTCCGGTCGGGGTCCACCAGCGTAGGCAGAAAAGGAGGGACAAAATGGGCGAGGTCATCCGATTGCGGGCCGAGGATGGGCACGAGTTTACCGCCTGGCATGCGGAAACGGTTCCGCCGCGCAAGGGCGCGGTGGTCGTCGTCCAGGAGATTTTCGGCGTCAACGCCCATATCCGTTCCGTCTGCGAGCGCTTTGCCGCCGCTGGCTACACGGCAATCGCCCCGGCGCTGTTCGACCGGCTGCGTTCAGGTGTCGAGCTTGGCTATGATGAGGCGGGCATCGTCGAAGGCCGCGACCTCGTCGCCGCGCTCGGCTGGGACTCGCCGATGCGCGAGATCGCGGCATCAGCCAAGGCGCTGCGTGCCGACGGCGCGGTCGGCGTCGTCGGCTACTGCTGGGGCGGCTCGGTCACGTTCCTTGCCGCCTGTCGTCTCAACATCGGCTGCGCTGCTGCGTATTATGGCCGCCATATCGTTGACTTTCTCAGCGAGCGCCCACGCTGCCCCGTCACCTTCCATTTTGGCGCCGAGGATGCGCTAATCCCCGCTGAAAACGTCGAAAAGGTGCGAGCGGCCTATCCCCAGGCGCCATTGTGGGTCTACGACGGTGCGGGTCATGGCTTCAATTGCGATCAACGCCCTGATTTTCGACCCGCCGCCGCCAACGCTGCCCTGATCCGCACGCTCGATTTGTTCGCCCAGCACCTGACCTGATGCTGCTGACGGTTACGCGCCATTTTTTCGATGGTTGGGGCGCCGCAGCGACCTGATGTTGCAGCAAGACGGGCGCGCGGGCTTAGCGCCCTGGGCGCGCGAACCTCTGGTTCGTGGAACGATGCAGGGGTATAGTCCTTCCCAATGACGTGAGTGTCCGCTGGCACCTCGTTGGCGGTCTACCGCGTAGTGAGAGGGGAGGCCGTGGATGGAAATCGTCAGGGACCTGATGGTTCCACTCGAAGACTATAGTCATGTTTCGGTCGGAACGTCTCTGCGCGATGCCATCACCGCGCTGGCTCAAGTGATGACGGGGCCGTCCGCGGTTCCGTTTCGGCCCAGAGATCGCGGCGTTCTCGTTCAGGACCGCGCCGGCCGCGTCATCGGTAAGCTTTCCTTATGGGACTTGTTGGACGGCCTGAAGCCGCATTTCGAGCCTCCGATCGATCCGTTTGGCACAGTCGACGACCGCCTGTTGTGGAGTCAATGGTTGCGCGCGGATCTCGCCCCACGGATCGGCGCGATCCGCGTCGAGGATCTGCTGCGCAAGCCAGCCGACGATGAGATCATCGACGAAGACGCGCCCCTCGACCTTGCGGTGCACCGGCTGATCCGCAAGCGCCAGCTGTCACTGCTGGTCATGCGCGGCGAGGTAATCACGGGCGTGCTCCGCCTCAGCGACGTATTCAAGGCGGTCAACGAGTTGATTCGATCTACCGGCGTTCAAACCGAACCCGCCTGATCCTGCGCCCGAGGACCGGCGCGCGCTCGCCGCCGCGTCCTCGCCTCAACCTCATACGATCCGATCTTGTCCGCGAGGCGAGACCCGCGGATGGGCAAGCTGCGGCTGTCCGCAATATGCGAATAATGCGCATTCGCATTATTTATATACGCCAAGTATATATTTGCCGATTTCGGCATGGCTTGTTTTTATATGAGGAAAGCTGGAGCCTTATAAGCACTTGATCTGCGTGAATACGAGACGATGCCGGTCGAGTCCACGCCACCTTTGGCGGCGAAACTGAGAAAAAGGCTCACACAGTCATGATTCCTGACGCGTTGAATGGCGCTATAATCCTTAGCGTCATCGATTTTTTCTTAAGCTTCTTCATCATCGCCGGCATCGGCATCTTGCTAGCAGGCTTTCCATACCTGAATCGATTGGGTTCTGTGTCAGACAAAGACCTGAAAGCCGGTCATTAATAATCAGGATGGGGAGTAACAAGCATGTGGGATCAAACGCTCGTTTTCTTGCAGGCGCTGCTCGATCAAACCGGAGCTGCAAAGTTCTGGTGGGGCAATGCACTCATGATCGCCATTGGCTGCACCATGATCTATCTTGCATTGGCGAAGAAGTATGAACCATTCTTATTGATCGGCATCGGCTTTGCGTGCGTTGTCTCCAATGTTCCTGGTTCCGATCTCATTCTGCCAGGTGGATTGTTCAATTACGCCTACCAAGGTGTGGCGCTCCTGATCATTCCACCGCTGATCTTTCTCGGCGTTGGTGCAATGACCGATTTCGGTCCGATGATCGCCAATCCCAAGCTGGTCATTCTCGGTGCGGGGGCACACCTCGGTATCTTTGTCGCGTTGATCGGCGCCAAAGCCCTCGGCTTCTCCATCTCCGAGTCCGGCGCGATCGGCATCATCGGCGGCGCCGATGGCCCAATGGCGATCTTCGTGACGATGAAGCTCGCTCCCCACCTGCTGCCGCAGATTTCGGTCGCCGCCTATTCTTACATGGCGCTCATGCCGCTGATTCAGCCGCCGGTCATGCGGCTGCTGACGTCGAAGAAGGAACGCGAGATGGGCATGCCGCAAATGCGTTCGGTCACCCGCCTCGAAAAGATCGTCTTTCCGGTCGTCATGGCGATTATCGTCAATATGTTTTTCCCACCGGTTGCACCGCTCATCACCATGCTCATGCTGGGCAATCTGCTGAAAGAAGTGCTGATGGTCGACCGCTTGGCGCGAACGGCCGGTGGTGGACTGATGAACGTCATCACCATCACCCTGACCTTGGCGATCGGCTCCACCATGGCGGCCGATACCTTCGTTACCCTCAAGACCCTTGAGATCGTCTTCCTCGGACTGATCGCGTTTATCTTCGGCACCGGCTCGGGCGTGCTGACGGCGAGGATCATGAACCTGTTCATGAGCAACAAGATCAATCCGCTCCTCGGCTCCGCCGGTATCGCCTCCGTGCCGATCGCCGCGCGCGTTGCCCATGTCGTCGCCAACAAGGCCAATCCGGAGAATTTCCTGATCTATCACGCGATGGGACCCAATCTCGCCGGCGTGTTCGGGACGGCCATTTCCGGCGGCATCATGCTGGCGCTGCTGGGCGTGCGATAGGGTCGGATCAAATGCATTCGTTCCCGGGTGAGGCAAATCCCCGCCCGGGTCCGAATTTCTTGGCGGACGGCGGCGTGTTGCGCCCGGCTACTTGCGCCGGGCGGGATACCAGGATCACCTTGAAGTCCATGATCAGGTTAAGGCACAGGACCGAGCAGCCGCGGTTGCGGCGGCGGCGAGATGGGGCCGCCTACGCGGGGCGGGTGTGGCCCTATCTCGCCGCCGCGATCGTAACGGCGCTCGCGCTCTGCCTTGCCCTGTTGATCAAAAAGGAACTCTACGTCGCCAATGTCGCGCTGATCTTTCTCGCCGGCGTCGTCCTGTGCGCCGCCCGCTGGGGGTTGCCGCCCGCGCTCCTGGCCTGCGCACTGAGCAGCGTTTCGCTCAACTTTTTCTTCTTTCCGCCGTTGCACAATCTGGCGGTGCGGGAGCCCGAGAACATCGTTGCCGTCATCACCTTCGTTGGTGTCGCCATCTTCGTCGGCCGCCTGACCGCGCGCGCCCGCACGACAGCAACGCTGGCCGAACGTCGGGCAGCGGTGAACGCGGAGCTTTACGCGTTCGCCCGCCAGCTCAGCACCGTCGACGACCTCGATGAGCTGTTGACGCTCACGGTCCGGCATATCGCCGCGACGCTCGGGGTCAACGCCATTCTTCTGCTGGCGGAGGAAGACGCCATGACCGTCCGCGCCGCGGCCCCGCCGACGGTCTCGATCGAGCCGCGCGACCTGGCACAGGCCAGGCGCTCCCTCGCCCTGCAGCGCGGTGCAACCGATGATGATGCCGCGGCCTCGGCGACATACCTGTTCCTGCCGCTGCGAATCGCGACAACCACGGTGGGCGTCGTCGGACTCACGCGTGATGCACGCCCCCCGTCGTTGGACGCTGACGACCGCAACTTTGTCGAGGCGATTGCCGATCAGGTTGCCGTCGCCATCGAACGATCCTTGCTGGCGGCCGATGTCGAGCGGGCACGGGTGATGGCCGAGACGGAGAGCCTGCGCTCGGCGATGCTGTCGTCGATCTCGCACGATCTGAAGACGCCGCTTGCGTCCATCCTCGGTGCGGCCACGAGCCTCGGCTGCTACAGCTCCTACTTCGAGCAGCAGGAGCGCGAGGACCTGGTTGCGACCATCCGCGAGGAAGCCGAACGGATGAGCTGCTTCATCGCTAATCTCCTCGATATCACCCGGGTGGAATCGGGCACCTTACAGGTGATGCGGGAGGCAACCGACGTCGAGGAAGTGATCGGCGCCGCGGTACGCCGGGCGCGTCGCCTCCTCAGCCGCCACCGGCTCCAGCTCAGCATCGCGCCCGACCTGCCGATGCTCGCGATCGACGGCGTTCTCCTCGAGCAGACCCTTTTCAACCTGCTCGACAACGCAGCCAAATATTCACCCGATCGATCGACGATCACCATAGAAGCACGCTGGGTCGACGATCGCGTCATGATCAAGATCACCGACGAGGGCCTAGGAATCCACCCGCCGGACGTCCGGCGCATTTTCGAGAAGTTCTATCGCTCGGAGCACGGCAGGCGGCAACGCGCCGGAACCGGCCTTGGGCTTGCCATCTGTCGCGGGTTCGTCGAGGCGATGGGCGGGCGGATCATCGCCGGCAACCGGACCGACCGGCCTGGTGCGGTCTTCATGATCGGATTTACGCGACCGGACAGTGGCACGGTGCCCTGCGATTTGGGGGTGGACGATGACTGATCCCGTAACCGTGCTCATCGTCGACGACGAGCCTCCGATCCGACGCTTTCTGCGCACCAGCTTGACGGCGCAGGGGTATCGGGTGGTGGAATCGGAAGCCGGCGGCGAGGCACTGGAACGTCTCCGTGGCAGCCCGCCGGATGTGATCGTCCTCGATCTCGGCCTGCCCGACATGGACGGGCTTGAGGTGATCCGCTCGATCCGCCGCCATTCGGCCGTGCCGGTCATCGTCCTGTCGTCCCGCGGCGACGAAAAAGGCAAGGTCCAAGCGCTCGATTTCGGTGCCGACGACTACGTTACCAAGCCGTTCGGCATGGATGAACTGATCGCGCGGATCCGTACCGCCATCCGGCACCGCTACCATCAGCAGGGCGAGCGCTCGGTTTACAGCAACGGCGTCCTGTCTGTGGATCTCGTCCGCAGGATCGTTCGCGTCAACAACGAAGAAATCAAGCTGTCGCGCAAGGAATATGACATTCTTTCTCTTCTCGTCGCCCACGCCGGCAAGGTTCTGACCCACCAGTTTCTCCTGCGCGAAATCTGGAGGACGCCGACAGACGTGCAGTACCTGAGGATCTACATCAAGCAGCTTCGCCAGAAGATCGAGCCAGTGCCGCAGGAGCCGCGCTACATCCTCACGGAAATGGGCGTCGGCTATCGGTTGCACGAACCGGACTGACTCGCGCCATCGTGAGCGGGGGTTCGATGCCATCCCGGGCATTGACGCCCTTCGATATTTCTAATATTTTCGAATCATGGAAATGAAGATCGCCATCGGTGCGCTCGGCGCGCTTGCCCAGGAGCACCGCCTGACGGTGTTCCGGCTGCTGGTTTGCGAAGGCCCGAGCGGACTGCCGGCCGGCGAGATCGCCGATCGCATCGCCGTGCCGCCGTCGACCCTGTCGCACCATCTGGCGCAACTGGAACGCGCGGGACTGCTGCGCTCATGGCGGGTCGAACGACGAATTTTCTACGCCGTCGACATCGAGGGGACACGCCGGCTGGTTGCGTTCCTGACCGAGGACTGCTGCCAGGGGCGCCCGGAAATTTGCGGATTCAAGCGGGGAGGAGGCTCGCATGACGATTACGATCTACCACAATCCCAAGTGCGGGACGTCGCGGAACGTCCTTGCGATGATCCGGAACTCGGGTGAGGAGCCGCGCGTCGTCGAGTACCTGAAGACGCCGCCTGGCCGCGCCGAACTCGTCGATTTGATCTCTCGCGCCGGCATGACGCCGCGGGATCTGTTGCGGCGTAAAGGTACGCCCTACGATGATCTCGGCCTCGACGATCCGACGATCGGCGAAGACGCGCTGATCGATGCCATGATCGAGCATCCGATCCTGATCAACCGGCCGATTGTCGTAACCCCTCTCGGCGTGAAGCTCTGTCGACCGTCCGAGGCGGTCCTCGACATTCTGCCGAACCCCCAGCGCGGCGCCTTCGTCAAGGAGGACGGCGAAGTCGTCGCCGATGCGAGCGGGCACAGGGTCCGATAGCGTTCGCGGCAGGGTGCGCTTGCCCGCTCGCGCGCACGCGTGGCTGGGAATAAAACAAAAGGAGAAACCATGGGCGCGAACGATATCGCGGTGACGGCCGGCGAGCAGGCGCGTGAGTCCTCGAAGCGGCGGCCGGCGCTCGGGCTGTTCGAGCGCTACCTGACGGGGTGGGTGGCGCTGTGCATCGTCGCCGGGATTGCCCTCGGCCACTGGTTGCCGGCGCCATTCCAGGCAATTGGGCGTGCCGAGATTGCCCGGGTCAATCTGCCGGTGGCCGCGTTGATCTGGCTGATGGTCATTCCGATGTTGCTCAAGATCGACATCGGCGCCTTGCATCAGGTCAAGCAGCACTGGCGCGGCATCGGTGTGACGCTGTTCATCAACTGGGCGGTCAAGCCGTTCTCGATGGCGCTTTTGGGCTGGCTGTTCATTGGCCATCTGTTCCGGCCCTGGCTGCCCGCCGACCAGATCGAGTCCTATATCGCCGGGCTGATCATCCTCGCCGCCGCCCCGTGCACGGCGATGGTGTTCGTCTGGTCAAATCTTTGCGACGGCGAGCCGCTGTTTACCCTCAGCCAGGTCGCGCTCAACGATACGATCATGGTCTTCGCGTTCGCGCCGATCGTGGGCTTTCTGCTCGGGCTGTCGTCGATTGCCGTACCTTGGGAAACGCTGGTGATCTCAGTGGTGATGTTCATCGTCATCCCGGTGATCGTAGCCCAGCTCTGGCGCCGTGCCTTACTGGCAAGAGGCGGCGCGGCACTCGAGCGCACGCTCGCGGCCCTGCATCCGCTCTCGCTGATCGCGCTGCTGGCGACGCTGGTCCTGTTGTTCGGCTTCCAGGGGGAGCAGATTCTCGCCCAGCCGCTGGTCATCTTGATGCTGGCGGCGCCGATCTTGATCCAGGTTTATTTCAACGCCGGTTTCGCCTATCTGCTCAACCGCCAGGTCGGCGTCGCCCACTGCGTTGCCGCGCCGTCCGCGCTGATCGGGGCATCGAACTTTTTCGAACTCGCCGTCGCCACCGCCATCGTGCTGTTCGGCTTCAACTCCGGCGCCGCGCTCGCCACCGTCGTTGGCGTCCTGGTCGAAGTGCCGGTGATGCTTTCCGTCGTCCGCATGACGATGCGGAGCAAAGCGTGGTATGAACGGGCTCGCTGATTGCTGTCCGCAACGGTGCCGAGCCCGCGCGAGACGCCGTTTTTCGTCTGCGAGCTGAGGAGATAAGCGCCTTGAGCATGGAGACCGAGATCAAGCAGGTTGTGCGCGAGCGCTACGCCGCGGCCGCCGTGGTCAGGACGAGCTGCTGTGGTTCGAAGTCCCCCGCGGTTGCGAGCGGTCCCGATCTTGGCTTGAACATCATCGGTGACGCGTATCACCACGTCGACGGCTACCTCGCCGAGGCCGACCTTGGCGTTGGTTGTGGGGTGCCAACACACCACGCCGGTCTGAAGGAGGGGGACGTCGTCCTCGATCTCGGCTCCGGTGCCGGGATCGACGTCTTCGTCGCGCGCCGGATCGTCGGCGAGGCGGGGCGGGTCATCGGCGTCGATATGACCGCCGAGATGATTGCCCGTGCCCGGGAAAACGCCGCGAAACTCGGCTACGAAAACGTCGAATTCCGCTTGGGCGAGATCGAAAGCCTGCCGGTGGACAGCGAGGCGGTCGATGCCGTCATCAGCAACTGCGTGCTGAACCTCGTTCCCAATAAGGCACGCGCGTTCGCTGAGATCTTCCGGGTGCTGCGGCGAGGCGCGCATTTCTGCGTCGCCGATATCGTCGCCACCGGTGAACTGCCGCCGCCGATCAGAGAGGCCGCCGCTCTTTATGTCGGATGCATCGCCGGCGCGCTGCCCGTGAGCGATTATCTGCGCCTGATCGGGATGGCGGGGTTCGAGGACATCGAGGTCGCCGAAATCACCCCTGTCGATCTGCCCGATGATATCCTTGCCCCGCATGTCGAAGGACCCGATATCGCCGCGTTTCGGCGGAGCGGCGTCACGGTGCAAAGCATCACGGTGCGCGCGACGAAACCGGGGTAGACGGGGCCATCCTTGGAACACGCCGATTACGGTGGTCGGAACTTACCAACGACGGGCGAGCGGACTGACGTCGCGTCGGCATTATGATGCCGGTGGCGCTGGGGTGATCGCGAGGCCGGCCTTGCGCAGGCCGTCGGCCATGTGCTCGATGTGCGGGTCTGGCACGTTCCAGATCCGCGCCATGTCCCAGAAGTGTTCGCGAACGTCCGGCTCGAGCCTCAGCGCCGCTTCGATCGCCGGCCGCGCCTCGTCGCTGTGGCCGCGTTCGCCGAGTATCATCGCCCGAAACAGAAACGACCAGAACCGGAAAATCTGTAGTTTTTCCACCTCCGCCAGCGCCCGCTGATAATCACCCTTCTGCTAGTAGGTGTAAATCAGGGGATCACGATACCACTGCGGGTACCCGGGATTGAGCGCGATCGCCTTGGTCACCAACGCAAATCCGCCGACTCCTTCTGGTATGTCCCGGTGGATTGTAAGGACAGGACAAACAGAGCCTTAAATCGTGCGAGATCCGTTACGATCTGGTCCGTAATCCCTTGCGCGAAATAGGCCTGATCGCGGTCGTTCCCTAAATTTGAGAAGGGAAGCACGGCGATCTTGGGCCGCCGAGGCAATTCCGTTGCGCCGTTTTCGCCAGACCAGGGCCAAGACGTCGAACCGAGCAGCTTCGCGCCAAGCCACCCACAGATCCCGAGAACGACGCCGGCCACGAGAGCAATCGCCAGCCAGGACGAGCGCGGTCTCGCGTCACCCGGTAGTAGCGGCATCGGTTGCGGATCGCTGTCCTGGCAGGCGAAATGCGGCACGTAGCCACCCTTGGGAATCGAGATGACGACCGGGTCCCGTTTTCCCGCAGTGTCATAGCAGCTGTGGAGATCACGGCGCAGACGGCGCGCCTCGACGCGCACGACCGGATCGGATTGGGGGGCAAAATCGTCCGAGCGACCAAAAACGGCGAGCGCGATGGCGAACCCCTTTAGTTGGTCGGCACGGCCGGCGAGCGTCTCCTCCACGATGAAGCGAAGTAACTCGCGCCGGGCCGGGCTGGCCTGTAATGCCGGATCCCCCAGGATACGCCGAATCTGCGCCCGCACTTCGTCGGGCGGCGGCTGTACGGGAACGCCCGCTTCCTCTGGTGCGGATGAGGCGATGGCCGAAGCACTCATCATTCGTCGCCCGACGGTCTCTCATCCCTGACCGATCATCCCTGACCGAGCTCACGCACGTCACGTGTGAAGCCGGTTGCTCCTTTCGGCCGCGACCTCGAGTCTCTTAGACGAGCGTCCGCGCGAAAGAAAGGAAGTTCCCGCGCTGTTTCGGGCGGAGTTTGGGCGGTGCGAACATGTTCGCACCTACTGCGGGCGGCCTCGCCCAGGCTAGACATGGCTCGCCCGATTTTCGTTAGCCATTGGGATGGGTTCGGTGGCGAGCGTTGATCCTCTGGTCCGCCGGTTTACGCGGCGCGCATTATCAGTCATAAGAATCTACTCCAACGATTTAGAATAAGGCGTGGTGCGCCATAGCCACGTCGTCGGCGCGACACGTGCTGGGGCATTGGCAAAGTGTCGAGCGCTCCATGACCGGAAAGGGCGCCGAGTACCGCCAGATGCTGGGCGCGCTTGAGGGGAGGGGCGCATATTCAGATAATACGGGCACTGGCGAATCTGCGGGAAAGACTATCGGTCTATGATGGGAATGTGAAAATCACACTGGGTCTAACCGGAATGAGGGGAAAGCTCGCATGATACGATCCATTGTGTCGGTGCTTGCCATCGGCATTGTCGCACTCGCGTCGCTGCCGGCGCAGGCTCAGTCCGTTGCAGGCAGCAAGCCGAACATTCTGCTGATCGTCGGCGACGACGTCGGTTACGGCGATCTGGGGCCATATCTCGGGGGGAAAGCCCGAGGCATGCCGACCCCGAATTTCGATCAACTCGCGGAAGAAGGGATGACGTTCACTACCTTCTACGCCCAGCCGAGCTGCACGCCGGGTCGCGCGGCGATCCAGACCGGGCGCATTCCGAACCGGAGCGGCATGACGACTGTCGCCTTCCAGGGGCAGGGCGGCGGGCTGCCCGCCGCCGAGTGGACGCTGGCGTCCGTGCTCAAGCAGGCGGGATACCATACTTACTTCACCGGCAAATGGCATCTCGGCGAAGCCGACTACGCGCTGCCGAACGCGCAGGGCTACGACGAGATGAAATATGCCTTCCTTTACCACTTGAACGCCTACACTTACGGCGATCCGAACTGGTTCCCGGCGATGAGCCCGGAGCTGCGGAAGATGTTCCAGGAGGTGACGAAGGGATCGCTCTCCGGCAAGGCGGGCGAAAAGCCCACCGAGGACTTCAAGGTTAACGGGGAGTACGTGGATACGCCGGAGAAAGGTGTCGTCGGCATCCCCTTCCTCGACGCCTATGTCGAGAAGGCCGCACTCGGGTTCCTCGACGAGGCGAAGAAGTCCGGGGCGCCGTTCTTCATCAACGTCAATTTCATGAAGGTGCATCAACCGAACCTTCCGGCGCCGGAGTTCGAACACAAGTCGCTGTCCAAGACCAAATACGCCGACTCGATCGTCGAGCTGGATACCCGCGTCGGCAATCTTCTAAAGAAGCTCGATGATCTGGGGCTGAGCGATAACACGGTGGTGTTCTTCACCACCGACAACGGAGCTTGGCAGGACGTTTATCCGGACGCGGGATACACGCCGTTCCGGGGTACGAAGGGCACGGTTCGCGAAGGTGGCAATCGTGTGCCGGCATTCGTGCGCTGGCCCGGCAAGGTTCAGCCGCATTCCAAGAGCGACGACATCGTCGGCGGCCTCGACCTGATGGCCAGCTTCGCATCTCTCGCCGGTGTCGAGCTGCCGAAGAAGGACCGGGATGGTCAGCCGATAATCTTCGACAGCTACGACATGACGCCAGTCTGGCTGGGCAGCGGACCATCCGAGCGGAATAGTTGGTTCTACTTCACCGAGAACGAGCTGTCGCCGGGTGCTGCCCGCGTCGGGCAGTACAAGTACGTCTTTAATCTTCGTGGCGATGACGGGAAAGCGACCGGCGGCCTTGCCGTTGACACCAACTTGGGTTGGAAAGGGCCTGAGAGCTATGTCGCAACCGTGCCGCAGGTGTTCGACCTGTGGCAGGACCCGCAGGAACGTTACGACATCTTCATGACCACGTTCACCGAGAGCACGTGGGCAATGGTTCCCGCCAACGTCGAGATGCAAAAGCTGATGAAGACGTATGTCGACTATCCGCCGCGTAAGCTCCAGAGCGAGACCTATACCGGTCCGATCACGCTGAGCCAGTATGAGCGCTTCATGAACGTGCGTGACGCGCTGAAAAAAGAAGGCTTCTCGCTTCCGATGCCGACGGGCAACTAATCTGAAAAACGCAAGGCTCACCCCATTTCGTCATGGGGCGAGCCGATTTCACAAGGTGAGACCCGCCGGGAAGGTTAAGTTATGCGAAAATGTACTCTGATCTCCATGCTCGCTGCGGGGATCCTTGGCGCTCTTTTCTTTGCGTCCCAGGTCCGGGCGCAGGAGGAGCCGCTGCCGGCGTGGAATGATGGGGTAGCCAAACAGGCGATCGTCGAATTCGTCAAGGCGACGACGACCGAGGGCAGTTCCAAGTTCGTGCCGCCCGAGGACCGGATTGCCACCTTCGATCAGGACGGCACGCTGTGGGTCGAGCATCCGATCTACACTCAGGCGATGTTCGCCCTTGATCGGATCGCGGCGCTGGCTCCGCAGCACCCAGAGTGGAAGACCGAGGAGCCCTTCAAGGCGGTGCTGGCCGGCGATCGGGAGGCGATGGCCAAGTTCACCGAAGGGGATTGGGCGACGATCGTCTCCGCCACCCACGCCGGAATGACCTCCGATGAGTTTCTTGCCATCGTCAAGCAGTGGTTGGCCACCGCCGAACATCCACGGTTCAAACGGCCGCCGACCGAGTTGATCTATCAGCCGATGCTCGAGGTGATGGCGTATCTGCGCGCCAACGGCTTCCGGACTTACATCGTGACTGGTGGTGGCCAGGAATTCGTGCGCGTATTTAGTGACCGGATCTATCACGTCCCGGTCGAGCAAGTGGTCGGCTCAAGCATCACGACCAAGTACGAGCTCGATGCCGGCAAGCCGGTGTTGATGCGCGAGCCGAAGATCTTCTTCATCGATGACAAGGCCGGCAAGCCCGTCGGCATCAATTTGTTCATCGGCAAGCGACCCTATGCCGCGTTCGGCAATTCCGGCGGTGATCGCGAGATGCTGGAGTGGACAGGGGCGGGCGACGGCGCTCGACCGATGATGCTGGTGCTGCACGACGACGCCGAGCGTGAATATGCCTACGGTCCGGCGAACGGCCTGCCGGACACCAAGGTCGGCACCTTCTCGCAGTCGCTGATGGATGAGGCCAAGCAGAAGAACTGGGTTGTTATCAGCATGAAGAGCGACTGGAAATCGATCTTTCCCACGGTGTCCAAGTAAGCCATGCGCGGATTCGTCCGCGCATACGCTTCGCATCGCTGTTCTTACCGCGGGGTTCTGTCCGGCGACGCCAATGCGCGTATTCTGGCAAGCTGTCGGACACTCCAACACGTTGACACATCAGGTGGCGGGACCCGCACGTTCGAGTGAAGCATGACCCTGCACGGGCCGCCACCCGCCTTGGCCGGCCGCTGATTTTTGAGCCCTTGAATGACCTCCGGGTTGGATGGATCGACGGGCAATACCGGAGACGATGCATGAGCGGAAAAGCTCCCACGGTGCCCGGCTCGGTCTTCGCGCTCGCCGGAATGTCCGTCCTCTTCAGCGTTGCGCTGATCATGACTCCCGCGATCTGCGGTGCGGCTCCGTTTCCATCGGCGGAAACAGCGCCGACCTTCGTCGGAAGCAGCGCTTGCGAAAGCTGCCATCGGCATGAAATGGAGGCTTGGCGCGGTTCGCATCACGACCTGGCAATGCAGGAGGCGACGGACAATACGGTCCTCGGTGCTTTCGGCGGCGTAACCTTCACCCACGGCGGCATTACCTCGCGGTTCTTCAAACGGGACGGAAAGTTCTACGTCAACACCGACGGGCCGGACGGCAAGCTCGCCGATTTCGAAATCCGCTACACCTTTGGGGTCATCCCGTTGCAACAGTATCTGATCGCCTTCCCGGACGGTCGGATGCAGGCTCTGGGGATCGCCTGGGACTCACGGCCGAAGTCGGAGGGCGGACAACGCTGGTTCCATCTCTACCCTGATCGGACCCTGAAGGCGGGCGATCCGCTGCACTGGACCGGCATCGACCAGACCTGGAACTTTCAGTGCGCCGAGTGTCATTCGACCGAACTTCGTAAGAACTACGACGCGGCGAAAAATGTTTACGCCACCACCTGGGCCGAGATCGACGTTGCCTGTGAAGCCTGCCACGGCCCGGGATCAGCTCATGTGGCGTGGGCAAAAGGGAACAGGCGCGGCGCGGATGGCCTGAGCGTCCATTTCGACGAACGCAAGGACGTGCAGTGGACCCTCGATCCGGCGATCGGCAGCGCCCACCGCAGTGTGCCGCGGACAAGCGCCAAGGAGGTGGAAACATGCGGGATCTGCCATGCGCGCGCGAGCAAGATTGCCGAGCCCTGGCGACCGGGTCAGTCGCTGTTGCAGACGCACGTGCCAAGCCTGCTCGAACCAGGCTTGTTCGAGGCCGACGGCAAGATGCTGGACGAGGTCTACAATTATGCCTCGTTCCGCCAGAGCAAGATGTTCATGGCGGGCGTGACGTGCAGCGACTGCCACGATCCGCACGCGTTGCACGTCCGCGCTGAGGGCGACGGCGTCTGCCTCCAGTGCCACGACGGCGACAAATTCGCAACCGCGTCGCACCATCATCATGGGGAGGGTTCAGCGGGCGGGCGCTGCGTCGCCTGCCACATGCCGGTGCGGACCTACATGGTCGTCGATCCGCGGCACGATCACGGTTTTCGCATTCCCCGCCCCGACGAATCGGTGCGTTTCGGCACGTCCAACGCCTGCAACGATTGCCACGCCGACAAGGATGCCGCATGGGCTGCAGCGGCGGTCGAGCGCTGGTACGGGCCCGAGCGCAAGGGCTTTCAGACCTGGACCGAGACGTTCGCCGCCTCCCGTGCCGGCAGGCCCGAGGCGGCTTCCCTACTGCTCCAGCTCGCCGTCAGCCCCGATGCGCCGTCGATCGCTCGCGCCACCGCTTATGACAGCCTCGCCGACAATCCGGGCCGCGCGGCGGTGATGGCGGCCCGCCGCGGGCTCGTCGACGACGACCCGCTGGTGCGGATGGCGGCACTGCGCACGCTACGCCCCTATCCGGCGCCGAACATCTGGCCGCTCGCTTCCCCGCTGCTTGCCGATCGTGTGTTGGCCGTGCGCATGGAGGCCGCCTCGCTGCTCGCCGACATGCCCAAGGAGCGGCTGACCGCCGACGAACGGGTGACGCTGGCCCGAGCCATCGACGATTTCGTGGCGTCGCAGCGGATCAACGCCGACCGGCCCGAACACCGCGTCAACCTTGGCACGCTCTATCAGCGCCTCGGGCGGATCACCGAAGCCGAGGAGGAATTCAACGCCGCCCGCCGCCTTGACCCCTCGTTCGTGCCGGCCGACGTCAGTCTCGCTGAGCTTTATACTCATCAGGGCCGCGACGGCGACGGCGAGCACATCCTGCGCGCGGCGCTGACGCGTTTGCCCGACGACGCCGACCTGCATCACGCGCTCGGCCTCAACCTTGTGCGCCAACATCGCAATTCCGAGGCCCTGCCAGAACTCGCGCGCGCCGCGGCGCTCGATCCAGCGAACGCCCGCTACACTTATGTCCAAGCGATCGCACTCAACGCCGCGGGCCGAACGGACGAGGCGCTTACCGTTCTCGAAGCCGGTCACGGCCGCCACCCGGCCGATCGCGACATGCTGATTGCGCTCATCACGATCAACCGGGATGCCGGCCGCCGCGCCGCCGCGCTGTCCTGGGCCGATCAGTTGGTCGCCCTCGATCCGCAGGCGCGTCCACTGCGCGACGAGATCGCGCGGCAGGCCGGCGGGCGCGATTGAGAAACGGTGGTGCCGTCACGTTGGCGGCCGGACGTGTTGCCGGGTCAACCGGCTCGGCGATGATGCGCCACCATGACGACGCCTTGACAGCTTGACTTGTCAGGAAGGCGTGCTATGTTCGCTTTATGTTCCAGATCGCCAAGACCAGCGAGGCGGTGCGCCTGCCCGGAAACGATGACAATTGGCGACAACCGACGACGTTCGCGCGAGTTTAGAAAACATCACGTTATTGCAATGAATTAGAGCCTGGATTTGGTCGTCGGCGGAAACGAAGCGGCGGCCGGCTTAGGCGCTTGGGCCGATTCGCCGCGGAGACGGGGCGGGGGTGGTGCCGGCGGCAGGAATCGAACCCGCGACCTACCGCTTACAAGGCGGTTGCTCTACCTGCTGAGCTACGCCGGCCCGGCGCGTCGAACGAAGCGCGCGCAGCTTACCTCAGATCCAGCGGCGCACGCGAGCCTTGTAGGCGAGAAAGTCGTCGCCGAAGTGCTGTTCGAGCATTCGTTCCTCGCCGCAGATGAACAGGCGGGTGATCAGCGCGACGAACACGGGGATGACCGCGAACGGCGAGAGCGCGCCGAGGAAGACGGCAAGGGCGAGCAGCCACAACGAAAGGCCGAGGTACATCGGATTGCGGGTCAGCCGATAAGGGCCTTCGGCGACCAGGGCGCGGGGCACCTGCCGCGGCTCGACGGGGGTTCTCGCCCGCAAGAAGCAGGCGAGCGCCGAGAGGGCGAGGCCAAGCCCGGCGGTGGCCGGCAGGATGGCCAAGCGGTTCCACGGCGGCGCGAGCACGTCCGCGATGGGCAGCGCCCGGTCCAGCGCCAGCATCGCCAGCGCCGCCAGCGCGAACCACACCGGCGGGATCAGCAGCCGGGAGGCGCGCATGCGGCGGTCTCCGCCAGGGCGCGGGCGCGGGCGCATTCGTAAAGCGCGATCGCCGCGGCCGCCGAGAGGTTCAAGCTGTCGATGCCAGGGGCGATGGGGATGCGTGCCAGCCCGTCGCAGGTCTCGCGCACCAGGCGCCGCAGTCCGTCGCCCTCAGCGCCGAGAACCAGCGCGGTGCGCCCGCCGAGATCGAGGTCGCCGAGGCGCGCGCTCGCCTCGCCGGCAAGGCCGATACAGAAGAACCCCGCGTCCTTGAGGCTGCGCAGGGTGCGCGCGAGGTTGACGACACGCACCAGCGGCACCGCCTCGAGCGCGCCCGAGGCCGCCTTCGCCAGCGGGCCGGACTCATCGGGCGCGTGCCGGTCCTGGGCGATGACCGCGGCGGCGGCGAAGGCTTCGGCCGAGCGCAGCACCGCGCCGACGTTACGCGGATCGGTGACCTGATCGAGCACGACGACGAGCGCCCTGTCGTCGTCGGCGAGCTTGGCGATGAGCGCCTCGAGATCGACGGCGGCGAGCGGGCGGGCGAGGGCGGCAAGCCCCTGGTGTACCGCGCCCTCCGGCAGTACCGCCTCGATCGTGCGCCGGTCGGCGACTTCGACCGGCGGCCGCCGGACTCCCGTCTGGCTCGCGGCCCCGGCCGCCGCCCTGGCCAGGGCATCGGCGAGATCGGCGACGACCAGAAGGCGATCGAGGTCCCGGCGGGGGTTGGCAATCGCGGCGAGGACGGCGTGCCGGCCATAGAGCCACAGTCCGCCCGCGGCCCGCTCGAACTCGGAGGGGGCGGCGCCGACGGCGACGTCGCGCGCCGGGCGGGCGCGCTGGTGCGCCGGCGGTTGGAATCCGCCGAGCTCGGCTACGGATGCCTGTCGCGAAGGAGCCGGCCCGCGTGCCGGTCGAGGGTGCTTGCGCTGACGCATGACGTTCTTTAGCATCTTGTCGATGGCAGTGCTCGAAAATCACGGTCACGCGGCCGCACCGCGGCAAGAACAACACGTGCGTCGTTTTTCGGGCGTTGACAAGCGGTGGTAAAAGCAATATGTGCAAGCGCTCGTTCGGCCGGTCATCCGATGCCGACGGCGCGCCGGAGGGGTGCCCGAGTGGCTAAAGGGGACGGGCTGTAAACCCGTTGGCGCACGCCTACGTAGGTTCGAATCCTACCCCCTCCACCAGCCTCGGGGTCGGTGCGCGGACCGCCTAATTCGTGGCTTGGCTCGCGGGTGTAGCTTAATGGTAAAGCGGAAGCCTTCCAAGCTTCATACGAGGGTTCGATTCCCTTCACCCGCTCCACGCGCGAGGGTTTCTGCCACCAACGAACAGGTCGAGCGACTGCCGCATTCGATTCACTGAATTCTGCGACCGGGAAAGACAGAACAGGCCATGGCGAAGGCGAAATTCGAGCGGACGAAGCCGCACTGCAATGTTGGTACGATTGGCCATGTTGATCATGGCAAGACGACGTTGACGGCGGCGATCACCAAGGTTCTGGCGGAGAAGGGCGGGGCGGATTTCACGCCGTTCGATCAGATTGACAAGGCTCCGGAGGAGCGGGCACGGGGGATCACGATCTCGACGGCGCACGTCGAGTATCAGACGGACAACCGGCACTACGCGCACGTCGACTGCCCGGGTCACGCCGACTACGTCAAGAACATGATCACCGGCGCGGCGCAGATGGACGGAGCGATTCTGGTGGTCTCGGCGGCGGACGGCCCGATGCCGCAGACGCGCGAGCACATTTTGCTGGCGCGCCAGGTGGGCGTGCCGGCGATCGTGGTGTTTTTGAACAAGGTCGACATGGTCGACGATCCGGAGCTTTTGGAGCTGGTCGAGCTCGAGCTGCGCGAGCTGCTCAGCAGCTACGATTTTCCTGGCGACGACATCCCGATCATCAAGGGCTCGGGTCTGGCGGCGCTGGAAGGGCGCGATCCGGAGATCGGCGCCAAGGCGATCATGGAGCTGATGGACGCGGTGGACGCGTATATCCCGCAGCCGGAGCGCCCGAAGGACCAGCCGTTTCTGATGCCGATCGAGGACGTGTTCTCGATTTCGGGCCGCGGCACGGTGGTGACCGGCCGCGTTGAGCGCGAGGGTGGTCAAGGTCGGCGAGGAGGTCGAGATCGTTGGCATCCGGCCGACGACCAAGACGGTGTGCACCGGCGTCGAGATGTTCCGCAAGCTGCTCGATCAGGGCGAGGCCGGCGACAACATCGGCGTGCTGCTGCGCGGCACCAAGCGCGAGGACGTCGAGCGCGGCCAGGTTCTGGCCAAGCCGGGGACGATCACGCCGCACACCAAGTTCGCCGCCGAGGCCTACATCCTGACCAAGGAGGAGGGCGGCCGGCACACGCCGTTCTTCACCAAGTACCGCCCGCAGTTCTACTTCCGCACCACCGACGTCACCGGCACGGTGAACCTGCCCGAGGGCACGGAAATGGTGATGCCGGGCGATAACGTCTCGATGCAGGTGGAGCTGATCTCGCCGATCGCCATGGACGAGGGCCTGCGCTTCGCCATCCGCGAGGGCGGCCGCACCGTCGGCGCCGGCGTCGTCGCCAAAATCAACGAATAGTCTCTTACGGACGGGTCATCGAGGGCCGGCATCGGCCGCAGTGGGCGGCAATGGCGGACGATAAAGGGGTATAGCTCAGCTGGTAGAGCGGCGGTCTCCAAAACCGCAGGTCGCGGGTTCGAATCCTGCTGCCCCTGCCACGATGCGCGATGGAACATGGCAAAAACAAACGTAGTGCAGTTTTTTCGCGAAGTGCGTCAGGAGGCCGCGAGGGTCACTTGGCCCACCCGCAAGGAGACGACCATCTCGACCGGCATGGTCGTGGCGATGGTGGTGGTCGCCGCCGTGTTCTTCTTTTTCGTCGATGAGCTTTTGTCGCTGGGCGTGCGCGCGCTCCTCGGCATGAGCCTCGGAGCGTAGGCGGCATGGACGCACGGTGGTATGTTATTCACGTCTATTCCGGCTTCGAGCGCAAGGTCGCGCAGTCGATCGAGGAGCAGGCGAGGCAGGCCGGAATGGCCGAGCGCATCCCGCAGGTGATGGTCCCCACCGAAGAGGTGGTCGAGGTGCGGCGCGGCCAGAAGGTGAACTCCGAGCGGAAGTTCTTTCCCGGCTACGTGCTGGTCAAGATGGATATGACCGACGATACGTGGCACTTGGTGAAGAATACGCCGAAGGTCACGGGATTTCTCGGCGGTCGCGGACGTCCGTCGCCGATTTCCGAGAGCGAGGCGGCGCGCATCCTCCATCAGGTGCAGGAGGGAATCGAGCGGCCGAAGCCGACGATTACCTTCGAGATCGGCGAGCAGGTCCGTGTCTGCGACGGGCCGTTCACCTCGTTCAGCGGGCTGGTCGAGGAAGTGGACGAAGCGCGGACGCGGGTCAAGGTCGCCGTGTCGATCTTTGGGCGATCGACACCGGTCGAACTGGAGTACGCGCAGGTCGAAAAGATTTGATCGCGGCCGGACTCTGGCCTGCGGCGCATCGCCGTTGTGGGCGGAAGCCGACGGCAAGGAACGTGAGAGACTGAAATGGCGAAGAAAATTACCGGCTATATCAAGCTGCAGGTCCCGGCGGGCAAGGCGACGCCGCAGCCGCCGATCGGTCCTGCGCTGGGTCAAGCGGGCCTGAATATCATGGCCTTCTGCAAGGAGTTCAACGCTCAGACGCAGAAGCTCGAGGAAGGGATGCCGGTGCCGGTGGTCATCACCGCGTTCGCCGACCGCACGTTTACCTTCGTGACCAAGACACCGCCGACCAGCTATCTGCTGAAGAAGGCGGCCGGCGTGCCGAAGGGCTCGGCGAACCTCACCAAGCAGAAGGTGGGCGAGGTGACTCAGGAGCAGGTTCGGCAGATCGCCGAGCAGAAGATGGGCGATCTCAATGCCAAGGACGCCGACGGTGCGATCGCCATGGTGATCGGCTCGGCGCGTTCGATGGGCATCGAAGTGGTGGAATAGGAACGATGGCCAAGCACAGCAAGCGCCTGCGCGCCGCCTATGAGGCGATCGACGCGGAAACCCTGTACGATCTGCCGGAAGCGATCCAGCTGATCAAGAAGACGAGCACGGCGAAGTTCGACGAAACGCTCGAGGTGGCGGTCAATCTCGGCGTTGATCCGCGCCATGCCGATCAGATGGTGCGCGGCGTCGTCTCGATGCCGAACGGCACTGGCAAGACATTGCGCGTCGCGGTGTTCGCCAAGGCGGACAAGGCGGCGGAAGCCCAGGCGGCGGGCGCCGACATCGTCGGCGCCGAGGACCTGATGGAGCGGGTGCAAAAGGGCAGATCGACTTCGATCGCTGTATCGCCACGCCCGACATGATGGGCGTCGTCGGTCGCCTCGGCAAGATCCTCGGTCCCCGCGGCCTGATGCCGAATCCCAAGGTTGGCACGGTGACGATGGACGTCGCCGGCGCGGTCAAGGCCGCCAAGGCCGGTCAGGTCGAGTTCCGGGTCGAAAAGGCGGGGATCGTTCACGGCGGCATCGGCAAGGTCAGCTTTGCCGAGGCGGCGATCGCCGAGAACTTTCGCGCCTTCCTCGACGCCGTGATCAAGGCGAAGCCAACCGGCGCCAAGGGAACGTACCTCAAGCGCGTGAGCATCAGCTCGACGATGGGGCCCGGCGTGCACGTGAACGTTTCGTCCGCGCTCGCCTAGGGGCGGCGGGGGCAAGCAGAGCTTCGGGTCCATCGACGACATTGACGATGGTCCGAATCGGCGGGAGGGCGGCGATCGCTCTTCCCGCAACCTGTCCGAGACAGCAGGCGCCGTTTGCGAGCCAGCCTTTCGCGAACGGCTTAAAGGACCGCCCGCCTGCCGAGACGGTATCGAGTTTGCGGAGCGGCGCCCAGCGCGCCGAAACGAGGCTTGAACCGGTGCCCTGGACAGGGCAACCGGCCTTTCAGGGAACGCGCGATCGTTACCTGGACGGCTGTTGGTGGACTCCTGCAAGGCGCCTTGCGCCGCGTGGGATTGCAACGGAGATGAACGGTGGACCGAGTTGAAAAGGAATCCTTGGTCGCATCGCTGCATCGCACGTTCAACGAAACCGCTGTCGTCCTCGTCACCCATTATAGCGGGCTGACGGTCGCGGAGATCGGTGATCTGCGAAAGCGGATGCGGGACGCGGGAGCTGGTCTGAAAGTGACCAAGAACCGCCTCACCCGGCGGGCGCTGGAAGGCACCCGCTACCAGAGCCTGGAAGGCCTGTTCACCGGGCCGACGGCGATCGCCTTCGCCAACGACCCGGTGGCGGCGGCGAAGATTGCCGTCGCTTACGCGAAGACCAACCCGAAGCTCGTCCTTCTCGGCGGCGGCGTCGGCACGCAGGTGCTCGATGCCGAGGGCGTCAAGGCGCTGGCGGCGTTGCCGTCGCTCGACGAGCTTCGTGGCAAGCTGATCGGCCTGCTCAATGCCCCGGCGACGCGAATCGCCGGCGTGCTGCAGGCGCCGGCCGGTCAGTTGGCGCGGGTCTTTGCCGCCTATGGGGACACGAGCGAGGCCGCCTGAAACGGGTGCGGCGTTCGCGAATGAACGGTTCAAGCTTAAGGAGTTGAAAAAATGTCTAACCTGGATCAACTGGTTGATCAGCTGTCGAGCCTGACGGTACTTGAGGCCGCGCAGCTTTCGAAGATGCTTGAGGAAAAGTGGGGCGTCTCGGCCGCTGCGCCGGTTGCGGCGGCTGCTGCTCCGGCAGCGGCGGCAGCGGCAGCGGAGCCGGTCGAGGAACAGACCGAGTTCGACGTGATCCTGACTGCGGTCGGTGACAAGAAAATCAACGTCATCAAAGAGGTACGCGCGGTTACCAGTCTCGGCCTGAAGGAAGCCAAGGATCTGGTCGAAGCGGCGCCGAAGACGGTCAAGGAAGGCCTGAAGAAGGAAGAGGCCGAGCAGATCAAGAAGAAATTGGAAGAGGCTGGCGCAACTGTCGAGATTAAGTAGACAATATTCGGATGGTACCAGTTGCCGAGGGGTAGCGGCGACGACATATCACGAGAAGATTCGCGCGCGGGATGGCGGATGGCCGTGGTCCCGCGCGCGCGATGCGCACCCGCCCGCATGGGCCTTGCCGCGGCCGGGAAAGCGGGTGCGAGACGACGATGAGCGCGCCGGAGGCGCGGAGGCAATTGCCGCCGCCGCCCCTTTTTCGTTGTGCGCTGGATGCATGGTCCGCGATGCCGGTTGCGGTAACCGGCTTTGTGCGGACCCAGGCGGCTTCATATACAGCACGAGGGTCTTCGATGCCCAATAGCTTTACCGGTCGGAAGCGCGTTCGCAAGAATTTTGGACGCATCACCGCGGCGGTTGCGATGCCCAACCTGATCGAGGTGCAGAAGAGCTCCTACGAGCAGTTTCTGCAACGCAACACATCGGCCGAGCATCGCAGCGATTCGGGTCTGCAGGAAGTCTTCAAGTCGGTCTTTCCGATTAAGGATTTTTCGTCCCGCGGAACGCTTGAATTCGTCAAATACGAGTTCGAGGAACCCAAGTACGATGTCGAGGAATGCCAGCAGCGCGGCATGACCTACGCGGCGCCGCTGAAGGTGACGCTGCGTCTGGTGGTCTGGGACATCGACGAGGATACCGGTGCCCGCTCTATCCGCGACATCAAGGAGCAGGACGTCTACATGGGCGACATGCCGTTGATGACCGACAACGGCACCTTCGTCGTCAATGGCACCGAGCGGGTGATCGTCTCGCAGATGCACCGCTCGCCGGGCGTGTTTTTCGATCACGACAAGGGCAAGACCCATTCGTCCGGCAAGTTCCTCTTCGCCGCGCGGATCATTCCCTATCGCGGTTCGTGGCTCGACTTCGAGTTCGATGCCAAGGACTTGGTGTTCGTGCGCATCGACCGCCGCCGTAAGCTGCCGGTCACGACCCTGCTGCTGGCGCTCGAATCGGCTGCGACCGAGCAGTTGCGCGCCGAGCGGGTGGCGATGGGCCGTTCGCTCGATCCGTCGGAAGTTGTCGGCATGTCGCCCGAGGAGGTGCTCGACTACTTCTACGAAAAGGTGACGTTCCACCGGGCCGACGGCGGCTGGAAGACGGAGTTCCGCGCCGATCGCATGCGCGGCGTCAAGCTCGCGCGAGACTTGGTCGACGCATCGACCGGCGAGCGGGTGGCCGAAGCCGGGACCAAGCTGACGCCCAAGCTGTTGCGCCACCTCGCCACCCAAGGATTGACCGAACAACTGGTGCCCGATGAGGACCTCGCCGGCCGGTATGTCGCCGAGGACCTGATCAACGATCAAACCGGAGAAATCTACATCGAAGCCGGTGAAGAGATCACCGAGGCGGTGATGACGACGCTGACCAGCGTCGGCGTCAGCGAGGTGCGCACGCTTGCCATCGATCATCTCAACGTCGGGCCTTACATTCGCAACACGCTGGCCGTTGACCGCAATACGTCGCGTGAGGAAGCGCTGTTCGATATCTACAGGGTGATGCGCCCGGGCGAGCCGCCGACGCTGGAATCGGCGGAGACGCTGTTCAAGGGCCTGTTCTTCGACAACGAGCGCTACGACCTGTCGGCGGTTGGCCGGGTGAAGATGAACTCGCGCCTTGGTTTCACCGATACCGACGACAGCATCCGCATTCTGCGCAAGCAGGACATTCTCGCCGTCGTCAAGGTGCTGGTCGACCTCAAGGACGGCCGCGGCGAGATCGACGACATCGACCATCTCGGCAACCGCCGAGTCCGCTCGGTGGGCGAATTGCTCGAGAACCAGTACCGGGTCGGCCTCCTGCGCATGGAGCGCGCCATCCGCGAGCGGATGAGTTCGGTCGATATCGACACGGTAATGCCCCAGGAGCTGATCAACGCCAAGCCGGCGGCAGCGGCGGTGCGTGAGTTCTTCGGCTCCTCGCAGCTCAGCCAGTTCATGGACCAGACCAATCCGCTCTCCGAGATCACCCACAAGCGCCGGCTTTCGGCGCTGGGGCCGGGCGGTCTGACGCGTGAGCGCGCCGGCTTCGAGGTGCGCGACGTCCACCCGACCCACTATGGCCGCATCTGCCCGATCGAGACGCCCGAAGGCCCGAACATCGGTCTGATCAACTCGCTCGCCACTTTCGCCCAGGTCAACCGCTACGGCTTCATCGAAACGCCCTACCGCCGGGTGACCGACGGCATAGTCTCGGATGAGGTCATCTACATGAGTGCGATGGACGAGGGAAAGTTCACCATCGCCCAGGCGAACGCCGAGCTCGACGGCGAAGGACGGTTCACCGCTGACCTGATCAGCTGCCGGCGCGGCAACGATTTCCTGCTCGCCCGGCCGTCGGACATCGATTACATCGACGTCTCACCGAAGCAGCTCGTCTCGGTGGCGACGGCGCTGATCCCGTTCCTCGAGAACGACGACGCCAACCGGGCGTTGATGGGCTCGAATATGCAGCGCCAAGCGGTGCCGCTGATCAAGACCGAGGCACCGATCGTCGGCACCGGGATGGAAGCGGCGGTGGCCCGCGATTCCGGCGCGACGATCATCGCCCGGCGCGCGGGCGTCGTCGATCAGATCGACGCCACCCGCATCGTCATCCGCGCCACCGCCGAGACGTCGCACTCGGCCACCGGCGTCGACATCTACAACCTTCTGAAGTTCCAGCGCTCGAACCAGAATACGACGATCCATCAGCAACCGCTGGTGCGCGCCGGCGACTTGGTCGAAAAGGGCGATATCATCGCCGACGGCTCGTCGACGGAGCTGGGTGAACTCGCGCTCGGGCGCAACGTGCTCGTCGCGTTCATGCCGTGGCAGGGCTACAACTTCGAGGACTCGATCCTGATTTCCGAGCGGATCGTCAAGGAAGACGTCTTCACCTCGATTCACATCGAGGAATTCGAGGTGATGGCGCGCGATACCAAGCTCGGCCAGGAGGAGATCACCCGCGATATTCCCAACGTCGGCGAGGAAGCGCTGAAGAACCTCGACGAGGCGGGCATCGTCTACATCGGCGCCGAGGTCAAGCCGGGCGACATTCTCGTCGGCAAGGTCACGCCGAAGGGCGAAACGCCGATGACGCCGGAGGAAAAGCTGCTGCGGGCAATCTTCGGCGAAAAGGCGGCAGACGTACGCGATACGTCGCTGAAGGTTCCGCCGGGAGTCTCCGGCACCGTCCTCGAAGTCCGCGTGTTCTCCCGGCGCGGCGTCGAGAAGGACGTGCGCGCGCTGGCGATCGAACGGGCGGAGATCGAACGCCTCGCCAAGGACCGGGACGACGAGCGGATGATTCTCGAGCGCAGCTTTTATACGCGCCTGAAAACGCTGCTGGTCGGTCAGACGGCGGTCGGTGGGCCGAAGGGGCTGATCAAGGGAACGCTCGTCAACGACGAGGTGCTGACCGGCTTTACCTCCGGGCAGTGGGCGCAGATCGCGGTCGAGGACGACGCGGTGATGGGCGATATCGAAGCCCTGCGGGCCTCGTTCGAGGAGTCGATCTCACGGCTCGAACAGCGGTTCGAGAACAAGGTCGACAAGGTCCAGCGCGGCGATGACCTTCCTCCTGGCGTGATGAAGATGGTCAAGGTGTTCGTCGCGGTGAAGCGCAAGCTGCAGCCGGGCGACAAGATGGCCGGCCGTCACGGTAATAAGGGTGTGATCTCGAAGATCGTACCGATCGAGGACATGCCCTACGTCGCCGACGGCACCGCTGTCGACGTCGTGCTCAATCCGCTGGGCGTGCCGTCCCGGATGAACGTCGGCCAGATCCTCGAAACCCACCTCGGTTGGGCGAGCGCCGGTATCGGCAAGCAGATCGGTGCTCTCGTCGACGCGGCCAAGTCGACCGGCGACGTCGGCGCGCTGCGCGACAAGCTCGCCGACGTCTACGGCGAGCGGCAGTTCGCCTCGGATGTCGCGCCGTTGAACGAGCGCGAGCTGCTCGAGCTGGGTGAGAACCTGCGCCCGGGCGTTCCGGTCGCCTCTCCGGTGTTCGACGGTGCACGCGAGACCGACATCGTCGTTATGCTGGAGAAGGCCGGCCTCAACGCTTCGGCCCAGGTCACGCTGTCCGACGGGCGCACCGGCGAGCCGTTCGACCGGCAGGTGACGGTCGGATACATCTACATGCTGAAGCTGCACCACCTGGTCGACGACAAGATTCACGCGCGCTCGATCGGCCCCTACAGCCTCGTGACCCAGCAGCCGCTGGGCGGGAAGGCGCAGTTCGGCGGCCAGCGATTTGGCGAAATGGAGGTGTGGGCGCTGGAAGCCTACGGCGCCGCCTACACCTTGCAGGAAATGCTGACGGTGAAGTCGGACGACGTCTCGGGCCGCACCAAGGTCTACGAATCGATCGTCCGCGGCGACGACACCTTCGAGGCAGGGGTGCCGGAGTCGTTCAACGTCCTGGTCAAGGAACTGCAGTCGCTCGGCCTGAACGTCGAGTTGAACTGAGCGGACCCGTGGGTCCCGCAAAGGAGATGAGCGCATGAACGAATTGCTGAAGATTTTCGGCCAGGTCGGCGGAACGCAGCGCTTCGATAATATCCGTATCTCGATCGCCAGCCCCGATCGCATCCGCTCATGGTCGTTCGGCGAGATCAAGAAGCCGGAGACGATCAACTACCGCACGTTCAAGCCGGAGCGCGACGGCCTGTTCTGCGCCCGCATCTTCGGGCCGATCAAGGACTACGAGTGCCTGTGCGGCAAGTACAAGCGGATGAAGTACAAGGGCATCATCTGCGAGAAGTGCGGCGTCGAGGTCACCTTGCAGAAGGTGCGGCGCGAGCGCATGGGTCACATCGAGCTGGCCTCGCCGGTGGCGCACATCTGGTTCCTCAAATCGCTGCCGAGCCGGGTCGGCCTGCTGATCGACATGACGCTCAAGGACCTCGAGAAGATTCTCTATTTCGAGGCCTACGTCGTCATCGAGCCGGGCCTGACGCCGCTGAAGCTGCACGAGCTGATCACCGAGGAGCAGTACCAGAAGGCGATCGATTCCTACGGCGAGGATGCGTTTACCGTCGGCATCGGCGCCGAGGCGATCCGCGATATGCTGAAGGCGATCGATCTCGACGCCGAGCAGGTGCAGCTGCGCGTCGACCTTAAGGAGACCAACTCGGAGACCACGCGCAAGAAGCTGGTCAAGCGCCTGAAACTGATCGAGGCCTTCGTCGAATCCGGCTCCCGTCCGGAATGGATGATCCTCGAGGTTGTACCGGTCATTCCGCCGGAGCTTCGCCCGCTGGTCCCGCTCGATGGCGGGCGCTTCGCGACCTCGGACCTCAACGATCTCTACCGGCGGGTGATCAACCGCAACAACCGGCTGAAGCGGCTCATCGAGCTGCGCGCGCCGGAGATCATCATCCGCAACGAAAAG
Organism: Rhodospirillales bacterium; assembly: GCA_016712595.1. Lineage (NCBI taxonomy): Bacteria > Pseudomonadati > Pseudomonadota > Alphaproteobacteria > Rhodospirillales > Rhodospirillales bacterium. The sequence goes on from JADJQT010000002.1 coordinate 194,240, forward strand.
CGCATGCTGCAGGAATCGGTCGACGCGCTGTTCGACAACAGCCGGCGCGGCCGGCCGATCGCCGGTGCCTCGAAGCGGCCGCTGAAATCGCTGTCCGACATGCTCAAGGGCAAGCAGGGCCGCTTCCGTCAGAACCTGCTCGGCAAGCGGGTCGACTACTCCGGCCGTTCGGTGATCGTTGTCGGTCCCGAGTTGAAGCTGCACGAGTGCGGCCTGCCGAAGAAGATGGCGCTCGAGCTGTTCAAGCCGTTCATCTATTCGAAGCTCGAGCTCTACGGCATGGCGACGACGATCAAGGCCGCGAAGCGGATGCTGGAGAAGGAGCGCCCGGAAGTCTGGGACATCCTCGAGGAGGTGATCCGCGAACATCCGGTGCTGCTCAACCGCGCGCCGACCTTGCACCGGCTCGGTATTCAGGCGTTCGAGCCGACGCTGATCGAGGGCAAGGCGATCCAGCTCCACCCGCTGGTCTGCGCCGCGTTCAACGCCGACTTCGACGGCGACCAGATGGCGGTGCACGTGCCGCTGTCATTGGAAGCGCAGCTCGAGGCCCGCGTGCTGATGATGTCGACGAACAACATCCTCAGCCCGGCCAACGGCAAGCCGATCATCGTGCCGTCGCAGGACATCGTTCTTGGGCTTTATTACCTGACGATGGACCGGGCGGGCGAGCCGGGCGAAGGCCGGGCCTACGCCGACATGGGCGAAATCCAGCACGCGCTCGAAGCACGGGCGACGACGCTACATGCGCGCGTTCGCGCCCGCTATCACGGCGTCGACACCGAGGGCAAGCCGTGCGTGCGGCTGGTGGAGACGACCCCCGGGCGCATGCTGCTCTCCGAGCTGCTGCCCCGGCATCCGAACGTGCCGTTCGAGCTGGGGAACCGGCTGCTGACGAAAAAGGAGATCTCCGGGCTTCTCGACGCGGTCTATCGCAACTGCGGCCAGAAGGAGACGGTGATCTTCGCAGACCGGATTATGCGCCTCGGCTTCCGCCAAGCCTCGCGCGCCGGCATTTCCTTCGGCAAGGATGACTTGGTGGTGCCGGAGGCGAAGACCGCCCTCGTCGGGGCGACGGAAGACAAGGTCAAGGAGTACGAGCAGCAGTACCTCGACGGCCTGATCACCCAGGGCGAGAAATACAACAAGGTCGTCGACGCCTGGGCGCAGTGCACCGACCAGGTGGCGGATGCGATGATGCAGAGCATCTCGACCCCGCAGCCGGGTCAGCCGATCAACGCCGTCTACATGATGGCGCACTCGGGTGCCCGCGGTTCGGCGGCGCAGATGAAGCAGCTCGCCGGCATGCGCGGGCTGATGGCCAAGCCGTCGGGCGAGATCATCGAAACGCCGATCATCTCCAACTTCAAGGAGGGGCTGACCGTGCTGGAGTACTTCAACTCCACCCACGGCGCGCGCAAAGGCCTCGCCGATACGGCGCTGAAGACGGCAAACTCCGGCTATCTCACCCGCCGCCTCGTTGACGTGGCCCAGGATTCGATCATTCTCGAGCCCGACTGTGGCACGCGCAATGGTCTGACCGTGCGCCCAGTGGTCGAGGGCGGCGAGGTTGTCTCGCCGTTGAGCGAGCGCATTCTCGGTCGCTCGGCGTCGGATGACATCGTCGATCCACTCTCCGAGCGCATCATCGTTCGCGCTGGCGAGCTGATCGACGAGGACAAGGTGCTGGCGATCGAGGCCGCCGATATCGAGGTGGTGAAAATCCGCTCGGTGCTCACCTGCGATACCGCCACCGGGGTCTGCGCCGCCTGCTACGGTCGTGATCTTGCCCGGGGCACGCGGGTGAATATCGGCGAGGCGGTCGGGGTCATCGCCGCCCAATCGATCGGGGAGCCCGGCACGCAGCTCACCATGCGCACCTTCCATATCGGTGGTGCCGTGCAACGCGGTGCGGAGCAATCGAAGATCGAGGCGGCGAGCGACGGTCTCGCGGTGCTGCGCAACTGCAATACCGTGCGCAACTCCGCGGGCGTACCGGTGGTGATGAACCGCAATGCCGAACTGCTGCTCATCGACGGACAGGGGCGCGAGCGGGCACGCCACCGGCTGCCGTACGGCTCGAAGTTGTTGCGCGAGGACAAGTCGGAGGTCAAGCGGGGCGACAAGCTGGCCGAGTGGGATCCCTATACCTTGCCGATCATCACCGAGAAGCCGGGCATCGCGCACTACGTCGACCTCGTCGAAGGCGCGTCCGTGGTCGAACAGATGGATGAGGCGACGGGTATCGCCTCGAAGGTGGTGACCGACTGGAAGCAGCAGCAACGCGGGGCGGACCTTAAGCCGCGAATCACCGTGCGCGACGCCAATGGCGACGTCGTGCTCCTGGAGAATGGGCTGGAAGCGCGCTATTTCCTGTCGGTCGACGCCATCTTGTCGGTGGAAAACGGCCAGACGGTGCACGCCGGCGACCTGCTCGCTCGTATTCCGCGCGAATCGGCGAAAACCCGCGATATCACCGGCGGTCTGCCGCGCGTGGCCGAGCTGTTCGAGGCGCGCAAGCCGAAGGATTTCGCGATCATCAGCGAGATCGACGGCCGCGTCGAGTTCGGCAAGGACTACAAGACCAAGCGCCGCATCGTCGTCGTTCCCTCCGACGGAAGCGGCGACGAGCCGCACGAGTACCTGATCCCCAAGGGCAAGCATATCAGCGTGCAGGAAGGCGACTTCGTCGAGGCCGGCGATCCGCTGATGGACGGCAACCCGGTGCCGCACGACATCCTGCGGGTCCTCGGCGTCGAGGCGCTCGCCTCCTACCTGATCAACGAAATCCAGGAGGTCTACCGTCTGCAGGGCGTGAAGATCAACGACAAGCACATCGAGGTGATCGTCCGCCAGATGCTGCAGAAGGTGGAGATCATCGAGCCGGGCGATACGACGTTCCTTGTCGGCGAGCAGATCGACCGTCTGGAATTCGAGGATGGCAACCGCCGGGCCGAGGCAATCGGCGACCGGCCGGCACAGGCGCTGCCGGTGCTCCAGGGCATTACCAAGGCGAGCCTGCAGACGCGGTCCTTCATCTCCGCCGCGTCGTTCCAGGAGACGACGCGCGTGCTCACCGAGGCGGCGGTGGCGGGCAAGACGGACGGGCTCTCCGGGCTCAAGGAGAATGTCATCGTCGGTCGGCTCATTCCGGCGGGGACCGGCAGCGTGATGAACCGCTTCCGCCGCGTCGCCGCCGAGCGGGACAAGGCCGTTGCCGACCTCGATGGCGAAACGGCCGCGGCCAGCCTGCCGCCGGCGCCAGTGGCCCGTTCACGGGCCACGAGCCGGGAAGCCGAAGTGTCGTCGGTGAAGTAAACAGCGGCTGCGCGCTCAGTATCGCAGGGAGCGGGCGCGATCACCGTCGCTGCCCGCTCCATCGGCGACGAAATGTCCCGGGTTGCCGCTTGACGCGGGGGATCGTCGTCCTTAGTATCCGCCTCCTTCCACAGGGGAATGGCGGTGGACTGAACGGTCCAGACGCATTCTCGCGATGAGGCAGGAAAAACTCGGATCGGCGCCTTTCAGGCGGCAGGCGTTGGCGGCCAAAGTGCCGTCTTTTGCGTTTTTTGCTGCGCTGCCGAGGCGCGCAGCGGCGCGCGCCGTCCGGGCGATGATGACGATGACTTCAGGAGCCGACGGGGTGTTGGCCCCCAATGGAGACAGGAATGCCGACGATTAACCAGCTGGTCCGCAATGCCCGGACCTCGCCGCCAATTCGCAATAAGGTGCCGGCGCTGGCCGGGGCGCCGCAAAAGCGGGGTGTGTGCACGCGCGTCTATACGACGACGCCGAAAAAGCCGAACTCCGCACTGCGCAAGGTCGCCCGCGTCCGCCTGACCAATGGCTACGAGGTCACCAGCTACATCCCGGGCGAAGGCCACAATCTGCAGGAGCACTCGGTGGTGCTCATCCGCGGCGGCCGGGTCAAGGATTTGCCGGGCGTCCGTTATCACATCATTCGCGGCACGCTGGACACAGGGCGTCAGCGCCCGGCGTCAGCGGCGTTCGAAGTACGGCGCCAAGCGGCCGAAGTAGCATTTAATCGCAGAGAGGTTCGAGGCCGATGTCTCGCAGGCGTGCAGCACAAAAGCGCGAAATCCTTCCCGACCCCAAATACGGGGATATCGTCGTCAGCAAGTTCACCAACGGGCTGATGCACGAGGGCAAGAAGTCGGTGGCTGAGCGCATCGTTTACGGCGCGCTCGCCCTGATGGAGAAGAAGGCGCGCCAGGACCCGGTGAAGCTGTTTCATGACGCCATCGAGAACGTCAAGCCGGCCCTCGAGGTGCGGTCACGGCGTGTCGGCGGCGCGACCTATCAGGTTCCGGTCGAAGTTCGGCCGCTGCGGCGTCAGTCGCTGGCGATCCGCTGGATTGTCGGCACGGCGCACAAGCGCTCGGAGAACACCATGGTCGAGCGGCTGGCGGCGGAACTCATGGATGCCGCGAACAATCGTGGCGCTGCCGTGAAGAAGCGCGAAGACACGCACCGGATGGCCGAGGCTAACAAAGCCTTCTCCCATTACCGCTGGTAAAGAGAGCGAAACGCTGCCATGGCACGCACCACGCCCCTCGACCGTTACCGTAACATCGGCATCATGGCCCACATTGATGCCGGCAAGACGACGACGACCGAGCGTGTCCTTTATTATACCGGCCGGTCGTACAAAATCGGCGAGGTGCATGAAGGCACCGCGACGATGGACTGGATGGAGCAGGAGCAGGAGCGCGGCATCACCATCACCTCGGCGGCGACCACCTGTTTCTGGCGCGAGCACCGGGTGAACATCATCGATACGCCGGGGCATGTCGACTTTACCATTGAGGTCGAACGCAGCTTGCGCGTTCTCGACGGTGCCGTTGCCGTATTCGACTCCGTCGCCGGCGTCGAGCCGCAGTCGGAGACGGTCTGGCGCCAGGCGGACAAGTACGGCGTGCCGCGCATTTGTTTCGTCAACAAGATGGATCGAATCGGCGCCGACTTTTACCGCTGCCTGCAGATGATCAAGGATCGTCTCGGCGCGCGGGCGCTGGTTCTGCAACTGCCGATCGGCGCGGAGGCGGAGTTCGCTGGCGTCGTCGATCTGGTCCGCATGCAGGGCGTCATCTGGAAGGACGAGAACCTCGGGGCCGAGTTCACCTACGGCGATATTCCGGCCGACCTCGTCGAGTTGGCGGCGGAATACCGCACGCAGCTCGTCGAGATGGCGGTCGAACAGGATGAGGCCGCACTCGAGGCGTACCTCGACGGCACCGAGCCCGACGCCGAGACGTTGATCAAATGCATTCGCGCCGGCGCGATCAGCGGCGCCTTCGTACCGGTGATCTGCGGCTCGGCCTTCAAGAACAAGGGCGTGCAGCCGCTGCTCGACGCGGTGGTCGACTTCTTGCCGTCGCCGCTCGACGTGCCGCCGGTGCACGGGGTCAAGCCGGGCACGACCGAGGAGATGGTCCGCCAGTCGTCGGATGATGAGAAATTCTCGGCGCTGGCGTTCAAGATCATGAACGATCCGTTTGTGGGAACGCTGACCTTCGTTCGTGTCTATTCCGGGGTCGTCCAGTCGGGCGATCAGGTGCAGAACCCGATCAAGGACAAGTCGGAGCGAATCGGCCGCATGCTGCTGATGCATGCCAACTCGCGCGAGGACATCAAGGAAGCGCGAGCCGGCGATATCGTCGCCGTTCCGGGTTTGAAGCAGACGACGACCGGCGATACCTTGTGCGATCCGCGCGCCCCTGTGGTGCTCGAGCGCATGGAATTCCCCGATCCGGTGATCGAGGTCGCGGTCGAGCCGCGCACGAAGAGCGATCAGGAAAAGATGGGTGTCGCCCTGTCGCGACTGGCGAACGAGGACCCCAGCTTCCGGGTCTCGAGCGATGCCGAGAGCGGGCAGACGGTGATCAAGGGCATGGGTGAACTGCACCTTGAAATTATCATCGATCGCATGAAGCGTGAGTTCAAGGTCGACGCCAATGTCGGCCAGCCGCAGGTCGCCTATCGTGAGACCATCTCCAAGGTCGCCGAGATCGACTACACCCACAAGAAGCAGACCGGTGGCGCTGGCCAGTTCGCCCGCGTCAAGATCCGCTTCGAGCCGCTGGAGCCGGGGTCGGGCTTCCAGTTCGAAAGCGGCATTGTCGGCGGTTCGGTGCCGAGGGAGTACATCCCCGGGGTGCAGAAAGGCCTGGACTCGGCGCGGAACACCGGGGTCATCGCCGGTTTTCCGGTCATCGATTTCAAGGCGTCGCTGATCGATGGCGCCTTCCACGACGTCGATTCATCGGTTCTGGCGTTCGAAATCGCCTCGCGCGCGGCGTTTCGCGAAGGTCTGCCAAAGGCGGGACCGAAGCTGCTTGAGCCGTTGATGAAGGTCGAGGTGGTCACGCCCGACGACTATATGGGCGATATCATCGGCGATCTGAACAGCCGGCGCGGGCAGGTGACCGGCATGGATCAGCGTGGCAATGCGCGGGTCATCGATGCGTTGGTGCCGTTGGCGACGATGTTCGGTTACGTCAACACCCTGCGCTCGATGAGCCAGGGGCGGGCGCAGTACACCATGCAGTTCGATCGTTACGCGGAAGTTCCGCAGGCGATCTCCGAGGAAGTCCGGCAGCGGCTGGCGAGTTAAACAGGTCGCGCTGAAAGAAAGCGGAGCAGAGCGAGATGGCGAAGGCGAAATTCGAGCGGACGAAGCCGCACTGCAATGTTGGTACGATTGGCCATGTTGATCATGGCAAGACGACGTTGACGGCGGCGATCACCAAGGTTCTGGCGGAGAAGGGCGGGGCGGATTTCACGCCGTTCGATCAGATTGACAAGGCTCCGGAGGAGCGGGCACGGGGGATCACGATCTCGACGGCGCACGTCGAGTATCAGACGGACAACCGGCACTACGCGCACGTCGACTGCCCGGGTCACGCCGACTACGTCAAGAACATGATCACCGGCGCGGCGCAGATGGACGGAGCGATTCTGGTGGTCTCGGCGGCGGACGGCCCGATGCCGCAGACGCGCGAGCACATTTGCTGGCGCGCCAGGTGGGCGTGCCGGCGATCGTGGTGTTTTTGAACAAGGTCGACATGGTCGACGATCCGGAGCTTTGGAGCTGGTCGAGCTCGAGCTGCGCGAGCTGCTCAGCAGCTACGATTTTCCTGGCGACGACATCCCGATCATCAAGGGCTCGGGTCTGGCGGCGCTGGAAGGGCGCGATCCGGAGATCGGCGCCAAGGCGATCATGGAGCTGATGGACGCGGTGGACGCGTATATCCCGCAGCCGGAGCGCCCGAAGGACCAGCCGTTTCTGATGCCGATCGAGGACGTGTTCTCGATTTCGGGCCGCGGCACGGTGGTGACCGGCCGCGTTGAGCGCGGGGTGGTCAAGGTCGGCGAGGAGGTCGAGATCGTTGGCATCCGGCCGACGACCAAGACGGTGTGCACCGGCGTCGAGATGTTCCGCAAGCTGCTCGATCAGGGCGAGGCCGGCGACAACATCGGCGTGCTGCTGCGCGGCACCAAGCGCGAGGACGTCGAGCGCGGCCAGGTTCTGGCCAAGCCGGGGACGATCACGCCGCACACCAAGTTCGCCGCCGAGGCCTACATCCTGACCAAGGAGGAGGGCGGCCGGCACACGCCGTTCTTCACCAAGTACCGCCCGCAGTTCTACTTCCGCACCACCGACGTCACCGGCACGGTGAACCTGCCCGAGGGCACGGAAATGGTGATGCCGGGCGATAACGTCTCGATGCAGGTGGAGCTGATCTCGCCGATCGCCATGGACGAGGGCCTGCGCTTCGCCATCCGCGAGGGCGGCCGCACCGTCGGCGCCGGCGTCGTCGCCAAAATCAACGAATAGTCTCTTACGGGTACGGCGTTTGCCGATTGGAAGAAGCACGACTATGGAAAATCAGAATATTCGAATCGGTCTTCGGGGCCTTCGATCATCGCGTGCTCGACCAGTCGGCACGCGAGATCGTCAATACCGCGCGCCGGACCGGCGCACGGGTGCGCGGCCCGATTCCGCTGCCGACCCGCATCGAGCGCTTCACCGTGCTACGGTCGCCGCATATCGACAAGAAGTCGCGTGAACAGTTCGAGATCCGCACTCACAAGCGTGTGCTGGACATCGTCGATCCGACTCCGCAGACGGTGGATGCTCTGATGAAGCTCGACCTCGCCGCCGGTGTCGACGTCGAAATCAAGCTGTAAGGGCGAGGGATCGATGCGTACCGGTCTGATCGCGCAAAAACTCGGCATGTCGCGGCTGTTCAACGGCGACGGCACGCATGTGCCGGTCTCCGTTCTGCAGATGAAGGGCTGCCAGGTCGTCGCCCAGCGCACGGACGATCGCGACGGCTATTCGGCCTTGCAGCTCGGCGTCGGCACCGTCAAGGTGAAGAACGTCAGCAAGCCGGAGCGCGGGCACTTCGCCAAGGCGGGAGTCGAGCCGAAGCGCAAGCTCGCCGAGTTCCGGGTCGACGCCGACATGCTCGTCGAGGTCGGTGCCGAATTGACGGCGGATCACTTCGTTAGCGGGCAGCTCGTCGACGTTACCGGCTTTTCGATCGGCAAGGGATTTGCCGGGGCGATGAAGCGGCACAACTTCGGTGGCCTGCGGGCGACCCACGGCGTGTCGATCAGCCATCGCAGCCACGGCTCGACCGGCAACCGTCAGGACCCGGGCAAGACCTTCAAAGGCAAGAAGATGGCCGGGCACATGGGTGATCGCCAGGTCACTGTGCTCAACCTTGAGGTGGTGCGCACGGATGTCGACCGCGGCCTGATCATGATCCGCGGCGCCGTTCCCGGCGCCAAGGGCGGGTGGCTGCTCGTCCGCGACGCGGTCAAGGACAAGCGCCCCGAGGCCGCGCCGCTGCCGGCGGCGTTCCGTCCGGCGGTGACGACGTCAGCCCCGGTTGCGGATTCGTCCGGCGAGGACTCCGGCGTGCCCGCGGGCGCGATCGGCGACGCCACTCCGGCGAGCGAGGAATAGTCCCATGGAACGGGATGTGATCAATCTTGAGAGCGAGAAGGTCGGCGTGGTCGATCTCTCGGATTTCGTCTTCGGCGCGGAAATGCGCGCCGACATCCTGGCGCGGATGGTGAACTGGCAGCTCGCCAAGCGGCGGGCGGGAACGCACTGCACCAAGACCCGCGGCGAGGTGGCACGGACGACGAAGAAGCCCTACAAGCAGAAGGGGACGGGACGCGCCCGCCAGGGCTCGAGCAAGGGTCCGCACATGCGCGGCGGCGGCATCGTGTTCGGCCCGCGTCCGCGTGACCATGCGATCGAACTTCCGAAGAAGGTGCGCAAGCTGGCGCTGCGCACGGCTCTCTCGGCGAAGTGCGCGGAGGGTGCGCTGGTCGTTCTCGACCGCGCCGAGATGACCGAGGCCAAGACCAAGCTGCTGGCCGCCCATTTCGGCAAGCTGGGTTGGGGCAAGACACTGGTCATCGACGGCGATGCGCCCGAGGTCAATTTCGCCAGGGCCGCGAGCAACCTGCCGGGTGTCGACGTGCTGCCGTCGATCGGCGCCAATGTTTATGACATCCTTCGCCATGAGACGCTGGTGCTGACACGCGCCGCCGTCGACCGGCTCACGGAGCGACTGACATGACCAAGCCTTATCCGAAGACAAAGGTCAGCGTCGGCCCGGAGCGGGCTTACGAGATCATCCGCCGCCCGCTGATCACCGAAAAGGCGACGATGATCTCCGAGCACAACCAGGTCACCTTCGTGGTGGCGCTCGACGCGAGCAAGCCGGAAATCAAGTCGGCCGTCGAGACCTTGTTCAAGGTCAAGGTCAAGGCGGTCAATACCTTGCGCCAGAAAGGGAAGGTTAAGCGATTCCGCGGCCGGCCCGGCGTTCGTTCCGATATCAAGAAGGCGATCATCACGCTCGCTGAAGGGCATTCGATCGACATCACCACCGGGCTTTAGTCTTTAAGTCCGGCTCTCCCGCGGGCCTTCCTCCGCCAGGATTGAGCGCGGCGGGATGGGGTCTGGTAGCGGATGAGACCACGGAGCTTTGCACCACGGGGCTGTAGTAGACGACCATGGCACTGAAACAGTTCAAACCGACGACCCCCGGCCAGCGCGGCTTGGTGCTGATCGACCGCACCGGGTTGTGGAAGGGAAAGCCGGAAAAGACGCTGACCGAGGGTCTGCGTGGCCACGGCGGGCGCAACAACACCGGTCGCATCACCGCCCGTCACATCGGCGGCGGCCACAAGCGGCGCTACCGCCTCGTCGATTTCAAGCGCACGAAGCTGGATGTGCCGGCGAAGGTCGAGCGGCTTGAGTATGATCCCAACCGGAGCGCGTTCATTGCGCTGATCCGTTACGAGGATGGCGAGATCGCCTACATTCTGGCGCCGCAGCGGCTTGCCGTCGGTGACGCCGTCATCGCCGGGCGCGCCGTCGACGTCAAGCCGGGCAACGCGTTGCCGCTGCAGAACATGCCCGTCGGCACGATCGTGCATAACGTCGAGATGAAGAAGGGCCGGGGCGGACAGATCGCCCGCTCGGCCGGAACCTATGCGCAGCTCATCGGCAAGGACCAGGGCTACGCGCAGCTGCGCCTGAACTCGGGCGAACTGCGCATGGTCCGCGCCGAATGCATGGCGACGGTTGGCGCCGTCTCCAACCCGGATCGGCAGAACGTCAAGATCGGCAAGGCGGGCCGGTCGCGATGGCTGGGCGTGCGGCCCAGCGTTCGGGGCGTGGCGATGAACCCGATCGATCACCCGCACGGCGGCGGCGAGGGCAAGACCTCGGGCGGCCGGCATCCGGTGACGCCCTGGGGCAAGCCCACGAAGGGCAAGCGCACACGCAACAACAAGCGGACGGATTCGCTGATCATGCGCCGTCGTCACCGCAAGAAGTAGACGAGGAGAACGCGCGTGCCGCGGTCGGTTTGGAAAGGGCCGTTTATCGACGGCTACCTGATGAAGAAGGCGGAGAAGGTTCGGGGCGCCAAGCGCAACGAGGTGATCCGCACGTGGTCGCGCCGGTCGACGATCATTCCGCAGTTCGTCGGACTGACGTTCGGCGTGCATAACGGCAAGAAGTTCGTGCCGGTGCTGGTCACCGAGAACATGGTCGGGCACAAGTTCGGCGAGTTTTCGCCGACACGGATGTTCCACGGCCACTCGGGCGACAAGAAAGCGAAGAGGGGCTGAGCGATGGGTAAACCCGCGTTCGAACGGCGCTTGGCCGAAAACGAGGTTCTGTGTCTGGCACGCAACGTGCGTACCAGCCCGCGCAAACTCAATCTCGTCGCCCAACTAATTCGCGGCAAGCACTGCGGGCGGGCGCTGGCGGAACTTGAGTTCTCGCGCAAGCGGATCGCGCTGGACGTGCGCAAGGCGCTGCAGTCGGCGATCGCCAACGCCGAGAACAATCATCAGCTCGACGTCGACCGGCTTTACGTCGCCGAGGCGACGGTCGGCAAGGCGCTGGTGATGAAGCGGTTCACCCCGCGGGCCCGCGGCCGGGCGGCGCGCATCGAGAAGTCATTTTCCCACTTGCGCCTGGTGTTGCGCGAGCGGCTGGAGGTCGCGTAATGGGGCAGAAAGTCAACCCGGTCGGACTGAGGCTCGGCATCAATCGGACGTGGGATTCGCGCTGGTTCGCCGACGAGAACTACGCGGCCCTGCTGCAGGAAGATCTGAGAATTCGCGAGTTCCTGCATAAGCGTCTGGCTCAGGCCGGCGTCTCGCGGGTTGTCATCGAACGGCCGGCGAAGAAGGCGCGGATCACCATTCATACGGCCCGCCCCGGGGTTGTCATCGGCAAGAAGGGCGCGGACATCGAAAAGGTACGGCTCGAGCTGTCGAAGCTGACGCGCGCCGACGTGCACCTCAACATCGTCGAGATCCGCAAACCGGAGATCGACGCCAAGCTGGTCGCCGACGGGATTGCCCAGCAACTCGAGCGCCGGGTCTCGACCCGCCGGGCGATGAAGCGGGCGGTGCAGTCAGCGATGCGTCTCGGCGCCCAGGGCATCCGCATCAACTGCGGTGGCCGGCTCGGCGGCGCGGAGATCGCGCGCTCGGTGTGGTACCGGGAAGGTCGGGTGCCGCTGCACACGCTGCGCGCGCATGTCGATTACGGTCAATCGGCGGCGCAGACGACCTACGGGGTCTGCGGCGTCAAGGTGTGGATCTATAAGGGCGACATCCTCGCGCACGACCCGATGGCGGTCGAAAAGCGGGCGATGGAGCAGCAGACGACGCGCTGACGCGTCGGCGCGTGGAGTTAGGCGAGGATGCTCAGTCCGAAACGCACGAAGTACCGCAAGCAGCACAAGGGCCGCATTCACGGCGCGGCGAAGGGGGCCAACAAGCTCGACTTCGGCGCCTTCGGCCTTAAGGCGATGGAACCGGACCGGCTGACGGCACGGCAGATCGAGGCGGCCCGCCGGGCGATGACGCGTCACATGAAACGCGCCGGCCGGGTGTGGATCCGGCTCTTTCCCGATGTGCCGGTCTCGGCCAAGCCGGCGGAAGTGCGGATGGGTGGCGGCAAGGGCGCGCCGGAGTACTGGGTTGCCCGAGTTAAGCCCGGCCGGATCATGTTCGAGATCGATGGCGTGTCCCTCGAGGTAGCGAAGCAGGCACTGACGCTGGCCGCGGCCAAGCTGCCGATCCGCACCCGTTTCGTTACGCGCCTGGGCGAAGGGGAATAGGGCGATGAAGGCCGCGGATCTGAAGTTGAAGACGGCGGACGAGCTGGACGAGATGCTGGTGCAGCTGCGCAAGGAGGCGTTCAACCTGCGCTTCCAGCAGGCGAGCGGGCAACTCGAGAACACGGCGCGCCGACGGCAGGTCCGTCGCGACATCGCCCGGATCAAGATGACGCTGGGTCAGCGCGGCGCGCAGCCGACGCCGGCTGCCGCGTGACGGAGGAACTATGCCGAGACGCGTTTTGCAGGGTGTGGTGGTTAGCGACAAGGGCGATAAGACGATCGTCGTCCTCGTCCAGCGCCGGGTCATGCATCCGATCTACAAGAAGTTCATCAAGCGTTCGAAACGGTACATGGCGCACGACGAGAGCAGCGCGCTGAAGACCGGCGATACGGTTCGCATTCGGGAGTGTCGGCCGATTTCCAAGCGTAAATGCTGGGAAGTCCTCGCCGACGACGCCTAACGCCTGGCGACGTGAAAAAGGGTAACGGATCATGATCCAAGTGGAGACAAACTTGGATGTCGCCGACAATTCCGGCGCCCGGCGGGTGCAGTGCATCCGGGTGTTGGGCGGCTCCAGGCGGAAGTATGCCTCGGTCGGCGACATCATCGTCGTTTCGATCAAGGACGCCATTCCGCGCGGCCGCGTCAAGAAAGGCGAGGTCACACGCGCCGTGGTCGTGCGCACGGCGAAGGACGTGCGGCGGTCGGATGGATCGAGCATCCGCTTCGATCGCAACGCCGCGGTGCTGATCAACAAGCAGGGCGAGCCGATCGGCACGCGCATCTTCGGTCCGGTAACCCGCGAGTTGCGCGCCAAGGGCTATATGAAGATCGTCTCGCTGGCGCCGGAGGTTCTGTAGATGGCGGCGAAGATTCGCAAGGGCGACAAGGTCATCGTCCTGTCGGGGCGGAGCAAGGGCAAGTCGGGCGAAGTGCTGCGCGTCATGCCGAAGGAGATGCGCGCCATCGTCCAGGGTGTGAACATGATCAAGCGGCATACGCGGGCGAGCGCCAAGGCGATGGGCGGCATCGTCGAGCAGGAAGGGCCGATCCACATCTCCAATCTCGCGCATTCGGACCCCAGCAGCGGGTTGCCGAGCCGGGTAGGGTTCCGCGTTCTCGACGACGGCCGGAAGGTTCGCTTTGCCAAGCGCTCCGGCGAAATCATCGACAGGTAGGGTGAAGCACCGCGATGTCCCGCTTGCGCGACTATTATAATTCGGACGTCCGGAAGAAGCTTCTGGACGAGTTCAACTACGCAAACCCGATGCAGGTTCCGCGTCTGACCAAGGTCGTGCTCAACATGGGCGTGGGCGAGGGATCGCAGGATCGCAAGAAGGTCGAGGCGGCGGTGGGCGACATGACGCTGATTGCCGGCCAGAAGCCGGTGGTCACCCGAGCGAAGACGTCGATTGCCGGATTCAAGATCCGCACTGGCATGGCGATCGGTTGCAAGGTCACGCTGCGTCGCGAGCGGATGTACGAGTTTCTCGATCGGCTGATCAACATCACCTTGCCGCGCGTGCGCGATTTCCGCGGCCTGTCGAAGAAGAGTTTTGACGGACGCGGCAATTTCGCGATGGGGATCAAGGAGCAGATCATCTTTCCCGAGATCAGCTACGACAAGGTGGATCAGATCCGCGGCCTTGACATCATCATCTGCACGACGGCACCGACCGATGCCGAGGCGCAGGCGTTGTTGAAGGCGTTCGACATGCCGTTCGCGAACTGACGCGCGGCGAGGAGACGGTTGATGGCGAAAACCAGTTTGGTCGAAAGAAACAAGAAACGCATGCGGATGGCGAAGCAATACGCCGATCGTCGGCAAGCGCTGAAGGATATTGCCGACGACGAGGAACGCAGCCCCGAGGAGCGCTTCGCCGCGCGGATAAAGCTGGCCGAACTGCCACGGAATTCGTCGCCGACACGCGTCCGCCTGCGCTGCGGGCTGACCGGGCGGCCGCGCGGGAACTATAAGAAGTTTGGACTGTCGCGCATCGCGCTGCGGGAACTGGCCTCATCGGGGCAGATCCCCGGCATGGTCAAGTCGAGCTGGTAGCGGAGAGACGACGAATGTCGATGACTGATCCTCTCGGCGATATGTTGACGCGGATTCGCAACGGCCAGCGGGCCGGAAAGCGCGCCGTGGCCGCGCCGGCGTCGAAGCTGCACGCGCGCGTTCTCGACGTCCTGCAGCGAGAGGGGTTTATCCGGGGCTATTCGGAAGCGGAAATTGTTCCGGGCGTGCGCGAATTGAAGATCGAGCTCAAGTACCACGACGGGGAACCGGCGATCCGCGAAATCAGCCGGGTCTCGAAGCCGGGGCGGCGCGTGTACTCGAAGCTGACCGAAATTCCGCGCGTCTACAACGGCCTCGGCGTCGCGATCTTGTCGACGCCGCGCGGAGTCGTTTCCGATACGGAGGCGCGGGACGCGCACGTCGGCGGCGAAGTGTTATGCAAGGTTCTTTAGGCGGAGCAACGGACGATGTCACGCGTCGGTAAGCATCCGGTGGCGATCCCGAAAGGGGTCAAGGTGACGGTCGAAGGCCGACACCTCAGCGCCGAAGGCAAGATGGGCAAGCTCGACAGAGAGCTGATGCGCGAGGTCGTCCTCGAGCGCGAAGGCGAGGCGGTGCGGGTTTCACCGGTAGACGCCTCGGCGCGCGCCCGAATGATGTGGGGCACGGCGCGGACGCTGGTTGCCAACATGATCAACGGGGTGAGCGCAGGCTTTACCCGCAAGCTGGAAATCACCGGCGTCGGCTATCGCGCGCAGATGCAGGGTGATATCCTTGTCCTGCAACTGGGCTACAGCCACGACATCCGCTTTCCAGTGCCGGCGGGCCTGACGATCACGTGCCCGGACCAGACCCACATCGTCCTGACGGGCGCGGATCGCGAAGTCGTCGGATTGGCGGCGTCGCAGATCAAGGCGTACCGGCCGATCGAGCCCTACAAGGCCAAGGGTATTAAGTACGAGGGCGAATACGTGCTTCGCAAAGAGGGTAAGAAGAAGTAGCCATGGCGACGTCGACGCAACTGTACGAACGGCGCAAGCGGCGCAACCGCTACCGGATCCGCAAGGTCAGCGGCGGCCAGCCGCGCCTGTCCGTCTTCCGCTCCAACAAGCACATCTACGCGCAGGTGATCGACGATCGCGCCGGCCGCACGCTGGCGGCCGCCTGCAGCATGGAAGGCGAAATCCGCCGCGCGGAGGAAAAGGCGCGCGGCGCGGCACTGGCGCAACAGATCGGCACCTTGATCGCGCAACGCGCGCTGGCTGCGGGGATTACGTCGGTGGTGTTCGATCGCGGGGGCTATCGCTATCACGGGCAGGTCAAGGCTCTCGCCGATGCCGCGCGTGAAGCCGGCTTGGCATTTTAAGGAGGCGCGGATATGGCGCGTAGACCGTCCGGGAGACGCGGCGAGCGGCCCCAGCAGAGTGCGGAAGATGCGGAACTCAAGGACAAGCTCGTGGCGATCAACCGCGTGGCCAAGGTGGTGAAGGGCGGTCGTCGCTTTTCATTCGCCGCGCTGGTAGTGGTCGGCGATGGCCGCGGCCGCGTCGGCTTCGGCACCGGCAAGGCGCGTGAGGTGCCGGAAGCCATCCGCAAGGCGACGGATCACGCCAAGCATAGCATGATCCGGGTACCGCTGCGTGACGGACGTACCTTCCATCATGACGTCCAAGGCCATTTCGGCGCGGGGCGCGTGGTCGTGCGCTCGGCGCCGGCCGGAACCGGTGTCATCGCCGGCGGACCGATGCGCGCGGTGTTCGAGACCATGGGCGTGCAGGACGTGGTCGCCAAGTCGATCGGCACGTCCAACGCGCACAACATGGTCAAGGCGACGTTCGATGCGCTCAACCACTGTTTCTCCCCTCGGGCCGTGGCGGCGCGACGGGGTAAGAAGGTCAGCGAGATTATCGCCCGTCGTGGCGAGACGCCCACCGGCGAACGCGTGCGGGGCTGAGGGTGATGAGCGAGACGAACACTGGCAAGGTTCGGGTGACGCAGGTGCGCAGCCCGATCGCCCGTCGGCACGACCAGCGCGAAACGCTGGTGGGGCTGGGCTTGAACAAGATGAATCGCACGCGCGAACTGGAGGACACACCCTCCGTGCGCGGCATGATCAACAAGGTCCGCCATCTGCTTCGGGTGGAGGAGGTCGGCTGAGCGATAACGCCGGCCGGATCTTTGAGGAAATGAACGCGCGATGAGGCTCAACCAAATCAGCGACAACGCCGGCGCCACCGGGCCACGCAAGCGGCTCGGACGCGGCATCGGCTCGGGGCTGGGCAAAACATCCGGCAAGGGCCATAAGGGTCAGAAGGCACGCAGCGGCGGGCAGCGATTTGTCGGCTTCGAAGGCGGCCAGATGCCGCTTTACCGGCGGCTGCCGAAACGTGGCTTTAAGAATCCCTTCCGGCGCGATTACGTGGTGGTCAACGTCGGCGCGCTGCAGCGCGCGGTCGAACAGGGGCGCCTCGATGCGGCGCAGCCGGTCGACGAGGCGGCGATGAAGGCCGCCGGCCTGTTCCAGCGGCAGCGCGACGGCGTGCGCCTGCTGGCCAAGGGCGAGATTTCCGTCGCACTGCGCATCCGCGTCGCCGGCGCCTCGAAGGCGGCGGTGGCCGCGGTGGAAAAGGCGGGCGGCGGAGTCGACGTTGCTGGTGGCGCGGCGCCGGCGCAGCCCGATAACGCCGGCGACAGCGCGCCCGCACCGGCGCAGGAGTAATCCGACCATGGCGTCCGCCGCCGAGCAGCTTGCCGCGCAAATGAACTTCTCGGCCTTCGGCAAGGCCACGGAGCTCAAGAAGCGCATCTGGTTTACGCTCGGCGCGCTGATCGTTTATCGACTCGGCACCTACATCCCGCTGCCAGGGATCGATCCGGTAGTGATCGCCGACATCTTCGCCCGCCAGTCCGGCGGCATCCTTGGCATGTTCAACATGTTCGCCGGCGGTGCGCTGGGGCGGATGACGATCTTCGCCCTCAACATCATGCCGTACATCTCGGCGTCGATCATCATGCAGTTGATGACGGCGGTGCTGCCGAGCCTCGAATCCCTGAAAAAGGAGGGCGAGGCCGGGCGCAAGAAGATCAACCAGTACACCCGCTATCTGACGGTACTGATCACCGCCGGCCAGGGTTACGGCCTCGCCGTCGGTCTTGAGGGCATGCAGTCGTCGATCGGCTCGGCGGTGATCGATCCCGGCATGTTCTTTCGCATGACCGTGGTCATCACCTTGATCGGCGGCACCATGTTTCTGATGTGGCTGGGTGAGCAGATCACCGCGCGCGGCATCGGCAACGGTATTTCCCTGATCATCTTCGCCGGCATCGTCGCGCAGTTCCCCCATTCGCTGGCGGCGCTGCTCGAACTCGGGCGCACGGGCGCGCTGTCGGCGGTGTTCATCATCGGCATGGCGGTGCTGATCGTCGCGGTAGTCTATTTCGTCGTCTATGTCGAGCGGGCGCAACGACGCATCGTCGTCCAATACCCGAAACGGCAGGTGGGCACGCGGGTAACCTCGGGCGAGAGCAGCCACCTTCCGCTGAAGATCAACACCTCGGGAGTGATCCCGCCGATCTTCGCCTCGTCGATCCTGCTGATGCCGATCACGGTCATCAGCTTCATGGCCGACCGGGGGCCGAGTTGGCTGACCACCGTTTCCGTCTATCTCGGTCACGGCCAGCCACTCTATCTGATCCTTTATGTCAGCCTGATCGTCTTCTTTGCGTTTTTCTACACCGCGATCGTCTTCAATCCGACGGAGACGGCGGACAATCTGAAGAAGTATGGCGGCTTTGTGCCCGGTATCCGACCGGGCAAGAACACGGCGGACTATCTGGACCGCGTCCTGACGCGATTGACGGTCCTTGGCGCCGCCTACCTTGCCATCGTTTGCATTCTTCCCGAGATCCTGATCTCGCGGTTTTCCGTTCCCTTCTATTTTGGTGGGACCAGCCTGCTGATTGTCGTGACCGTGACCATGGATACGGTGGCGCAGATCCAATCGCATTTGCTGGCTCACCAATACGAAGGCCTGATCAAACGGGCCAAACTCAAGGGGAGACGCGGATGAACCTCATACTTTTGGGCGCGCCAGGAGCGGGCAAAGGCACGCAGGCCAAGCGGATTCAAGATCTTTATCACGTCATGCAGCTCTCGACCGGCGACATGCTTCGCGCCGAGGTGGCGGGCGGCAGCCCAATCGGACGGGAAGCAGGCGCATTGATGAACGCCGGCAAGCTGGTTCCGGACGAGATGATCATCCGGCTGATCGACCAGCGGATGGATCAGGACGACTGTAAGAACGGATTCATTCTCGACGGGTTTCCGCGGACGCTGCCTCAGGCGAGCGCCCTGGATGCAATGCTGGCGACAAAGAGGTTGAAGCTTCATCAGGTCGTCTCGATCGAGGTCGACGACGAGGCGGTGATCGAGCGGATCAGCGGCCGCTTCACCTGCGTCAAGTGCGGCCAGGGCTATCACGATACCTTCAGTCGGCCGGTGGTCGACGGGGTGTGCGACGCCTGCGGCGGCAAGGAATTCAGCCGGCGGGCGGATGACAACGCCGAGACGGTTCGCCAGCGGCTCGCAGCCTATTATGCGCAGACCAAGCCGATCATCGCCTACTACGACGAGCGCGATCTCGTCGTCAGGGTCGACGGCATGCGCTCGATCGACGAGGTCACGCGCGAAGTGGCCGACGCGTTAAATAATTTACGAGTTGACTAGTTGCAATCTGGATTTATGGTTATCGCCCCGCGGTTTCATGGTATCCAGTTGCGAATCGCAACACCCAAGCGAAGAGAGGCCCTGTGGCACGGGTTGCTGGCGTAAACATACCCAGTCAGAAGCGGCTCGACATCGCTCTGACTTACATTCATGGCATCGGACGCAAGACGGCGAGCGAGATCTGCACCAAGGCCGACGTTCCCTCGGAACGACGGGTGGCCGATCTTACCGACGCGGAGGTGCTGCGTCTTCGCGAGATGATCGACCGCGATTATCGCGTCGAGGGCGACCTGCGGCGCGATGTCGCGATGAACATCAAGCGACTGATGGATCTTGGCTGCTATCGCGGCCTGCGCCATCGGCGCGGCTTACCGGTTCGCGGGCAGCGAACGCATACCAATGCGCGGACCCGCAAGGGGCCGGCGAAGCCCATTGCCGGTAAGAAAAAAGTCACTAAATAGACGTGTCAGGATTGACGAATGGCGAAAGCGGCGACGCAGCGCCCGAAACGGCGAGAGCGGCGGAATATCGTGTCGGGCGTTGCGCACATCAACGCGACGTTCAACAATACCTTGGTGACGATTACCGACGTTCAAGGGAACGCGATCGCTTGGTCGTCGGCTGGAGGGCAGGGGTTTAAGGGGTCGCGAAAATCCACGCCGTATGCGGCGCAGGTCGCAGCCGAGGATGCCGGCCGCAAGGCAATGGACCACGGCATGAAGACGCTTGAGGTCGAGGTCAAGGGCCCCGGCTCCGGGCGGGAGTCGGCCTTGCGGGCGTTGCAGGCGGTGGGATTTACGATTACCGCGATTCGCGATGTCACACCCATCCCCCACAACGGCTGTCGTCCGCGCAAGCGCCGACGCGTCTAGTCCGACGTGGCGAGCGGGCGCCCAGGCGGCGCTCGCATGGCACTCCCGGGAGGAGGGGCCGAGCAGCCCAGGGTCGCGCACAGGTGTGCCGCGGCCATTGCTGCGCTGATGGTGGTTGGTGCGATGAAAGGTCGTTCTGTGATTCAAAAGAACTGGCAGGCTCTGATCAAGCCGACGAAACTCGACGTCGTTCCCGGCGCCGATCCACGACGGGTAGCGACGATCGTTGCCGAGCCTTTGGAACGTGGTTTCGGGTTGACGCTCGGAAACGCCCTGCGCCGGGTTCTGCTGTCGTCGCTGCAGGGAGCGGCGGTCACCGCCCTGCGCATCGATGGCGTTCTGCACGAGTTCTCGACCATTCCGGGCGTTCGCGAGGATGTGACCGACATCATCTTGAACATCAAGTCCCTGGCGTTGCGCATGGGCGGCGAGGGGCCGAAGCGGGTGACGATTTCCGCCGACGGTCCGGGTGAGGTCACCGCCGGAATGATCACGACCGGTCACGACGTCGAGGTGATGAACGGCGAGATGGTCATCTGCACGCTCGACGAGGGCGCGCACCTGGCGATGGAACTGGTCGTCGAAAACGGCAAGGGATACGTGCCAGCCGCCGCGGCGCGAACGGAGGACATGCCGATCGGGCTCATTCCGATCGATGCTGTCCATTCGCCGGTTCGCAAGGTTGCGTACAAGGTGGAAAATACCCGCGTCGGGCAGGTGACCGACCATGACAAGCTGTCGATCGAGATTGTCACCAATGGGGCGGTCGGACCGGAGGACGCCGTGGCCCTGGCCGCGCGCATCCTGCAGGATCAGTTGCAGTTGTTCATCAACTTCGAGGAGCCTCAGGCGGCCGTCGAGGAGGAGCACAAGGACGACCTGCCGTTCAACAAGAACCTGTTGCGCAAGGTGGACGAACTCGAGCTATCGGTCCGCTCGGCGAACTGCCTGAAGAACGACAACATCATCTACATCGGCGATCTCGTCCAGAAGTCCGAGGCAGACATGCTCCGGACGCCGAACTTCGGAAGAAAATCGCTGAACGAGATTAAGGAAGTACTCGCGCAGATGGGGCTTCAGCTCGGCATGGAGATCCCCAACTGGCCACCGGACAACATCGAAGAGCTGGCGAAGCGGCTGGAAGAGCCCTTCTAAGGCCGCAGCGCCTTCCGATCGACAGGAGAACCTTCAATGCGTCACCGCCGGAGCGGACGTAACCTTGGGCGGACCAGCACCCATCGGATGGCGATGTTCGCCAACATGACGGCGTCGCTGCTCAACCACGAACAGATCATCACCACGCTTCCGAAAGCGAAGGAGCTGCGCTTCTTCGCCGAGAAGATGATCACCCTGGGCAAACGCGGCGGGCTGCACCGCCGCCGCCAGGCGATCGCCTTCCTTCAAGACGAGGGGCTGGTGCGCAAGGTGTTCGGCGATTTGGCCGATCGCTATAAGGAACGGCCCGGCGGCTACACGCGGGTGCTGAAGGCCGGTTTCCGTTATGGCGACAACGCACCGCTTGCCGTTATCGAACTCGTCGACCGCAACGTCGATGCCAAGGGCGCCGAGGACAAGGCGCGCCACGCGGCGATGCAGGAAGCGCAAGCCGCCGCCGCTTGACGTGGCGCTTGACGGGCCCGGGGCGATCGGAACGAGGAGCGGGATAAGCGGAGCGTGCGGGTTCGGGCGGATCGGCCCTGGCGCGGACGCAGTCCGATCCGGTTGGTTTCAGGTAGCGGCGGGCGGCGTCGCGATGGGCGGCGGGACCGGCTGTGGTCGTCGGGATGGCTGATCGGAACGGTGTTCCGGGCGAGGGAAACGTGCGGCATCGGTTCCGCTTCGGCTTGCTGCTGTCGTTGTTGTCGGCAGCGCTCATCGCAGCTTCGGATTTGAGCGGCGCAAACGACGCTTTCGCGCAGGCCGTTCCCGAGTCCCGCCAGCAGATCGAGCTGTCGTTCGCGCCGGTCGTGCGCATAGCCGCGCCCGCCGTCGTCAATATCTACAGTCGCAGGATCGTGCAGGCGCGCGGCTCGCCGTTGTTCGACGATCCGTTCTTTCGACAGTTCTTCGGCAGCGGCACGCCGTTCGGCATGCCGAAACAGCGGGTCGAGAACTCGCTGGGATCGGGCGTCATTGTCGGCGCCGACGGGATCATCGTGACCAACCATCACGTCGTCGCCGGTGCCGACGAAATCACCGTCGTTCTCGCCGACCGCCGCGAGTATGCCGCCAAGGTCGTCGGCTCGGACGAGCGCACCGATCTTGCCGTGCTCAAGATCGACGTCGGCGGAGATCGGCTGCCGACGGTCGCGTTTCGCGATTCCGACACGGTCGAGGTCGGGGATCTCGTCCTCGCCATCGGCAATCCCTTCGGTGTCGGCCAGACGGTGACCAGCGGTATCGTGTCCGCCGAAGCCCAGACGAGGGTCGGCATCGCCGACGTCAATTTCTTCATCCAGACCGACGCGGCGATCAATCCGGGCAACTCCGGCGGAGCCCTGGTCGACATGCAGGGCCGGCTGGTCGGCATCAATACCGCGATCTATTCGCGCACCGGCGGTTCGCTCGGCATCGGCTTCGCCATTCCGGCGAACATGGTGCGGCTGGTGGTCGACGGCTTTACCCGCTACGGACGGATCGAGCGGCCGTGGATCGGCGCCTGGGGGCGGGAAGTGAACGGCGACGTCGCCCATGCGCTGGGCCTGCCACGCCCCGAGGGTGTTCTTGTCGAGGAAATTTACCCTGGTGGTCCGGCCGATGATGCCGGCATCCGCACCGGGGACGTCGTCCTCGCCATCAACGGGCGAACCGTCGACGATCCGCAGGCCTTGCGTTATCGCGTGGCGACGCTGCCGATCGGCGGGTCTGCCGTTGTGACCTTATGGCGCGATGGCAAGGAGCGTTCGGTGACGATGCCGGTGCAAAAGCCGCCGGAGGATCCGCCGCGCGCGGCGCTCAAGCTCAGCGGATCGCAACCGCTGGCCGGCGCGACGATCGCCAATCTTTCGCCGGCGGTGGCCGACGAAATGGGCCTCGGCCGCCACGATAAGGGGATCGTCGTCACTGAGATCGAATCATCGAGCCCGGCAGACCGGCTCGGCCTGCAGGTTGGCGATCGGATCGTCTCGGTCAACGGCGAGGCGCCGGCGTCCACTACCGCGCTGCGCCGGCAGATGGACCGGCGCGCCGGGCGTTGGCAGATCGTCATCGGCCGCGGCGATCAGAAGCTCAGCGTTATCGTCGGCGACTGACAATGAAGAAACCGGCGGCCGGCAACGCGCCCTCGTTGTTCGGCGCGCTGGCGCCGCAGCCCCTCGCCGACCGCCTGCGTCCGGCCGCGTTGGCCGACGTCGTCGGGCAAGATCACCTGCTCGCGGCGGACGCTCCGATCGGGCGGATGCTGGCCACTGGCCACGTCGGCTCGATGATCCTCTGGGGCCCGCCCGGGTGTGGCAAGACGACGATCGCCCGCCTACTCGCCGCGCAAACCGACCTCGAGTTCGTGCCGATGTCGGCGGTATTCTCGGGGGTGGCCGACCTGCGCAAGGTCTTCGATGCCGCCGAGCTTCGTCGCCGCGACGGCCGCGGCACCCTTTTGTTCATCGACGAGATCCATCGCTTCAACCGCGCGCAGCAGGACGGATTTCTACCGTACGTCGAGAATGGCACGGTCATTCTCGTCGGTGCGACGACCGAAAATCCGTCATTCGAGCTGAACGCGCCGCTGCTGTCGCGCTGCCGCGTGCTGGTGCTCGACCGGCTCGACGATCCGGCGCTGGAACAATTGCTCGAACGCGCCGAGCGGGTTCTCGGCCGGACGTTGCCGCTCGATACCGATGCCCGCGCGGCGTTGCGGGCGATCGCTGATGGCGATGGCCGCTACCTGCTCAACCTCGTCGAGGTCCTGGCCGACCTGCCGGCGAAGCCAACGATCGATGCTGCCCGCCTCAGCGAGATCGTCCAGCGGCGGATGCCGGTCTACGACAAGGCGCAGGAAGGCCACTACAACCTGATCAGCGCGCTGCACAAATCGCTGCGCGGCTCCGACACCGATGCCGCGCTCTATTGGTTCGCCCGCATGATCGCTGGTGGCGAGGACCCGCACTACATCGCCCGCCGCCTCGTCCGCTTCGCGGTGGAGGATATCGGCCTTGCCGACCCACAGGCGCTGGTCCAGGCGCTGGCGGCGTGGCAGGCGTACGAGCGGCTGGGATCGCCCGAAGGGGAGCTGGCGCTGGTCCAGTGCGTGATCTATCTCGGCAGCGCGCCGAAGTCGAACGCGGCGTACCGGGCCGCCGGCGCCGCAAGGCGCCTCGCGCGCGAGAACGGCTCGCTGATGCCGCCCAAGCATATCCTCAACGCGCCGACGCGGCTGATGCAGGACCTCGGTTACGGCCAGGGCTATGCGTACGACCACGATCAGGACGATGCCTTTTCCGGGCAGAACTATTTCCCCGACGGTCTCGAACGCCAGCGGCTTTACCATCCGAGCCCACGTGGCTTCGAGCGTCAGATCACCGAGCGTCTCGCTTATTGGGAGCGCCTGCGCCGGGAGAAGGGAGGACAATGACCACCGATCCGATGCCCGAGCCCGATACGCCCGAGCCTGATGCGCTCGAGCCTGATGAGGCCGTGGCAGCCCCGGACGGGCGGGCGGAACCCGTCCGCATCGGCGAGGACGAGGCCGGCCAGCGACTCGATCGCTGGTTCAAGCGCCACTATCCCCACACCGGCCACGGCCAGCTCGAAAAGCTGCTGCGAACCGGACAGGTGCGCGTCGACGGCCACCGCGCCAAGTCGGGTGACCGCCTGGAAGCGGGGCAGCGCATTCGCGTCCCGCCCTCGGCGCTCATCGCCGACACCACGGCTCAGCCACGGGCGCTGCGCCTTAGTCGGGATGAGGCTGCCGATCTCGAGGCGCGCATCCTTTATCGCGATGCCGAGGTGCTGGTCATCGACAAGCCGGCGGGGCTTGCCGTGCAGGGCGGCACCAAGACGTCCCGGCATCTCGACGGCATGCTGGACGCCTTGCGTTTCGGGGCCGAACGGCCACGGCTGGTGCACCGCCTCGATAAGGACACCGCTGGCGCGCTGGTTCTCGCGCGCACGGCCGTGGCCGCCGCCCGCCTGACGGCGGCGTTTCGCCAGGGGACCGTGCGCAAGCTTTATTGGGCGGTCGTCGTCGGCCTGCCCGCCGCCGCCGCCGGACGGATCGACCAGGCTTTGGCCAAACACTTCGGCGCGGTTGGCGAGCGCGTCGGCGCCGACGACGACGGCCGTCCGGCGATCACCGACTACCGCGTTGTCGAGCGCGCCGGGCGGAACGCCACCTGGCTGGCGCTCGAGCCGCACACCGGACGAACGCATCAGCTCCGTGCCCACTGCGCGCTCATCGGCACGCCCATTCTCGGCGACGGGAAGTATGGCGGCGCGGCGGCGTTCCTCGAAAGCGAAGGGCTGGGCGAGAGGCTGCATCTGCTTGCCCGCAGCGTCCGCTTCACCCACCCCGGCGGCGGCGAGATCACCGTTACTGCGCCGCTCCCGCCCCATATGCGCGCGACTTGGCGGTTTTTCGGCTTTTCGGAGCATGCCGTCGCCGAAGCTCAGCCGCACTGGGGCGACGAAGCGGCGCGACCGAGATCGCCGCGCCGACCGCCCGGGCGTCGCGGACCCTCGGGTAGGCCATCGGGTGGGCCACCGGGTGGGCGGCGGGGTTGAGCCGGCAAAGTTCGTCTCCTACATCTCCCGCGGCGATCTTCGGCGCGGTGCGGCGTTCCGCTGCGGCGCTGTCGGGACCCGTCCGATGGCAAGGAGGACGAAATGATCAGATACCACCCGGGTGCGGAGTTATGGGGAGGTGAGCCGCTGGCGGCACTGCGGCGCATCCAGGAGGAAATCAACCGGGCTTTCGGCGATCAGCACTCGACGGCATCGGCTGAATTCCCGCCGGTTAATATCTGGCGGAGCGCCGAGGGCATCATCATCACCGCGGAAATTCCCGGTGTCAGCCTGGATGCGATCGATCTGACGGTGCATCAGAACACATTGACGATCAAGGGTCGCCGCGATGCCGACCCCCGCGATGGCGGGGCCAGCTACCACCGACGCGAGCGCGTGTTCGGACCCTTCGCCCGAACAATCGAGCTGCCCTACGCCGTCGATGCCGAGCGGGTCAGGGCCTCGGCGAGCAGTGGTATCCTCAGCATCGAGCTGCCGCGACCGGCCAGTGATCGGCCGCGCAAGATTGCGATCACCCAAGTCTGAGCGACAGGGGCGAGCAGGAAAGGAACGTTCCCATGACCGAGGTTACTTCCAGTTCCCGCGCCAGCGAGACCGGCGCGGAAAGCACGCGCAACGGCCCCGTCTTCGCGCCGGTTGCCGACATCTTCGAGACGAAGGACGCGCTGGTCATCAGCCTTGAGATGCCGGGCTGCGACGCAGGCGGCCTTGGCGTTACCCTGGATAAGCGGGTGCTGACGATCACCGGGCGGAGCCACGCCACCAAGCCGGAAGGCTACGCCCCGACGCATCGCGATTATCGCGAGGGTGACTACCAGCGCGCATTTACGCTGTCCGAGGCGATCGATGGCGATAAGATCGAAGCGGAATTAAAGGAGGGCCTGTTGCGGATCACCATGCCGAAACTCCAGCCGGCGCCCGCGAAGTCGATCGCGGTCAAGGCGGTCGAATGAGCCGCGTGGAGCGTGTACATCCTCTGTCGCGGTTTCCGTGCTGATGCGCCCGGCGAAACGCTTTTATCGCACCGTTGCGCTGGCCCCGTCGGCCGGCGCGTTCGGCGTGCTTCTCGACGGCCGGCCGCTGAAGACTCCGGAAGGCAATGTGCTGCGCGTGCCGACGGCGGCGCTTGCTGCCGCGATCGCCAATGAATGGCTGGGGCAGGGCGAGACGCTGCGCATGGACGACATGCCGTTGACCCGCCTCGCCGCGACCGCCGGGGAGCGCATGGTGCCCAGGCGGGCGGCGGTGATCGATGCCATCGTCGCCTACGGCGCATCAGACCTTCTTTGCTATCGGGCGGCGGAACCGCAGGACCTCGTCCTGCTGCAGGCGCGCGTCTGGCAGCCGCTGGTCGACTGGGCGGGCGAGCGCTTCGCCGCGCCGTTGCGCGTCGGCAGCGGGGTTCTGCCCATCGATCAGCCGGCGGCGTCGCTGGAGGGGCTGCGCCGCGCCGTTGACGCCATCGGACCTATAGAGCTCACCGCGCTTTCGTGCGCTGTCGAGGCCAGCGGCTCGCTGATCATCGGCCTTGCGCTCGTCGAGCGGACCATCGATGCCGACGGCGCGTTTGCCGCCGCGACGCTCGACGAGCAGTACCAGGCCGGGCGCTGGGGAGTTGACGCCGAGGCCGAGCGGCGACGACGGAGCATCGCCGCGGATCTGCGCGCGGCGGCGAGCTTTCTCGCCTTGTCGTCGGCAAGCGCCGTCGCGGCATGAGCGCGCCCAATTCGAACGACGCAGCGTAAGCGCGTGTGAGGCAACGCATGCGCGGGCGTCGCAATGCCAGGGAGCAGGGCGATGAACGGCAGTAACGATGCGCCGATGAAAGCGGTGCTCGTGCGGATCGAGGGGCGGGTGCAGGGCGTATGGTACCGGGGGTGGACGGTGCAGGAGGCGATCCGCCGGCGTCTGTCCGGCTGGGTGCGCAACCGCAGCGACGGATCGGTCGAAGCGCTGTTCTCCGGTCCGTCTGACGACATCGAAGCGATGGTGAGCGCCTGCCGGCAGGGTCCGCCTGCGGCTTGCGTTACCGCGCTCAATGTCCGTCCCGCCGACGTTCCGCTTGAACCCGGTTTCCATGCTCTTGCCACTGTCTAGGCGGAACCCATGCTACAACCGGAACGCCCGGCGTTTCGGTGGTGCGCCACGTCCATTTCGTGCGTAGCGGGTGGCGGGGAAAGCTGAACGTGGTAAGGTCCAAGTTGCGTTCCGCGGCGTCAGTCTTCCGCGCAAACCGCAGCCGCCCTACAAGCGGCTGTCGTTCGAGGCCCCATGCACATCGACGAACACACTGATCCGATCCGGCTGTTCGAAGCGTGGCTCGCCGAAGCCGAGCGCAGCGAGCCGAATGATCCGAACGCGATGACCTTGGCGAGCGTCGGCGCCGATGGCAATCCGTCGGCGCGGATGGTGCTGCTCAAGGGCGTCGATGAGCGCGGTTTTGCCTTCTATACGAATCTCGGGAGTCGCAAGGGACGCGAACTCGCGGCGCATCCGCGGGCGGCCCTGTGCTTTCACTGGAAATCGCTGCGCCGGCAGGTGCGTGTCGAAGGACCGGTCGAGGCGGTCTCCACTGCCGAGGCGGATGCCTATTTTGCAACCCGGGCGCGCATCAGCCAGATCGGCGCCTGGGCATCGCGACAGTCGCAACCGCTGATCGGGCGCTTCGAGCTAGAGGCGCAAGTCGCCCGATATACCGCGAAGTTTCACCTCGGCGAGGTGCCGCGCCCGCCCCACTGGTCGGGATTCCGCGTTGTGCCGGAACGTATCGAATTCTGGCAGGATCGGTCGTTCCGCCTGCACATGCGCTTCGTCTTCGCGCGCTCGGGGGATGGATGGGCGGTCGAGGAACTGTTTCCCTGATGGAGGGCATCAGCGCGGTGCCGGGCAGCAGTACGAGCAACGCCGGTGCCGGGGCGGCGCGCGCGCACCGGCTGAAGACGATCGCCGCCGTGGCATCCGTCCTGGTCGCCGTCGGACTGATCGGCGCCAAGGGCCTTGCCTATGCCGTGACGGACTCGGTCAGCTTGCTCTCGACGCTGATCGATTCGATGCTCGATTTCGCCGCGTCGCTGATCAACCTGATCGCCATCCGCCAGGCGGGTGTTCCCGCCGATCGCGAGCACCGCTTCGGACACGGCAAAGCCGAGCCGCTCGCCGGCCTCGGCCAGGCGGCCTTCGTCGCCGGGTCCGCCGTGTTCGTCCTGATCGAGGCCGTCGGCCGGCTGACGCATCCGGCGCCGATCGGCAACGAGACGATCGGCATCGCGGTGATGCTGCTGTCGATCGTCGTCACCCTGGCCCTGGTTCTCTATCAGCGCTGGGTAATCCGCAAGACGTCCTCGGTCGCCATTGGCGCCGACGCCTTGCACTACAAGTCCGACCTTCTGGTCAACAGCGGGGTCATCGCCGCGCTCCTCGCCTCGACCCACCTTGGCTGGACGCTCGCCGATCCGCTGTTCGCCATCGCCGTTGCCGCCTATATCGTTTGGAGCGCCTGGGGAATCTTCCAGTCGAGCTTCAACTTGTTGATGGACCGGGAACTACCGGAGGCGGACCGTGCGCGCATTCGCGCCATCGCCGTCTCGCATCCCTCGGTTGTCAACGTTCATGACCTGCGCACCCGTTCGTCCGGCACCCAGGCGTTCATCCAGTTCCACCTCGAGCTCGACGGCAACCTGACACTCATCGATGCGCACGTCATCGCCGACGCGGTCATGCGCGACGTCGAACGCGCCTTCCCGAATGCCGAGGTGCTGATCCACGAGGACCCCTGCGGCGTTGCCGAACCCAGGCGGGCGTTCGATTGAGCCTGCGCATTGCATGAGGGCCCCGCGCGGGTGGATAACAGGCGTGGATACCGGTATCGGTGTGCGATTGAGGCGCAGGGGCGGCGATGATCGTCGAGAACCAGAGCGAAGTGGTGGCGTTTCTCTCGCGTCCGGACACCTATGCCGAAGCCGGTATCGAGCCAAGGCCGGTCGAGCGCATCGATACCCATGCCTCGGTGCTGTTTCTGGTCGGCGATCAGGTCTATAAACTGAAGCGGGCCGTCCGGTTTCCTTATCTCGATTATTCGACCTGCGAGCGACGTCGACGGTTCTGCGAGGCCGAGGTTGAGGTCAACTGCAGGACGGCGCCCGACCTCTACCGCGGCGTCATTCCGATCGTGCGCCGATCGAATGGCGGGCTGGCGCTCGGCGGCGAGGGAGAAATTGTCGACTGGGTGGTGAAGCTGCGCCGGTTCGATCAGGAGGCGCTGTTTGACCGGCTGGCCGCCGCCGGCAGGCTTGATCGCTTCGCCATGGAAAGCCTCGCCGATGCGATCGCGCGCTTTCACGACAGTGCCGAGCGCCGACCGGCCGACGGCGGTGCAGATGGTGTCGCCCGGGTGCTGGACGGCAACCGGACCTGTTTCGAGAGCGCCGATGCGGCGATCCTCGATCCTGCCAAGGCGCGCAGGCTCGTCGATGCGTCGCAGCGCGCCTTCGTGCGCCTGGCCCCCTTGCTCGATCATCGGCGAGACGAGGGGTTCGTCCGCCACTGCCACGGCGATCTCCACTTGCGCAACATCGTTGTCCACAACGGTCACGCAGTGCTTTTCGACGCCATCGAGTTCGATCCGTCCTTCGCCGCGATCGATGTGCTCTACGACCTCGCCTTCCTGGTGATGGACCTGCATTTCTGCGGGTACCCGCTGCTCGCCAGCATCGTGCTCAACCGCTATCTCGATAACACCGGTGATGGGAGCGGCGACGTTTCGGGCCTCGCGGCGCTGCCGCTGTTCCTATCGATGCGCGCCGCCATTCGCAGCCACATCGAGGCACTCGCCGCCGCCAGCCAGTCGAGCGCGGGGCAGGCGGATGAACGGGCGCGATCGGCGCGCCGCTATCTTGATCTTGCGTTCGACGTCCTGGCCGAGCCGCACCCGTGCCTGATCGCTGTCGGCGGCCTGTCCGGTTCCGGCAAGTCGCGACTGGCACGCGAGCTGGCGCCGCGCCTCGGCCCAGCTCCCGGCGCCCGCGTCGTGCGTACGGATTCCACCCGCAAGCGGCTGGCCGGCGTCGCGCTCGGCACCCGCCTCGGAACTCACGACTACAGCGAGGCGATGGGCAGGCGGACCTACGAGGCCGTGTTCGACGAAGCGCGGCGGGCGCTCGCCGCCGGCTGTCCGGTCATCGCCGATGCCGTGTTCGCCCGGCCCGAGGAGCGAGCAGCGATCGCCGAGGTCGCCCGGCTGGCCGGCGTCGCCTTTCATGGCATCTGGTTGAACGCCGCCTCCGGACTGCTCGAGCAGCGGGTCGCCGGCCGACGGAACAACGTTTCCGACGCCACACCGGAGGTTGTTCGTCTGCAGCTTGCCTACGATCTCGGCGACATCGACTGGTGGCGCCTCGATTCCTCGGGCGATGCGACACAGACGCTCGACGCGGCGTGTGCATGGCTCGGTATGTGATCCCGGCGATAGACGGGTTTGTGACCGCAAGCGCCGTCCGGACCGTGGCAGCGCGACGATAGACGGGGACAAGAGTGATGAATATTCGCAAGATTCTCGTTCCAATCGAGGATGCCGAGCATGAACGCATCGCGCTGCGAACGGCGTTCGCGGTGGCGCGCACGTTCGGCGCGCACGTCGAGGGACTGCATGTGCGGATCGAGGCGGCGGAAACCGTGCCGTTCGTCGGCGAAGGCATGTCCGGCGCGGTCGTCCAGGAACTGATCGATCTGAGCGAGCGGGAGAGCGCCGCCCGCGCGAGCGGCGCGCGTGAGATGTTCGTGCGCGAGCAGCACGAAGCGGGAATGCCCACCGTGGCTGCGCCGAACGCCGGCGGCCCATCCGCGGCATGGATCGAGCGGAGCGGACGCGAGGACGAGGCGCTGGTCCACCTCGGCCGCCTGTCCGACCTGATCGTCATCGGGCGTCCGGCGCCGGGTGATACCAGCGGCACCCGGATGACCCTCAGCGTGACTCTCTTCGAGACCGGGCGTCCCGTGCTCGTCGCCGGGCATGAAGCGTACAGCGTCGGCAAGAAGATCGTCGTCGCCTGGAACGGCAGCGCCGAAGCCGCGCGCGCGGTCGCCGCCGCGATGCCGTTCCTGCATGCGGCGGAGCAGGTCACCGCGGTGAGCGTCCAGGAGGAGAGCGCCGGCCGCGCCACGCTCGACGACATCGCTGATTATCTCACCTGGCACGGCATTGCCAGCGCCCGGTTTGCCGTTGCCCCCCACGGCGCGGCGGGTCAGGCGCTCGCCGACGCCGCGGCCGGCGCCGACCTCGTGGTGATGGGTGGCTATTCGCACAGCCGCCTGCGCGAGCTGATCTTGGGCGGTGTGACCCGCTACATGCTGGAGAAGGCGGCGATGCCGCTGCTCATCGTCCACTGACGGCGCGTCGCGGAGGGGCCGATGAACCAAGGCAGATGGACGCCGACGCCGGCGGGCCGTGGGCGATGAGCGAGGGTGCTGCCTCGCGGCCGACGGTGATCATCACCGGCGCGAGCCGGGGAATTGGCCACGCGACGGCAAAGGCCTTCCTCGACCGCGGCTGGCGAATCCTGACCTGCTCGCGGGATGATACACCGGCGGAATGTCGGCGCGACCCCAACTGGACCTGCCACATTCCGACCGACCTTGGTGATCCCGCGAGCCTCGCCGCATTCGTCGATGCCGCCAACGCGGTGCTCGACGGTGGGCCGCTGCAAGCGCTGGTCAACAATGCCGGAATGTCGCCAAAGACGCCTTACAAGGAGCGGCTGGGCTGCCTGAATGGAGACCTCGACGCTTGGCACGAGGTCCTCGAGATCAACTTCTTCGCCGCGCTGCGCCTCGTCCGCGGTTTCGCCGCCGCCCTGCACAAGGGAAAAGGCGCCGTCGTCAACGTGACCTCGATCGCCGGGCATGCGGTGCATCCGTTCGCCGGCTCGGCCTATTCGATCTCCAAGGCGGCCCTGTCGGCGCTTACCCGCGAGCTGGCCTACGAGTGCGCCGCCCTCGACATCCGTGTCAATGCCGTCGCGCCCGGCGAGATCGAAACCGACATGATCCAGCCGGAGTACGATGTGCTCATCCCGCGAATTCCGCTGGAGCGAATGGGAACGCCGCAGGACGTGGCGAACGCGATCTTTTTCCTGTGCTCGCCCGATTCGGGATACGTCACCGGCAGCGAACTGTGGGTAACCGGCGGACAGCACCTGTTTTGACGCGGCCAGGGTTTGGTGCGCCGGCGCAGGAGCGCGCGTCAGCCGGTGAACCAGGCCAATGTGACAAGAGTGCGACAAAAATGCACTAGTTCGCAGGTTCCTAATTTTGCAGCGCAGCAATCCCATTGATTCCAGGGCTCGATGATCCGACGTCTATAGGGAGCCGCGGCGCGAGCGCGCTTTCGCGGCGGCGACGGAAAAGGAAACCGAGGGAGGATCCGCCGAAGGGTAGCCAATTCTCTGGATGCGAGGGTTGCATGATGGACGGATTCGAAAGACTGAACGAGCGCAGCGGGCAGCGGCCCGCGACGGCGCTGACCGCCAACGAAACACCGGAAATGCCGGACCCGGCGGTTATCAACGCGATGATTGGCCTTGAGCGTCAGCGCGCGGAACGCTACGCGCAGATCGGCCACGAGGCGGCCGAATGGGCGCGCCACGCCGCGCACGAGATGGCGCGGTGGTGCCGGACAGACCGGGAGCACCCGGAAAAGGTCGCACCGTAAGCCGACTACCGCAAAATCATCACCTGCACCCGCGGCGGCGTCGGATCTGCTCCGCCGCCGCGGCCATCAGGCGGGCGAGGCTCGCATGAGACGCTCAGTGCGGCGTGGGCTCGATTGTAATGCAAGCCGGCGTTCAGCCGGCCGAGCGTGATCCTGCATCGTCCGCCGACGTCGGAGCGAACCAGCTCAGCGCGCCAGCCAGCGCCGCGACCCGGCCGATGACGAGCAGTGTCGGTGCCGCCCGTCCTATCTGCTCGACGCACTCCGGCAGGGACGAGAGGTTGGTTACGATGCTCGCCTGATCTGCCCGTGTGCCGTCGACGATCACCGCCGCCGGCGTGTCGGCGGCAAGCCCGTGGGCGATCAGTTGCTCGGCGATGCGCTGGACGTTGATCCGGCCCATGTAGACGACGAGCGTGGTCTCGGGATCAGCCAAGCTCTGCCAGTTGAGTTCGAGGCGGTCCTCGTCCTGGGTGTGGCCGGTGACGAAGCGGACTCCGTGGGCGAGGCCGCGATGCGTCAGCGGAATACCGGCGTAGGCGGTGCACCCCGAGGCCGACGTTACCCCCGGCACGATGACAAACGACAGGCCGTGTCCGGCAAGTGCCAGCGCTTCCTCGCCGCCGCGGCCGAAAAGAAACGGATCGCCGCCCTTGAGGCGGACGACACGGCGGCCGGACTTCGCCAGACCAACCAGGAGCGCGTTGATCTCCGCCTGCTGCATATGGTGATTGCGGGCGACCTTGCCGGCAAAAATGCGCGTGGCACCCGCTGGGATGAGGTCGAGGATCGCGGCAGAAACGAGCTTGTCGTAAACGACGACGTCCGCCTCCTGCAAGGCGCGCACGGCCTTGACCGTCAGCAGGTCGGGATCGCCCGGACCCGCGCCGACAAGATAAACCGGGTGCACGGATTCGGCCGTCACCTTTGTCTGTCCTTCCTGCCCGTCCCGCGTGGCTTCGTCGTTGACCACACCTAAGCGAAGCTGCGGTACGCCGCAAGTCCGCTGATCGCGCCCGCAAGCGCGCCGATCCTGCGCGCAAGCACAAGGAGGTGCTTGGATTCGCCAGGCGCGACGACGATACTGCGATGCTCAACCGCGCGTACCGCGTTCGCAGGCGCGGTGCGGGCGGGTGGCGCGAGCGGGCAAACGATAGAACGGGCAGGGTAGATCCGGTGCAGTACAAGGACAATGGCGGCGCGCGGCGTCGGGAGCGGATACTCGGTTCTTGGCTCCTCGTGCTTGCCGGAATGGTCTTCACCATGGTGGTGTTGGGCGGTCTTACACGTCTGACGCAATCCGGCTTGTCAATGGTCGAATGGCGGCCGGTCACCGGCTGGCTGCCACCCTTGTCGCAGGAGTCCTGGGAGCAGGCGTTCGCCGCCTACAAGGCCTTCCCCGAATACGAGAAGATCAATGCCGGGATGTCCCTGGCCGATTTCAAGAGCATCTTTTGGCTGGAGTTCGTGCACCGGCTGTGGGGGCGACTGATCGGACTCGCCTTTGCCGTTCCGTTCATCGTCTTTCTTGCCCGCCGCTGGATCGATCGCGCCTTTTCGCTGAAGCTTCTCGGCATGTTCGTGCTCGGCGGCCTGCAGGGCGGACTCGGCTGGTACATGGTCGCCAGCGGCCTGGTCGACCGGCCCGACGTGAGCCAGTACCGCCTCGCCGCGCATCTCGGCATGGCGCTGGTCATCTATGCGTATATCTTGTGGGTCGCGCTCGGCCTGCTATTGCCCCGGCGCGCGGTTGTGCTTCCCTCGCGCGCCGTCGCCGGCCGGGCGATGGCGATCACGGCGTTGATCTTCGTTACCATCGTGTCCGGCGGTTTCGTCGCCGGTCTCGATGCGGGATACGCCTATAACACTTTCCCGCTGATGGACGGCGAGCTGATCCCGGCGCACCTGCTCGCGTCCTCGCCGTGGTGGCGTTCGTTCTTCGAGGACGTCACCACCGTTCAGTTCACCCACCGCTTGCTGGCGTTGACGACGTTCTCCTGCGTGCTGGCGCAGTTCGTCTGGTCACGCCGCCCGGGCACGACCGCCGAGGTACGGCGGGCATCGGCGGCGCTTGCCGGCTGGGTGTGCGTGCAGGTCGGGCTGGGGATCGCGACCTTGCTCTCCATCGTCGCCCTGCCGCTGGCGGCGATGCATCAGGCGAGCGCGCTTGTCTTGTGGACTCTGGCGCTGTGGACGAGTTTTGAGGCACTTGGCCGCCCCGCGGCGGGAAGTGCAGCGGGGAGCGCTGACGCGCGGAAACGCGCCTCTGCTCCCGGCCGCGCGACGGCGTCTGGTCCTGCTCATATCACCGGGCAAACAAAAGAGATCGCGCTATGATCGTCTTGCTGCTGAAATGGATCGCTTGAATTGCACGGCGCGCTCTGTGGACCATATGCAAGGAGTTGCCGTAACATGGGCGGGGTTTGCTTTGGCAGGGTCCGCCGCGGGCATGATGCCGGACGGCGCGAAGCAGGTTTGTACATCGCGGCACCCATCGTGGGTCGGCGACGCGGTGGAGGGACGGAGCGTTGAACGTTTTGCGTAACGTCAGGACGATGTGGTTTATCGCGGTGGCCTTGGCGTTCGCCGCTGGCTTGGCGGCCGGGGTGGACGGCTGGGCGAGCGAGCACCCGCCGGCGATACGTACCGCCCCATCGCAGACCGCTCAGGCGCAATCGTTCGGAGCCGCCCATTCGTGGACTCGCGCGACCAGCGATATCGGGCGCTTTAACGCGTTTTTTGCCACCTACGCGAGTGATCCGAATAACACGCGGCAGCTCAAGCAATTCCGCGATGCCCTCAAGCGCGTGCGCATGGCGTACGTCGAAGAGGTGCCGGAAAGCAAGCTGATCGACGCCGCCATCGATGGCGTTCGTGCCAGGACCCGGCGCCGGCATCGATGCCGGCGAGCCAGCTCGTCGAGATCGCGCTCGACGCGATGACCGCCTCGCTCGATCCGCATTCGGCGTATCTGACCGCCGAGGAACTGCGGGAATCCGAGATGGTGACCTCCGGCGAATTCGGCGGCTTGGGGATTCAGGTCACCCAGGAAGACGGGCGAATCAAGGTGATCTCACCGATCGAGGGCACGCCCGCCGATCGCGCCGGTCTGAAGCCAGGCGATCTGATCGTCGGCATCGACGGCGCCTCGATCGAAGGAATGAACCTGCGCGATGCGGTCAACACGATGCGCGGCGAGCCGGGAAGCCGGATCAAGCTCAGCATTCAACGCGACAAGGGACCAACCTTCGACGTCGTCATCACCCGCGCCATCATCACCATCGAGCCACTGCGTTGGCGGATGGAAGGCAACATCGGCTACCTGCGGATCGTCAGCTTCAATGAGAAGGTCGGCGACGGGGTCGAGCAGGCCGTGGCCGACATGAAGCGCGCCGGGCGGAACAACCTGCAGGGATTGGTCATTGATCTGCGCAATAATCCGGGGGGGCTGCTTGATCAGTCGCTCGCCGTGGCCGACGAGTTTCTCGATTCCGGAACCATCGTCAGCATTCACGGGCGCGAACTGGGGAGCGACCGCACGTTCCGCGCCGACCGCGGCGACCTCGTCGAGGGGCTGCCGATCGTCGTGCTGATCAACTCCGGTTCGGCGTCGGCCTCCGAGATCGTTGCCGGCGCGCGCCAGGATCACCACCGCGCAACGGTGATCGGCTCGCGGTCGTTTGGCAAGGGCTCGGTGCAGACGGTCATGCGCCTGCCGATCGAAGGCGCGCTGAAGTTGACGACCGCGCTTTACTATACGCCCTCAGGCGAGGCGATCCAGGCCCGCGGCGTCGTACCCGACATCGCCCTGACCGGTGTGGAAGACGCCTCAGGCGATAATTCCCACGAGGTCGACCTTCCCGGTGCGCTGCCGGCGCAGGGGGAAGCCCAGCATACCTCGCAGGGATCGGTCAATGCCGAGTCCTGCCCCGCCGTTGGCGATCCGCCCGGCGATCGCGAACTCGGGTGTGCCTTATCGCTGCTGCGTGCCGGCTCGACGGACAG
Source organism: Rhodospirillales bacterium (assembly GCA_016712595.1). Lineage (NCBI taxonomy): Bacteria > Pseudomonadati > Pseudomonadota > Alphaproteobacteria > Rhodospirillales > Rhodospirillales bacterium. The sequence goes on from JADJQT010000002.1 coordinate 232,000, forward strand.
CTTCCTCGCCTCTCTCGGCGCCAAGACGCGGCTTTAGGCTGGCGCCGGCGCGCTGGCCACGACCCGCGCGCCGGGCCGAAACCGAAAATCGCCGGCGCCGCGGTGTCGCTTCCGCCGGCGTCGCGCCGGCTCACGGACCCGGCGATAGTGCGGCGGGCTCGCCTATGGTGATCGCGCGGCGGACCTCGTCGGTGAGCACGCCCAGCGGCATTGGCCGCTGGCAGTCGGGCAGGGCGACGACGTCGTAGAGCTCGCCGATGTCGCCCTCGATGTGCAGCCAGTGAACGAGGTCGCCCGAAGCAAGGTCGATGATGACGATCCCGCATCGCGCGTCGACGTCGCGCTCGGCAAGCGCCCGGTCGAGCGCAAGGCCGGAAAAGGCCATGTCGCGACGGGGCTTGGAAAGTCCGGCGATGGCAAAATCCTTGTGAAAGGCAAGGCCGCGCAGATAACCGGGGCAGAAGGTCATCCGCTGGAAGGCGCCGGTCGCGCGGTTGACCTCGCCGAACCAGCCAGTACCGGACTCGAGTACGAACAGCCGGTCCCGCCACAGCCGCGGCGAGTGCGGCATCGATAACCCGGTGGTCAGCAGCCGGTCGGCGTCGATGTCGACGAGGCAGCCGCCGTCCTCGCGCCGGTCGCGCCAGCCGGAGGCCGCGTCGCTTCGGCAGATCGCCGAGGCGTAGCGCGGCCGGCCGTCCGCCATCGCCATGCCGTTGAGATGGCAGCGGTCCTCGGCGGCGATCTTGCTGATGAACGGCGGCTTCCATAGCGGCACGAAGCTATGGGCGTCCGACGGCCGGGCGAGGCACGAGTAGAGCGTGTTGACGAAGACCGCCCGCCCGCCAGCGTCGACGCCGATGTCATGAATGTCGAGATCGCCGGTGGTATAGGCGACGCGCGGAACGAACAGCCGGTCGTAGCCGCCGCGCGTCTCGCCCGGCGCCAGCACGTTGCGGAAGTTCCACAGCTGGTAGAGCGAGCTCATCCACATCTGCTCGCCATCGCACCACAGCCCCATGCAGCGCGGAAAGCTGCGGTTGGCGAAATGAAAGCGGCCGTTGTCCTGCAGGCCGACGAGAAACATCAGCCCCGCCTGGTAGGTGGTGAAACCGAGGCTCAGCTTATGCTCGGCCATGAACGCGGTGAGCTGGCGCGAGGCGAGAAAGCGGAACTGCGGGACCGGCAGGGCGGCGGCAGGTGCAGGATGGTCAGCGGTGGCGGCGAGCTGGGTGGTCATCGAACTCATTCGGCAAGCATTACGATCGGCAGAGCGGGGACGCACAAGAACAACGCGCGGGGGAGGAAGTCCCCATCCCCGGTGCGCCGCGGGCTCCATGCTAGCACGCCGCCACGATCATGCGATCAGGATGACACCGCTGTCGATGAGTTGCTGGAGGCTGAGGGTGGTCGTGAAGTCGTTCAGACGGACGAGATCGTAAGTCGTCCCAAAAAAGTCCCCCTGCACGATCGTACTGGTGCCATCGGTCGAAAGGCCGCTGACGTGAGGGTATGGAGCTCCGCTGAAGTCGAGGACGTCGCCGGCTGCGAAGTCGGTGATGGTATCGACCGGCGGTTGCCACGTAAAAGTCGGCGAGGCGATGTTCTCGAAGTCGCCGTTCGTCCAAACGAACCGGTCGGTGCCGGGACCCCCGGTCATGCTGTCCGCGCCCAGTCCCCCTTGAAGGACGTCGTTGCCCTTGCCGCCGATCAGCGTATCGCCGAACAGGCCGTCGCGACCGGTGAACGTGCCGTCGATGTGGAGCAAAATGTCGGAACGGAGAGTATCGTTGGTATCGCCGATCAGCGTATCGTTGCCCTCACCACCGACCAGGATGTCCTGAAAGGCGGTCACCGTATCATCGCTGCCGCCGACGATGCCGATATAGGGGGCATCGCTCTGACCGCCGATCTTGAAGGCGTCGCCGACCAGCAGGTCGTCGCCAGCGCCGCCTTGCAAGGTGTCGTTGAACGCCGAGACCGCATTGCTGGCACCGCCGAGTGCCACAGTCGAACCGCTGCCGTCGCCCCCGGCATTGACGCTGAGATCAAGTGTACCCTCATACGCGGTATTGGGGTCGCTGATGAGGATGTCGCCGACCAATGTATCGGCACCGTCATCCCCTTCGAGACGGTCATTGAAGGCCACCGCAAGGTTGGCATCGCCACCCGTCCCGCCCGCTCCGGCGGCATAGGCTTCGCCCTTGCCATCGCCGCCATTGCCCGCCGCGGCGGTCAGCGAGAGGTCCCCATTAGAGTTGCTCACCTCGATGTCGCCGACCAGCCAGTCATTACCGTCGCCGCCCCTCAAGTCGTCCGAGAAGGCATGGACCGAATTCGTACTGCCGCCGTTGCCGCCGTTGCCGTAGTAATTGTTGGTCGTGGCAGTCACCGAACCGCCGGAACCGGCGGCGACGCTGAGGCTCAGCGCGCCGGTGGAATCGAACAGTGCGACGTCGCCGACGACGCGATCGGCGCCGGTGCCGCCGAGCATCAGATCATTGAAGCCGCCGGCGTAATTCGCGCCTCCACCAGCGCCACCCGACGGACCCTGGTAGGTTCCGATCAACGAGGCGTCGTGTCCGCAACCGGCGGAAACGGCGAGGCCAACGTCGCCCGCGGACAGCTGGTTATAGACATCGCCGACCACCGTATCGTCGCCATTCCCGGCGACGACGTGGTCGTTGCCGACGAGCGCGGCGTTGCCGTCGGTGCCGTGTCCGCCGGTCGTATCGCCAAAACGGCCCGCGGCACCATTTCCACCGTCACCCGCCGAAACGACTCCGGTGGTTGTGCCATGGCTGGAAAACCTCAGAACATCGCCAGAGATCAGGTCATTGCCATCGCCGCCGCGTAGTGTGTCGCTCGCCGCGAACGCGCGGTTATCATCGCCACTGCCTGCGACACTATACCCACTCGCACCAACACCGGCGGCGACACTCAGCGCGACCGTTCCGAACTCAAAGGTCGAAAGGACGTCACCGGCGAGCACATCGTCGCCGCCTGCGGCGACCAGCGAGTCGGCAAAACCTCGTGCAATGTTGTCTGATCCGCCAGCCTGCGGAAAGGCTTCGAAATAATGACCACGAGATGCGACGGCGGCGCCGTGGCCGACGGAAATGGCGAGAGTCGTATTGCCGAGCGCGACCGATCGGAAGACATCGCCAGCCAAAACGTCGTCGCCGTCGACTCCATTGATCGTGTCCGCAAAGGCACGTGCGAGGTTGTTCGATCCGCCGCTACCAACCGGTGCCGCCGCGGTCGAGCCGCCGTCGCCGACGGCGATCGAAAGGTCAACATCACCCTTGCCGCTGGCCAGCACGTCGCCGGCTATGACATCGTCGCCAGCTCCACCGTAGAGCGAATCGTTGAACGCGAACGCCCGGGCATTGCTGCCGCCCGAGCCCGCGGAAGAGTACGTGTAGTCTGGATAACTGTACCGGGTCTTCCCGCCGGCGCCGACACGGCAGAGCAGCGCGGCGTCTCCGCCGCCGCTGACCAGAACATCGCCGACGATCAGATCGGCGCCGTCCGATCCGCTCAGCGTCTGCGCAAAGCCGCGCACGATCTCGCCATCGGCACCGCCGACGACGCTATCGGCGTTGCCGGCGCCAAGCGTCAGGCCGGCGCCGCTTCCGTCCTCGTTGGTGATGTCGCCGACAAGACGCGCCAACCCTGCCGGCCAGACCGGCGCAATGAGTCCCATGTGCGTTGATCCCCCCCCCTTAAGAAGAAACGAACTTTGCTATTTTAAACGTTGCACTGCCAAGTGTCAGACGGCGCCTTTGGCCGGAACCATCAGCATAACACTCTGCCCGAGCTCCAACAATCACAGGCCAGAAGAAACAGCCGAGGCCAGCGGATCAGGCGATCAGGATGACGCCGCTGTCGATGAGGTCCTGGACGTCAAGGGCCGTGGTAAAACCGGCGAGCCGGACGAAGTCATCGTGGCTGGGGCCACCGCTTGCGTTTACGCCGACGATGGTCGCCCCGCCGTCGACGCGCAGCGAGATGTAGGTCGCATCCGGCGCAACGCCGACCGGGAAATTGAACGCGGCGAAGTAGCCGCTGAGATCGAGGGTATCATTAAGGTCGAAGTCGGTGATCGTATCGACCGGCGGCAGGCCAGGGGCAAAACTCAGATCGTCGAGCGTCCAGACGAAGCGGTCGGCACCTCCACCGCCGGACAGGGTGTCCGTGCCGAGCCCGCCGGCGATGACGTCGTCGCCGCCTCCGCCCGCCAGCGTGTCGGCGAACATCAACGGCAGGCCGCCGAACGTACCGCCCGGCGAGAGAAGCGCGGAAAAGCCGGCGGCGCCGTCAAAGAAATCGCCATAGAGCGTATCGTTACCGTCGCCGCCATCGAGGCGGTCGCGAAAGGCGGTCATTTGATTGCCGGCGTCGCCCGCGGCATCGATCCGCAGGATCAGGCGCTGGTCGAGGGTATCGATGGCCAAGAACACGTCGCCAACCAGCAGATCATCGCCGTTACCGCCCGCGAGCGTATCGTCGAACGCCTGCACGACGTTGTCCGCGCCACCGTTGGCGGCGCCTGCGGCACCCTGCGCGCCGACGCGGACGCTCAGCGTTGCCCGGGTCAATTCAAACGGCGCGCCATCGGCGAACGACGCGGCGAGATCGCCGACGAGAACGTCGTTGCCGTCGCCCCCGGTCAGGATGTCGTTAAAGGCGGCCGCCGTATTGTTCGCTCCGCCCGTCCCGCCAATGCGGTCGTAACCATAGCCGCCACAGCCGGCGGACGCAGCCAGCAGGATCGTGCCGGATGCATGGTCCGACAGGACGTCACCTGCGAGGGTGTCCGCGCCGCCGCCGCCGTCGAGCGTATCGTTGAATCCGCTTGTCCGGTTGGCATCGCCGCCGTCGCCGCCGAGGGTGCCGTAGCTGCTGACGCCGCCGCTGCCTGCCGCCGCCAACAATGTCATCGCACCGTCATCGTCGAGCCCGCGCGCGTCGCCGACGATAAGGTCGGCGCCGTTGCCGCCGCTGAGCAGGTCATGGAAGGCACCCACATCATTGTCGCTGCCCCCGTTGCCGCCGACCCCGGCATCGCTGGGGAGTGTGGCGCCGCTCCCCGCCTCGGCGGTCAGGGAGACGTCGCCCGACGCGCTGACGTGTGCCACGTCGCCGACGAGCACGTCGTCACCGTTGACGCCGAAGAGCACATCCATCGCCGCTCGGTCGAAATGACCGCTGCCGCCTTCCGCCGCGATCGTCGTGCCGATCTCGCCGTAAATCGCCGTGCCGCCACCGCCCGCGGAGACGAGAATCTCGGCGCGGTCGTGACTGAACAGGCGATAGACGTCGCCGATCATGACGTCGCCACCGTCGCCACCGCGCAAGGTGTCGTCAAACGCGAAGATACGCCCGTCGCCGCCGCCGTTGCCGCCGGGTGATCCGTCTCCGCCATCACCGGCCGCAGCGGCGAGATGAACCACGCCGGAATCGCTGATACCGAAGACGTCCCCGACGAGCGTATCGTCGCCGGACGTGCCGATCAGCGAATCGTCGAACGCCCGGACGACGGCGTCGGTGCCGCCGTCGGCGCCGATCCCGCTGGCGGCGTCGGCGCCGGTCCCCGCAAGGGCGTCGAGGGTAATATCGCCGATGGCGAACGCGCGGTGAACGTCACCGACAATGAGATCATTGCCATCACCGCCCAGCAGGGTGTCGTTGAACGCGCGGATGGTGTCGGCGTTGCCTGCAAGGCCGCTGAGCGCCACGCTCGACGAGCCGCCACGGCCGCTGTCGGCAGTCAGGGTAATCAGCCCCTTTCCCGCCGAGAAGACATCGCCGACCAACCGATCATCGCCGAGCCCGCCCAAAAGCTGATCGTCGAAGGCGGTGAGCTGGCCGCTATCGCCCCCGCGACCGGCACCAATCGCCCCCTGCGCGGCCGAGACCTCGCCGCCGGCGCCGGCGAGGGCGAGAAGGCCGACGGTCCCCCCGCTGCCGGCGAGGACATCGCCTGCGACGGTATCGTCGCCGGCCAGGCCGTTCAGCGTCTGAAGCGCGACGGTCGCGATCTCTGCATCCACGCCGTCCACGGACTCCTCGGCGTTTGCGGCCTCGGCGGCGAGGGCGACGCGGGCGCCCGCCGGCACCTCGGCGTCACCTGCCAGCCAGTCGTTGACGGAGGTGGCCGCCTCTGCGGCTGCGGTGCTGAAAGCGTCAATCGATTCATGCGCGGCGACGAGGCTGCTGATAGCGTCAGCGCTCCGCAAGCGAAAGGTTTGCGTGCCCATCGTCTTGTCCCTTCGACTCTGACGGCGTCCGCCATTTCATTCCCTGGGGTCATTCCCTGGGGCCGGCGGCTCATTCCGAGGATGATTAGTAGCGTCCAGTAGTGGGCCTTCCTAGCTTTGGCTTGCCTGCGCGCAATTTTGTGACAGCCTGTGAAACGGGTAATAACCGTCATGCGAGAAGAAGCGTTGATCCTGAGCGGGGTAGGAACGAGCGTTGGACGACTCGCCTGGCGTAGCCCCTCGCCAGCGGATCACGCCCCGGCGGCCGGGAAGCGATGGCCGATCATCGCGGGATGCGGGCAGCGGCGCGACGGCTTCGCGCCAGTTGTTGGTTGCGAACGAGGAGAGAAAGAGCACCATGGCGGGCGAATTCTCCACGCTGGATATCGTCGCCGTTACCAACTTCTTCGTCGTCTGGGTCGTCTACCAGGCCCTGTTTGACGGGCGATGGCGACGCCGCACGAGCATCAATGCCGCGCTCGCGTCGCTGCGCCGCCATTGGATGCGCGCGTTGCTGGTGCGTGAGAACCGCATCGTCGACTCGACGCTGGTCGGGCACGTCATCCACAGCGCGTCCTTTTTCGCGTCAACGACGATGTTCGTCGTCGCCGGACTGATCGGCGTGCTGGGATCGGCCGACCGTATCTACGCCGCCATCGGCAACATCACCCTCCTGCTCGGCGGCGGCCAGAGGCTGTTCGAATGGAAGGTCGTGCTGCTCATCGCGATATTTATTTATGCTTTTTTCAAGTTCACCTGGGCGCTGCGCCAGTTCAACTACTTCTCCGCGGTCGTGGGTAGCGCTCCGGACGCGCGCCGCGAGTCCATCGACGTCGATGCCTACGCCGAACGGATGGCGGCGGTGCTGACGTATGCGGTCGGCGAGCTGAATGCCGGCGTGCGCGCCTACTACTTCGCCTTCGCCGCGTTCGGCTGGTTCATCGATCCGCGGGTTTTTATCGTTGCGACCGTGCTGATGGTTCTCGTCATCGCCCGCCGCCAACTCGTCTCGCCGACGGCAAAGGCGCTGCGCGAACACGGCAAATGTCTCGATGACCGACGCGAAGGCGTCGCGGACGATTACCGCGAAGGCGTCGCGGACGATCGCCGTTGAAACTTTACCCGGACGAGATCACCAGCACTTGCGCGCTTAACCCGACGGGGGTAGTTTTTTTGCTAAACGTGCCCGTTTACGCCGAAGTCTTGAGCAGGGAGCACCGGCATGCATAGACGATCCGTCCTTAAAGGCGTCGCAATGGGGCTCATGAGCGTTTGCCCGGTGTGTGCCGCGCTGACGAGAGCTGCTGCTGGCGAGGGGCACGGCCCGCACTGGGACTACGAAGGTGACGCGGGACCGATGCTCTGGGGAGATCTTGAGCCGGCATTTAAGGCGTGCGCGCTGGGAACCCAGCAATCGCCGATCGATATCGGAGCGGCGATCCCCGCCGAGCTCGGCAGTCTCGATATCGCCTGGAAGCCTATTCCCCTGCGCATCATCAACAATGGCCATACCATCCAGGTGAACTGCGAGCCGGGCAGTACCGCCCACATTGCCGGCAAGTCGTACGCTCTTGCCCAGTTTCATTTCCATCATCCAAGCGAGCATCTTCTCGTCGGCAACCACTTTGAAATGGAAGCGCACTTCGTTCATCTGTCTGCCGAACGGGAAATCGCCGTCGTCGGCGCCTTCATCCGCGCGGGGAGTGAAAATAAAGCACTGGCTCCCGTGTTTGACGCCATGCCGGAGAGCGCCGGCCCGGAGCAGGTGGTGGCAGGCGTGGTCGTCACTCCCGAAGACGTGCTGCCGCAGGATCGGACGTACTTTCGCTACTTTGGCTCCTTGACGACACCGCCGTGTTCCGAAGGTGTGCTGTGGACGGTACTGCGCGACCCGATCGAGGCGTCGGCGGAGCAGATTGGACGATTTGCCACGTTGTTCCCGATGGATGCGCGGCCGACGCAATCGCTCAACAACCGGTTCGTCCTGCAGAACATCTGAGGCCCATCCCAGTCCTCAGCCGCGTTTGTCATCGTCGCCCGAGGCTCCTGCCACCGGGTGACCGTCGTGTGTTCGCGGCCGCCTTCGTCGCCCTTGCCTTGAGTCGGTGCGATGGCCGATCATTCGGCCATCGCACCGGCATGGCACCGATCGACGGGGGAGGCCGACCTGGCACGCATGCAACTGTTGGCGTGGGCGTTCGCTGCCCTCGTCGTCGTCTGCTCGCCCCCGGCGCCGGCGGCCGATCCCGGCGCTTATGCCGGCCGGCGGGTCCTGCATATCGATTCCTATCACGCCGGCAACGAGTGGAACGACCGGATTGATGCGGCCATCGCCGCGGCGTTCGCCGGTACCGGCGTCGATCTCAAGGTGGTCTTTCTCGACAGCAAGCGCCACGCTTCCGAAGCCGAGATCGAGGTTGCCGCGCTGCGGATCAAGGAGGAGATCGAGCGGTTCGCTCCCGATGTGGTGACGGCGAGTGACGATCCGGCGGCGAAGTATGTGATCGCGCCCTACTATAAGGACGCGGCGCTGCCGTTCGTCTTTTGCGGATTGAACTGGGACGCCGCCGCTTATGGCCTGCCATTCACCAATGCGACCGGCATGATCGAGGTCTCGCCGATCCCGCAGATCATTCGCCTTCTGCGCCCGTATGCGCACGGACCGCGTCTCGGGTTCCTCGCCGAGGACACCGAAACGAAGCGCAAGGAACTCGAATACCACCGCAAGGTGTTCGGGATCGCTTACGATAAGGTGTATTTCGCCGATACCTTCGCGCAGTGGGTCGAGGCGTTCGAACGGGCCCAGGACGAGGTCGACATGCTGCTGATCCTCGGCGTCGGCGCCATTCATGACTGGGACGCCCGAGCCGCGCGCGAGCTTGCCGCGGGCGGCTCGCGAATTCCCGCCGGAACCGACTTTTCCTGGCTGATGAATGTCTCGCTGCTGGGCGTGGCGAAGGTTCCGGAGGAGCAGGGGCGATGGGCCGCCGAGGCGGCGATGGCGATCCTCGACGGTGTCTCGCCATCGCGGATTCCGATGACCTATAACCGGGAGGGACGGCTTTATTTCAACCCGACCATCGCGGCGCGGCTCGGCGTTACCAACCCGCCGCCGCTGGCCCAGCTTGTTCCTTGAACGAACGCGCGACGGCGCGGGCGCGTGATCGATGCGCACCCGCTCGTTGATCGGCCGCACGCTCGGGCAGGTCGCGGTGCGCATCGGCGTCGTGGTCACGATCGCCTCGGTGCTGAGCTACTGGCAGGTGCGCTCGGCGCTGCAAGATCAGGCGCTCGCCCAGCTCTCGACCTATGCGCACGAGCGACAGGCGCGGGAGAGCATCGCCTTCGTTCTCTCCGCCGACCATCTCGAGACCTTTGCCGAACGCTACCTCGCGGAATATCGGGCGCGCGATCAGGCACCGGACGATCAGGCGATCGCGGCGCGGTTTCGCTCGTTGTTTCATGCCGATCCATCCGGGAACCTTCGCCTCGATGCGAGCGTCTATCGCAGCTCCGGGATCACCGGCTATGTCGGGCGGTTCAGTGAGGTCTCCTTTGATCTACAGCGGCGCCTGCTGGTCGCGCTCGACGTGCTGGCGCGGTTCGGACCGGCGTGGCGCAACCGCTTCGTCAACCTTTACGTCATCACCCCTGAGCATGCGGTGCTGATGTACTGGCCGAACCATCCGTGGGCGCTGGAGGCGAGCGACTGGGAGATCGAAGGCAAGCTGTCTTTGATATCACCCGCATCCGCCGGCGTCGTCCAACTCGCGACGCCGGAGCGAAAGGTGGGCACGCGCCTGTGGTCAAACCTTTATTTCGACTACGGAGTCGATGACTGGCTGGTTTCGGGGATCGAGCCGGCGAACCTTGACGGCCGGCATCTGTTATCGGTCGGAAACGATATTCTGTTGCGCGAGCTGCTCGACCGCACCTTGCACTCGGACATTGAGGGCGCCTATACCGCCATCTTCCGCGACGACGGCGGCCTGATCGCGCATCCGCGGTTCATGGAGGCGATCCTCGCCAACGGCGGGGCATTGACGATCGAGCAAACGGCTGATCCGCATCTCCAGCGGATCTTCGATCGTGCCCGCAGCCGCAGTGGAAACGAGACGATCGTTGAAAACGTCGGCGATGACGAATACCTCGCGGTCTCCCGGCTCGAGGCACCGGGGTGGTGGTTCGTGACCGTCTTCCCGCAGGCGGTCGTCGCCGCGCGGGCCTGGGCGGCGGCGCGCGGCGTCTTTCTGCTCGGTCTGGCGGCGCTCCTGCTCGAGATCGGAATTCTTTATCTCGTGCTGAAGATGCAGGTGGCGCGACCCCTGCATAGATTGGTCGAAGCGACCCGCCAGATCGCCTCGGGGCGACCGCACGGCGCGATCGACGTCGAGCGCGACGATGAACTCGGCGCGCTGGCCCGCTCGGTCAGCACCATGGCGGCGGAGATTGAGGCGCGCGAGGCTGTGCTCAGCGAGCGGTCGACCACGCTCGCCGAATTGAACGACCGCCTGGAGCGGGAGTTGGAACAACGTCGGCGCAGTGAAGCGACAATCGCCCGCCAGCATGAAATGCTCCGGCAGGCGGAAAAGATGAAGGCGCTTGGCTCTCTGCTTGCTGGCATCGCCCATGAACTGAACAACCCGCTCTCGGTGGTCGTCGGCCGGTCGGTCCTGCTGGAAGAAAAGCTGCGTGGCGGGCCACAAGGTGAGGCGGCGCAGAAGCTGCGCGGCGCCGCCGAGCGCTGTGGGCGCATCGTCAAGGCGTTCCTCACCATGGCCCGGCAGCAGGCGAGCGCCCGCCAGCCGGTCCGCTTGCCCCACGTTTTCGAGCAGGCGCTTGAACTCGTGTCCTCGCGGATGCGCAGTAGTGGTATCGTGGTCGAGGTGGACCTGCCGGCTGAGCTGCCGGAGATCCTCGGCGATGCCGGTCAGCTCGGCCAGGTGTTCAGCAACCTTCTGCTCAACGCCCAGCAGGCGATGGCTGAGCATGACGGCGAGCGCCGCGTGCGGGTGAGCGGTGCGTTCGACGGCGACGCCCGCGCCCTCGTCGTGACCGTCGCCGATACCGGGCCTGGCGTTCCGGCGGACATCCGCCACCGCATTTTCGAGCCGTACTTCACCACCAAGCCGGTCGGCGTAGGCACGGGCATGGGATTGTCGATATGCTATCGCATCATCGAGGTTCACGGCGGGTCTTTCGGCCTCTGCGCCGACGCCGGGCGTGGCGCGGTCTTCGTCATGACCCTGCCGGTGATGCCTCGACCGGGAGCGGGATAAGAGGATGGCCGGGCACAACGATCTCGCGGCAGACCGCCGCCGGGTGCTGATTGTCGACGACGAGGCCGACATCGCCGAGATCCTCGCCGAAATCGTCATGGGCGAGGGCCACCTTGTCGAGGTCGCGGCCAACGGGCGCGATGCCCTTGCCCGCATCCGCGCTTCGGCGTTCGATCTTATTCTCAGCGATCTGATCATGCCCGAACTCGACGGACCCGGGTTTTGGCGCGCCTTGCGCAGCACGGCGCCGCAGATGCTCACCCGCATTGTCTTCATCACCGGGGATACGCTGGGCGAGCCGGCGCAACGCTTTCTCAGCGAGGCGAATCGGCCGGTGATCGAAAAGCCATTCGTTCCAGATGAGGTTCGCCGGGTGCTCCGCTGCGAATTGGCGGCCGGCGCTTCCACAGGTGCCTGTGGGACTGCCTCGGGGGGCATGCCGCGGCGCTAGCCGCTGCGATTGTGCGTCTGCGAACCATTTTTCGCTTATGCACGCAAATTCAACATAGCTATATTGCGTCTGCAGCACAACTCATGCGCGTGTCAATGAGCCGGGTACGCGATAGACTCACGTGTCGATTTTCAACCCGCATGGCGGGCTCCACCTCGGCAGGGGAACAACAATGCCGCACACCAGAACGACCATTACCCATTTCCTCATCGAAGAACAACGCCGGCTCGGCAAGAGTGGTCATTTCACCACGCTAATCAGCGATATCGTTACCGCCTGCAAGATGATTTCGCACGAAGTCAACCGCGGTGGCTTGGCAGGAAATCTTGGCCTAGCAGGCAGCGAGAATGTCCAAGGTGAAGATCAAAAAAAGCTCGATGTTCTCGCCAACGATATTTTCATGCACTTGAACACGCTCGGCGGTAACTATGCGGGTATGGCCTCCGAAGAAGTCGACGACGTGCACGTGATTTCGACGGGTGGTCACAGCAATTATCTTTTGTTGTTTGATCCGCTCGACGGATCGTCCAACATCGACGTCAATATTTCTGTCGGCACGATCTTCTCGATCCTGCGCTGCCCCGAGGGGGTGACCCAGCCAGGCGAGGCCGAGTTCATGCAGCCGGGGGTGCAACAGGTCGCGGCGGGATACGCGCTCTATGGCTCGTCGACCATGCTGGTGTTGACGACCGGACGCGGCGTCAATGGCTTCACGCTCGACAACGCCATCGGCGAGTTCATCCTCACCCATCCAAACATGCGCATTCCTGCCGAAACCAACGAGTTTGCCATCAACGCGTCGCGCGCCCGCTTCTGGGAGACGCCGGTGAAGCGTTATATTGACGAGTGCCTTGCCGGCAAGGAGGGACCACGTGGCAAGTCGTTCAACATGCGCTGGGTGGCATCAATGGTCGCGGAAGTGCATCGGGTATTGTGCCGCGGGGGCGCCTTCCTCTACCCGATCGATGCGGAGAACCGGGCGAAGGGCGGCAAGCTGCGGCTGATGTACGAAGCCAACCCGATGAGCTTCATCGTCGAGCAGGCGGGCGGCGCGGCGAGCACCGGCCGGGCGCGCATTCTCGACCTGCAGCCGCGCGAACTGCACCAGCGTTGCGCTGTCATTCTCGGCTCGGCGGAAGAGGTCAAGCGCCTCGATCGCTATCACCGCGAACACGACGCGATGGCGAAGGTCGCGGCGGAGTAACCATCGAGCGTCAAGGCGCGTTCGTTGGCGTTCAAGCAGCTTGGAAGGGAATTGGGCGGGCGGCGGCTATGGATGCCGCCGCCCGGATCTTTTCCGATAGGGCCGGATCAGATCGGCGGGCGGCGGCATCGCTTTCGCTGTCAGACGATCAGGCGAGGGCGACGATGGCTTCGCCCGTGGCTTTGACCTCGCCTTTTTCATTCACGGCGGAGAGCGCGAGCTTGACCAGCTTTTCGCCGTTGGCTTCGGATTTCTCCGCGACCTTGCCGGTGCAGACGATCTTCTCGCCGACGCGGGTGATCGCCTTGAACTGGGTGAAGAAGCTGCGCACGGTCGTCTGCGGCGCGAACGCGGTCACCGATCGGCCGAGATAGGCCATCACCAGCATGCCATGGGCGAAGACGTCCGCCTCACCGGCGGCCTTGGCGTAGTCGATGTCGATGTGCATCGGGTTGTGGTCGCCCGAGGCGCCGCCGTAAAGGGCAAGCGTGGTGCGCGAAATCGGCGCGTTTTCCAGGCGGATCGGTTCGTCGCCGACGTTGAGGTCGTCGAACTTCGGTGCGGTCATGACGATGGTTCCTCCCCTCGCTCAGTTACGGACGACGATGACGCGTTGCAGCTCGGCAACGAGCACGCCATCCTGGTTGGTCGCCGTCGAGTCCTCGACGATGAACTCCAGCGCGCCGCCTTTCTTGTCGTAGATGTCGGATACCTTGGTTACGAAGGTGATCTTGTCGCCGGCGCAGATCGGCGCGTGATACTTGAAGCTCTGCGAGCCATGGAGGATCTTGCCGACCGGCACGCCCATCGCCGCGATGTTGTCCCAAAGAGAGTTGGTTTCCATTTCGAGACAGAAAGTAAAGGTCGGCGGCGCCGGAAGCGCCTTATAGCCGGCGGCGATCGCCGCGGCCTCGTCGGAATAGATCGGGTCGGTCTCGCCGATCGCCTTGGCGAAGAATTTAAGGCGTCCCTTTTCGACGTCGACGGTCAGCGGCGGTGTCGTCCGCCCGATGTGTTTTTTATCGATCATTTCCCCACCCTCGATGTTGTGGATCGTTCTTGCGTCAAGGGCCGCGTTCTGCGAGCGCGACGGCCACGCAACGCCTGTCCCAGAGCCGATTCCGCAAGCGCCTCGGCACGCGGCAGCTTCGCGGCTCGATGAGGGCAAGTCAAGGCGGGCACGGCGCAATGCCGCCTCGCGTGGGAAGCGGGCGCGATCCCTTGCAGCGGCAATTGCGCGACCGGGTGCAAAGTCCCCGATTGCATCACGTGCGATCGGCTCTACATTCGCGGAAGCGATCGCGGTGCCTCCCACCCGTTGCTTCACCGTCTCCCCGCGCCCGGCCCGCCACGGAGATCGTCATGACCATCGTTCGCCACACCGCTGCCGTCATCATCGCAATCCTCGTTCTCGCCGGGTGCGCATCCAGCGAAGTCACTGCCTATCAGCCCTATCAGGGAAAGTTGGTCCGCCCGGAGCGGATTGTCGTCTATGATTTCGCCGCGACGACGTCCGATCTTCCCGCCGGCTATCCGATCTCCGGCCCCGGGCTCGCCGCGGCGCAGCCGGCGGCCGAGCAACTCGCCCTCGGCCGCAAGCTTGGCGCCAAGATTGCCGGCGATCTGGTCGCCGATCTGCAGAGCTTCGGCCTGCCGGCGGTACGGGCGGCAGGCCAGCCGGCGCTTGCGCTCAACGACGTCGCCGTCGTCGGCTACTTCGCCACCCTCGACGCTGGCAGCGCCACTGAGCGGGTCGCTCTCGGCTTCGGTGCCGGCGCCGCCGACCTGCAAACGGTGGTCAACGGCTTCGTGATGACCGCGCAAGGGGTGCGTCCGCTGGGCTCGGGTACGGTCGCCGCCGGCAGCGGCAAGACTCCCGGCGGCGCCGTGCCGCTGGTCGTCGCCGTCGCCACCGCCAATCCTCTCGGCCTCGCCGTTTCTGGCGCGGCAAAGGCCTACGGCGAAGCCTCCGGCTCGGAGACCATCGAAGGCGCCGCCGACCGTACCGCCCAGGACATCGCCGCCAAACTCAAGCTCACCGCCGAGCGTCAAGGCTGGATCTGAGAAGCGCAACAGCACATTATACAACTTATTGCAGTAACGTTTATCCATTTTGCAATGTTATTGCGTTAAATATCGAAATCCTGGTCTCCGTCATCCTGGTGCCGGGCGTTCTGGCAACCCTGTTTGGCAGAATCAAACAAGCGCAAGCGCCGTAGCGCTTTTGACGTCGCAACGAATCGAGCCACGGCGGGAACGGCGCGTTGGCTAAAACCCCGTCCGGCCCTCGCGCGGGGCCCAAAGAAGCGTGGCGACTCTCTGCCCCTGATCAACCTACGGATGAGGTGGCAGGCGCGCCCCCGGCGAGCGGGGCGCCGTTGTTCTCAACTGCGACGTTGATTAACATTTGTGCAGTGGCGCGCTGTGGACACTTTATGGGCACTCATCTAGCATCGTTGGCAGGGAGGCTTTCGCGCAAAGGAGAATGCCAACAATGGGCGAGCTCAGGGATTTCGTCGGTGCAAACTATGATCCCGATGAGGCGACCGGCGATCGCTCGCCGATCCTCGCCTGCCTCGGGGATCTTTTTGAGCGTTTCCGTGCCGATGCGACCGGCGCCGTCGCCACCTACATTCCCGAGTTGGCCAAGGCCAATCCCGAGCACTTCGGGGTGTGCATCGCCACCCTCGACGGACAGATCTACGAGCTTGGCGACAGTCGTCAGCCGTTCACCATCCAGTCGGTTTCGAAGCCGTTCTGCTACGGGCTCGCCCTCTGCGATCAGGGGAGCAAGGCGGTGCTCGATCGTGTTGGCGTCGAGCCAAGCGGCGATGCCTTCAATTCGATTGTTTTCGATGAGCGCAGCAATCGGCCGTTCAATCCGATGGTCAACGCCGGGGCGATCGCGACGACCTCGCTCATTCGCGGCGCTTCCCACGAGGAGCGCTGGGAAAGGATCATGGGGATGTTCGCGCGCTTTGCCGGCCGCCCCTTGTCGGTCGACGAGGCGGTCTTTCGCTCGGAGAAGCTAACCGGTCACCGCAACCGCGCCATCGCCTATCTCGAGCTCAACGCCGGGATGATCGAAGAGCCGGTCGTCGAGCATCTCGACCTTTACTTCCGCCAATGCTCGATCCTTGTCGATGCCCGTGACCTTGCGATCATGGCGGCGACGCTCGCCAACACCGGGGTCAATCCGCTTACCGGCGAACGGGCGCTGCCGGCATGCCACGTGCGCAGCATGCTCAGCGTCATGCAGAGCTGCGGGATGTACGACTTCTCGGGCGAGTGGGGCTTTCGCGTCGGCCTGCCGGCGAAGAGTGGGGTGGGGGGCGGTATCATCGCCGTGCTCCCCGGCCAGTTCGGCATCGGCACGTTCTCGCCGCTCCTCGATCCGCTTGGCAACAGCATCCGCGGCGTCCGCTTCTGCGAGGCGCTGGCCGAGAGCTTCAATCTCCATGTCTTCGACAGCCATCCGACCGCGAGGTCGGCGATCCGCCGCAGCTACTCCGGCGCCAAGGTCCGCTCCAAGCGACTGCGGCGCCTCGACGAACAGGAGACCCTTGCGAGGATCGGCGGGTGCGTCCATGTCTACGAGTTGCAGGGCGACCTGTTCTTCGCCTCAATCGAACAGGTGGTCCGCAAGATCGATGCCGACCTCTCTCGCCTGTCCTATGTGGTGCTCGACGGTAAGCGCGCCGCGCGCGTCGATCGCAGCGTCTGGCCGGTGATCGTCGAGGTGCGGGCGCGCCTCGACGAGCGGGGCGTGACCTTCCTTCTCGCCGGCTTCGGCGCCGACGCGCTGGCCGCGCTGACGCCGGAGGGAGAGGCGCCGTTCCCGGCGGAGGTCGTCTTCGCGTCGGCGGACGAGGCCATCGACTGGTGCGAGTGCCAGCTGCTCGCCGCTCGCGACGGCCGGCCGGTGGCCGCCTCGGCCATTCATGCGCTCGCCGGAATGGATCTTGCCGCGGGGCTCAGCGAGGCCGAGCTCGCCCACCTTTCCGAAGTGGTCTCGCTGGTCGCTTACGGACCCGGCGAGTTGATCATTCGCGAGGGCGATGTGGCCGATGCGCTCTACGTTCTCGCCGCCGGATCGGCGACGGTGCAGGTCGCCCTGCACGGCACCGGCAAGCACCGGCGCCTCGCCGCCATCGGCCTCGGCGTGACCTTCGGCGAGATCGCCCTGTTCGACGGCGGCACCCGTCTCGCCGACGTCGTCGCCGGCCCGGCCACCGCCTGCTACGTCCTGCCGGTCGCGAGGCTCAAGGCCATCACCGAGGCGTCACCCGAGCTCGGCATGAAGCTGTGGCTGAACGTCGGCCGCGCCCTCTCGCACCGCCTGCGCCAGGCCAACGACGAGATCCGCTCCCTGGAAGGATGACGCGCGCGGGTGGCGGGTATCGATAAGTGCGTTGCTTGCGCGATGGTTGCCGCAGCGTCTCAACTTAAAATTCACTATCAGCAAATGTACTCTCTTTCGAAGCGCTGCGGCAATTACTATACTATTGTTTATTCTTAGTCAGAAATAAAAGGATGATTAAGATATGACCAATGACCAGTTAAACGAAATTTGGGATCAACACCATAAACGCAAATATAGATACGGGAATGTAGTATGTAGCACCAATAGTGACGGAAATGATATAATACAAACTAATGATGAAGCTTGGGAACGCAAGAATGGATGTAAGATATGGGATAAAATCCCACCACTTAAGGGGAATCTTTGATCTATCTGAAGGATGCGGCGATCTGAATGACCAAGTCCCCACACGGAGAGACGCGTCCCGACCACGTGTGGCACGCGTAGGTCAGAATAGCCGAAGGCGTATTCCGACGCATGCCTGGCGATGCTCCAACGCATCCAGCGGATCGTGAGCGTTGCCCTTAACCGCCCGACACGGAAATCGTTGCCCCTGGCGAAACGCGCGCTTTCAAACCGAGATACCCCATCCGCGCCGGCTTGCAAATCTGCCGGCGCCCGCGTATAAACCGCGCTTCCCGCGGCGCTTTGCGAGTGGTCCGGCTGTCAGGGCATGCCCAGCCGCTCATCGCCGCCGCCCGCCGCTTGCGGCGGGCTCCACCGCAACGAAAGGTGTGAAATGCCCAAGCTGAAGAACAAGTCGGCGGCCAAGAAGCGATTCAGCTTCACCGGCACCGGCAAGATCCGCGGCAACGTCGCGTTCAAGCGCCACAACCTGCGCAAGCGGCCGCAGAAGATGAAGCGCCAGGCGCGCGGCAGCTTCGTTCTGCCGCCCGAGGGCCAGATCGTCGCCGCCAAGTACTTCCCCAACATTTAAGGAGACGCCCTCATGGCCCGTGTCAAGCGGGGCGTCACCACGCACGCCCGCCACAAGAAGGTTCTCGACAAGGCGAAGGGCTACCGCGGTCGCTCGTCGACCAGCTTTCGCATCGCCTTGGAGAAGGTCGAGAAGGCCCAGCAGTACGCCACCCGCGACCGCCGCAATCGCAAGCGCACCTTCCGGGCGCTGTGGATCCAGCGGATCAACGCCGGGGTGCGCGCCCACGGCATGACCTACTCGCGGTTCATTGACGGTCTCGCCAAGGCCGGCATCGAGGTCGACCGCAAGATCCTCGCCGATCTCGCGGTCAAGGAGCCGGAGGCGTTCGCGGCGCTGGTCGGGCACGCGGCGCGCGCACTCGCGGGCGGCGCGGATACGGTAGCGGCGCCGGCGGCGGCATAAGGCCGCCTTCGCGCCAGAAAAGGCCGGCCCAAGACCGGCGCGGGGACGGGCGAAGACCATGCAGGACCTAGCGAGCGTACGCGCCGAACTGCTGGCGCAGGTCGAGCGCGCCGGCGATCAAGGTGCGCTCGAGCGGCTGCGCATCGCCGAGTTCGGCAAGAAGGGCCGGATCACGGCGCTGATGAAGGACCTCGCCGGCCTCGATGCCGAGGCGCGGCGGGAGCGCGGCGCCGCGCTCAACGTGCTCAAAAACGAGCTTGCCGCTGCCCTTGAGGCACGCAAGGCGGCGTTCGCCGATGCCGCGCTCGATGCCCGGCTGATCGCCGAGCGCATCGACGTCACCCTGCCGGTGCGCCCCGAGCGCGCCGGGCGCATCCATCCGATCAGCCAGACCATCGACGAGGTGATCGCCATCTTCGGCGAGATGGGCTTTGCCGTCGCCGAAGGCCCGGACATCGAGGACGACTGGACCAACTTCGGCGCGCTCAACATCCCGCCCGAGCATCCCGCCCGCCAGGAGATGGATACCTTCTATCTGCCCGGCGAACGCGACGGCCGGCGGCTGGTGCTGCGCACCCACACCTCGCCGGTGCAGGTGCGCACCATGCTCGCCGGCGCCCCGCCGATCCGCATCATCGCCCCCGGGCGCACCTATCGCTCGGACTACGATGCCACCCACTCGCCGATGTTCCATCAGGTCGAGGGGCTGGTCATCGACGAGACGACGACGATGGCCCACCTCAAGGGCTGCCTCGAGGGCTTCCTGCGCGCCTATTTCGCCGTCGACGACCTGCCGGTGCGCTTCCGGCCCAGCTATTTCCCGTTCACCGAGCCTTCGGCGGAGGTCGATATCGGCTGCTCGCGGGCGGGCGGGACGCTGAAGATCGGCCACGGCGCCGACTGGCTGGAGATCCTCGGCTGCGGCATGGTCAATCCCAAGGTGCTGGCCAACTGCGGCATCGATCCAGAGCGCTACCAGGGCTTCGCCTTCGGCATGGGGCTTGAGCGCATCGCCATGCTCAAGTACGGCATTCCCGATCTGCGCACCTTCTTCGAATCCGACCTGCGCTGGCTGCGGCATTACGGTTTTGCCGCGCTGGAGCGGCCATCGATGGTCGAGGGGCTCTGAGCGCCGTGAAATTCACCCTCTCCTGGCTGAAGGACCACCTCGAAACCGCGGCGAGCCTCGACGAGATCACCGCCCGGCTGCCGATGATCGGCCTCGAGGTTGAGAGCGTCGTCGATCGCGCCGCGCCGTTGCGCGACTTCGTCGTCGCCGAGGTAATCTCTGCCGCCCCGCACCCCAATGCCGACAAGTTGCAGGTGTTGAGCGTCGATACCGGGTGCGAGCGGCTGCAGGTGGTGTGCGGCGCACCCAACGCCCGTGCCGGCCTCAAGGGCGTGTTCGCTAAGGTGGGCTCGGTGATCCCCGACGGCGGGGTGACCTTGAAGCCGGCGAAGATCCGCGGTGTCGACAGCTCGGGGATGATGCTCTCCGAGCGCGAGATGCAGCTTTCGGATGCGCACACCGGCATCGTCGAGCTTCCCGCCGACGCCGTCGTCGGCTCCGCCGCCGCCGAGGCGATGGGCCTCGCCGATCCGCTGATCGACGTCGCCATCACCCCCAACCGCGGCGACTGCCTCGGCGTGCGCGGTATCGCCCGCGACTTGGCCGCCGCCGGGCTCGGCCGCCTCAAGCCGTTGGATGTGGCGCCGGTCAAGGGGGAAGGAGCCTGCCCGATCGGCGTGCGTCTCGCTTTCGCCGAAGGAACCGGGGACGCCTGCTCTTACTTCGCCGGGCGGCTGATCCGCGGTGTCGTCAACCGGCCGAGCCCCAAGTGGCTGCAGGACCGCCTCACTGCGGTGGGCCTGCGGCCGATCTCGGCGCTGGTCGATATCACCAACTACGTCACCGCCGATCTCTGCCGGCCGCTGCACGTCTTCGATGCCGACCGACTGACGACGCACACAACCGGCGGACTGACCGTCCGCCTCGCCGGCGAGGGGGAGACGCTGGCGGCGCTCAACGACAAGACCTACGCGCTCACCCCGGAGATGACCGTGGTTGCCGATGATGCCGGCGCGCAGGCGCTGGGCGGGGTGATCGGCGGCGAGCCGACCGCCTGCAGCGAGGCGACGGTCAATGTCTTCGTCGAATCGGCGCTGTTCGATCCGGTGCGCACGGCGATGACCGGCCGGGCGCTGTCGATCGCCTCCGATGCCCGTTACCGCTTCGAGCGCGGCATCGATGCCGCCTTCGTCGAGCCCGGCCTTGAGGTCGCCACCCGGCTGATCCTCGAGCTGTGCGGCGGCGAGGCGAGCGAGGTGGTCGTCGCCGGCGCCGCGCCGTCCGCGCCGGCGCCGATCGCCTTTCGCCCGCGGCGGGTTGAGACGCTCGCCGGCGTTTCCGCCACGGATGCGGAGTGCGCGGCGATCCTTGCCGCGCTCGGCTTTGCCGGCCCGTTTAGCGGTGAGACATGGAGCGTCGGCGTGCCGAGCTGGCGCAACGATATCGCCGGCGAGGCCTGCCTCGTCGAGGAAGTGGTGCGCTTGATGGGATTCGCCCGTATCCCGGCACTCGACCTGCCGCGCCTCGCCAGCCTGCCGGCGCCGGCGCTCACCCCGGCGCAGCGCCGCCGCGCCCGGGTGCGGCGGACGCTCGCCGCCCGCGGGCTGATCGAGGCGGTGACCTATTCGTTTCTCGCCTCCCGCGCCGCGACGCTGTTCGGTGGCGGCGACGATACCGGCGGCGGTGGCTTGCGCCTGGTCAATGCGATCAGCGCCGATCTCGATACCATGCGCCCATCGCTGCTGCCCAACCTGATCGAGGCGGCGGGGCGCAATGCCGCGCGCGGCCAGAAGGACGCGGCGCTGTTCGAGGTCGGCCCGCAGTATGCCGGCAGCGCTCCCGAGCAGCAGGCGATCGTCGCCGCGTCGGTGCGCGCCGGGCGCAGTGGCGAGCGGCACTGGGCGGTTGCCGTCCGACCGGTTGATGCCTTCGACGCCAAGGCGGATGCGCTCGCCGCGCTCGATGCCGCTGGAGCGAGGACCGACAAGCTGACCGTCGAGCCGCTCGCTCCCGCCTGGTACCATCCCGGTCGCTCCGGCGCGCTCAAGCTCGGCCCCAAGCAGGTGCTCGCCTGGTTCGGCGAGGTTCACCCGCGCGTCCTGCAGCAGCTCGGCGTCGCCGGGCCGATCGTCGCTTCGGAGGTCTTCCTCGATGCCGTCGCGCCCAAGGCGCCGTCCACCGCGGCAAGGCCGGCGCTGACGCTCTCGGCGCTGCAGCCCCTTGAGCGCGACTTCGCCTTCGTCGTCGATGCCGGGGTCAGCGCCGATGCCGTGGTCCGCGCCGCCCGCGCCGCCGACAAGGCGCTGATCGCCGATGTGCGCGTCTTCGATGTCTACGAAGGCGGCAGCCTCGGCGAGGGGCGCAAGTCGCTGGCCATCACCGCGGTGCTCGCGCCCGCCGAGCGCACGCTGACCGACGCCGAGATCGACGCGCTCGGTGCCCGGCTGATCGCCGCCGTCAGCAAAGCCACCGGCGCCACCTTGCGCAGTTAAGCCGCCGGCTCAGCGCGGCGGCACAAGCGGCTCAGCGCGGCGGCACAAGATCGGCGGCGGAGCTTGGCGCGCCGCGAACGTCTCGGCGTCTCATGGACTGCGGCATCGCTGTCGGCAACACTGGCGGCGGTCTTGCGGCCATCGAGCCGCCGCCGCGCCAACCCCTGCCCCCGTAACCATCGCTCGGTAAATATTAGCAGATGGTTAGGTCCGCAGCGTGATGATACGCTCTCGCTGATCGAAAGCTTTGATCCAAGAGCTGAGCCAGCGCTCCGGCATCAACCCCAAGGCGATGGTGAAGCGGCGCGCTAGCGCGAGCGATCAGGCGGGGATGAGGCCTGGTTTCGGCGGGGGACGGGGAGAATTGATGATGGCACAACGACGATCGTTTCGCGCGGGTGTGCGCGTGCTGGCGCTCGTCGCCGGGGCGCTGATGGTTCATCTTAACCACGTTTGGGCAGAGACGACGCCGTTGCCGAACCGCGACGACATCACGGTGCGCAAGGTACTGTCGACCACGGCCCCGTCGGTCGCCATTCGCCTTGCCAGGGACCCGCGAGACGGGACCCTTTATCTCGCCCGGCGCAGTGGCAACATCTTCCGCATCGACCTGGCGACGCCGGCGCTCACTCTCGTCTACGGTGCTGGCGCGCACGGGCTGCACAACGCGCAAGGGTTCGCCATCGGACCGGACGGAACGATGTACGTCGTCGGCAATGCCGACGTGAGCGGCATGCGCACCCAGGCGACCATCGTCAAGGGAGTCCCCCAGCCGGGGGGAGGGCGTCTGTGGTCCGTTCTCGCCCAGACCGAGCCCTATCCGAAGAGCAATACCCCCTAT
This sequence comes from Rhodospirillales bacterium, assembly GCA_016712595.1. Taxonomy (NCBI): domain Bacteria; kingdom Pseudomonadati; phylum Pseudomonadota; class Alphaproteobacteria; order Rhodospirillales; species Rhodospirillales bacterium. The sequence goes on from JADJQT010000002.1 coordinate 255,304, forward strand.
GATCACCGGTTCAACGGCCTCGCCGTTGGCCCGGATGGCGCGCTGCTGTTCGTCAACAGCGGCTCGCGCACCGATCATGGTGAAGTGGAATCGGCAGGCGGCCTTTATCCCGAGACGCGCGAGGTCGGCTTGACCGCGTGCATCCTGCGCCTTCCCACCCGAGGCGCCGATATCGTTCTGCGCAACGACCGCTCCTGGCTGAAAAGCAACGGCTATTTGTTCGCGGAGGGTACGCGCAATTCGTTCGACCTCGCCTTCTCGCCGCAAGGCGATCTGTTCGCGACCGAGAACGGGCCAACCAACGATACGTCGGACGAGCTGAATTGGCTGCGTCCCGGCCGGCACTACGGTTTCCCCTGGCGGATCGGCGGCGGCAACAATCCGCAGCAATTCCCAGGCTACAACCCCGATAACGACAAGCTGCTGAACCCGGTCTTCGAGGCGGTGAGCGAGGGCTTGTGGCACACCGACCCCGGCTTTCCGAAACGACCGGCGGTCCCCATGATCGAGCCGATCGTCAATCGCGGGCCGGACGCCGACCGCATCCGCGATCGCGTGACCGGTGACATCGCCGATGCGAGCGATCTCGGCCGCGGGGTGCGCACCTTTACCGCTCACCGCAGCCCGCTCGGCCTGGTGTTCGACCAGGAGAACGCGCTTTCCCCGGAGTTTCGCGGCGATGGCTTCGTGCTTGCCTGGTCCACCGGCGATCCCGCCGGCGACAGCCTCGCCGGTCCGTTCGAGGACGCGGGGCAGGATCTCCTGCATCTCGCGTTTACCAAAAAGAACGGCGCCTATTTCGTCAAGGCGACGCAGATTGTCAGCGGCTTCAACAATCCGATCGATGCGGCAATGGCCGGCAATGTCATCTGGGTGCTCGACTACGGTGGCACCCAGGCGCTGTGGGAGGTCACGCTTCCGAAGGAATAGGCGGCCACCGTCAAGACGCCAGCGATCGCGCTCTGTGCGAGCGGCCGGATGCCGATATAAGATCCGGCAGCCGGCGGGCGATTGCGCTTACTGTGCCACAAAGGTCATTAAGGCCGTGATCGGCGGATTTATCGAAGCGCGGCGCGATCCGGTGGTATTAGACAGAACCGCCCTTGTTCAAAGACTTAGCGGCATGGATAGCGCAAAACGCCATCTATCCGATCGCCCTGAGCCCCGGCGCGCTATGGCTTGACTTGGCGGAAGAGCGATCCTATTGTCCGCAATTCCATTGATGGCGCAGAGCGGTCGATCGATGTCCGAAGGGCAGCGGGTCGGCTGCGGCTTTTTGCTGTCCATGTGTGCGACAGGCAGGACTTAAGGGAAGGGCGGCTGCGTGTTCGATGGCCTGAGCGAGCGACTGACCGGGATTTTCGACCGGTTGCGCAAACGCGGCGCGCTGAGCGAAGCCGATGTCGGCGAGGCGCTGCGCGAGGTGCGCGTGGCGCTGCTCGAAGCCGACGTCTCGCTGCCGGTGGTCAAAGACTTCATCTCCGGCGTGCGCGCGCGCGCGGTTGGCCAGGAGGTGCTGCGCAGCGTCACGCCGGCGCAGATGGTCGTCAAGATCGTTCACGATCATCTCATCGAGATCTTGAGTCCGGGTGAAGGCGAGGAACGGCGGCCCAGCGAAGACGGAGCCGGCATCAACCTCGTCGGCACGCCCCCCGTCGTGGTGCTCCTTGTCGGACTGCAGGGGTCCGGCAAGACGACGACAGCGGGCAAGCTCGCCGTTCGCCTGCGCAAGCGCGAGAAGAAGCGGGTGCTGCTGGCTTCGCTCGACGTCTACCGTCCGGCGGCGCAGCAGCAGCTCGCCATTCTCGGCCAGCAGACGGACACTACCGTGCTCGACATCGTCGTCGGCGAGGAGCCTGTGGCGATCGCGTTGCGGGCGCTCGACGTCGGCCGCCGCCAGGGCTTCGATGTTATCATCCTCGATACCGCCGGCCGCCTTTCGATCGACGAGCGGATGATGGAGGAGGCGGCGGCGGTCAAGGCGGCGGCGCGCCCCGTTGAAACATTGCTCGTCGCCGATGCGCTGACCGGACAGGATGCCGTGGCGCTGGCGCGATCGTTCCACGAGAAAGTCGGCATCACCGGCATCGTGCTGACCCGGGTCGACGGCGACGCGCGGGGCGGCGCGGCGCTCTCGATGCGCGCGGTTACCGGTTGTCCCATCCGGCTGATCGGCGTCGGCGAATCGCTGGACGCGCTCGATACCTTTCAGCCGCGACGGATCGCCGGGCGCATCCTTGGCATGGGAGATGTGGTCAGCCTCGTCGAGCGCGCCGCCGACGTCATTGAGCGCGAGGATGCCGAAAAGCTGGCGCAGAAGCTGGTCAAGGGCGAATTCAACCTTGAGGACATGGCGGCGCAGTTCAAGCAGTTGCGCAAGATGGGCGATCTCAAGGGGCTGCTTGGCCTGCTGCCCGGTATCGGCAAGATCAAGCAGCAGCTCAGTGACGCCAAGATTGACGACAAGGTGATCGCGCGTCAGGAGGCGATCATCTTGTCGATGACGCCGAGCGAACGCCGGAACCCGAAGATTCTCAATGCCTCACGGCGCCGGCGCATCGCGGCCGGGTCGGGGGCTACGGTGCAAGATGTCAATCGCCTACTGAAACAGCACCAGCAGATGGCGATGATGATGAAGAAGATGGGTAAGATGGGCAAGCGCGGGCTATTGGGTGGTGGGCTGCCGGCGGGCATGCTCCCACCGGGAATGCTGCCGCCGCGTTAGTCCCGGTGCGCTTTTGTCTCGGGCTCGCGGCACCCAGTTCATCTTTGGTCGAGGATGAGCCGGGAGGAACGGGCCTGCCGAGCGGTTTTCTGATCAGGGTCTCGAAAAGGAACAGAACGGATGAGCGTGAGAATTCGCCTGGCTCGCGGTGGCGCCAAGAAGCGTCCCTTTTACCGCATCGTTGTCGCCGACTCGCGCAGCCCGCGCGACGGCCGCTTCATTGAAGTGCTGGGCACCTATAATCCGATGCTCAAGCAGGAACATCCGGACCGGATCGTGCTCAAGTCCGAGCGCGTGCAGCACTGGCTGCAGCACGGCGCGACTCCGAGCGAGCGGGTTGCGCGCTTTTGCGCCTCGGCCGGCCTGATGGAACTGCCCGAGCGCCCTCAGCAGGCGAAAAAATCACAGCCGAAGGCGAAGGCGCAGGAGCGGCTCAAGGCCGCCGCGGCAGAGGCGGCCGAGCAGGCGGCATCCTGAGTTTTTGCACGGCGAGCAACCCAGCGGCGATGACGCGGCCATGGCGGCGAATTGTTCAACGAAGCGTTGGGGCGACACGCGTGTCTGCATCGGGGAGATCACCGCTGCGCACGGCGTAAGGGGTGAGCTGTGTGTGCGCAGCTTTGCCGCCGAGCCGGCGGATTTTGTTGCCTATGGCCCCCTGGAAACCGAAACTGGCGACCGGCTTTTGCACCTGCGCATCGTCGGGCAAAAGAAGGCGGGGTTCATCGTTCGTGCCGCCGGGATCGAAGATCGTACCCTCGCCGAGGCGCTTCGCGGGGAGAAGCTGTTCGTCCGCCGCGCCCGCCTGCCGGCGCTGTCGGCGGACGAATTCTACCATGCGGACCTCGTCGGCCTTGCGGCCGAGGTCGACGATGCGGCTGCGAACGGTGGAGTTCAGGTGCACGGGCGCGTCGCGGCTGTGCACGATTTCGGTGCCGGGCCGATTCTCGAGATCACCTTCGACGATGGCCCGTCGATGCTGGTGCCGTTCAACCGCGAAGCGGTCCCCGTCGTCGACATCGACGCGGGATGCATCGTCGTTGCCGCCTTGCCAGGGCTGACGTCGCCAGATCCGGCATCGCTGGAGCAAGACGTCCCCTCGCCCGACGAGAGCGATGAGCCGCTCGAACCCGAAGGGGAGCGCGCGTCATGCTGATGTCTGCGCCTGTCCCGTGGACTGCGCGGGTGCTGACCATCTTTCCGGACATGTTTCCAGGTCCGCTCGCCGCTTCGCTGGCCGGGCAAGGCCTTGCCAGCGGGCTGTGGTCGCTCGAAACGGTGGACATTCGCTCATTCGCACGCGATAAACACGCCTCCGTCGACGATACACCGTTCGGTGGCGGTCCCGGCATGATCATGCGGCCGGACGTCGTCGACGCGGCGATCGGTGCGGCGGTGGATGGCGACGTGGATCTGCCGTTGGTGTTTCTCACGCCGCGCGGCCGGCCCTTCGATCAGCAGCGGGCGCGGGAACTGGCCGCAGGGCCGGGGATCGCGGTGCTGTGCGGGCGATACGAGGGCATCGACGAGCGGGTGCTCACGGCGCGACGTCCGGAAGAGATCAGCCTCGGCGACTTTGTGCTGTCGGGCGGCGAGCCGGCAGCGATCGCAGTGATCGATGCCTGCGTCCGGTTATTGCCGGGTATCGTCGGGGATGCCCGATCGCTGGTGGACGAGAGTTTTGAGCGGGGACTTCTTGAGTACCCGCAGTATACGCGGCCTCGCCAGTGGCAGGGCTGCGAGGTCCCGGAAGTCCTGCTCTCCGGCCATCACGGGCGGATCGCCCAATGGCGGCGGGAACAGAGCGAACGGCAGACCCGCGAACGTCGCCCCGATCTTTGGGCGCGTTTTCGCGCGACAGGAACTTGCGCCGCTCCCCGCCATCCACGTTGGGGCGGGCGCCGATTTGTGACGCTGAGGACGACCAGCCATGACGATCATCGAGGAACTGGAAAACGAACAAATCGCGGCGCTCACGGCCGCCGGATCACCACCCTGGTTTGCTCCCGGCGACACGCTGCGGGTGAAGGTGAAGGTGGTCGAGGGCTCTCGCGAGCGCCAGCAGGCATTCGAGGGCGTCTGCATTGCGCGGCGCAATCGCGGTCTGAACTCGTCATTTACCGTGCGCAAGATCTCGTACGGAGAGGGCGTCGAGCGGGTTTTTCCGCTTTATTCGCCGTCCATCGCCGCGATCGAGGTCGTGCGTCGCGGTGACGTGCGCCGGGCGAAGCTGTACTATCTGCGCTCGCGTCGCGGCAAGAGCGCGCGCATCTCCGAGAAGACGGACGGCTACGTCGCCAAGGTCACGGCGGCCGAGCGCGAAACGGCGGCACAGCAAAAGCAGGCAGCCGCGCAGGCGCAGGCCAAGCCAGTGGCGAGCGAAACCGAACCCGCCTGAGCAGACGATGGTTTAGGCGGCACCAGCGTCGCTGGCCGCCGCAAGGAGGATCGTGTGGCGAAGCCGCGGACACTCTTCGACAAGATCTGGGATGCGCACCTCGTCGACGTGCAAGCAGACGGCACGTGCCTGCTTTACGTCGATCGGCATCTCGTTCATGAGGTGACGAGCCCTCAGGCCTTCGAGGGCCTGCGCACGGCGATGCGATCCGTGCGCAGGCCCGACTCCACGCTTGCTGTCGCCGATCACAACGTGCCGACGACGGACCGTTCGCGCGGCATTACCGATACTGAATCGCGCATCCAAATCGAAACCCTGGCGCAGAACTGCGCCGACTTCGGCGTGCCCTACTTCTCGATGGCCGACGAACGGCAGGGGATCGTGCACATCATCGGCCCGGAGCAGGGGTTCACTTTGCCGGGAACGACGATCGTTTGCGGCGATTCCCACACCGCGACGCACGGGGCCTTCGGCGCGCTCGCCTTCGGCATTGGCACGAGCGAGGTCGAGCACGTGCTGGCCACGCAGACGCTTTTGCAGGCGCCGGCGAAAAACATGCGGGTTGCAATCCGCGGCGACTTGCCGACAGGCATCGGTGCCAAGGACCTGATTCTCGCGATCATCAGCGCCATTGGTACCGCGGGCGGCACCGGCTATGTCATCGAGTACTGCGGTGAGGCCGTGCGCAAGCTGAGCATGGAAGGCCGGATGACGGTCTGCAACATGACCATCGAGGCGGGTGCCCGCGCGGGACTCATCGCCCCCGACGAGACCACCTTCGACTACCTCAAGGGCCGCCCCATGGCGCCCGCAGGCGCGGCGTGGGAGCAGGCGCTCGACTGGTGGCGGACCCTGCCGTCCGACGATGGCGCCGTCTACGACAAGGACGTAGTCCTTGACGCTGCCAGCATCGAGCCGCTGGTCACCTGGGGAACGAGCCCAGAGGACGTCGTGCCGGTCACAAGCGTCGTCCCCGATCCGGCCGGCGCGGCAAGCGAGAGCAAGCGGCGCGCGATGGAACGGTCCCTGCAATACATGGGACTGAAGGCCGGCATGCGCATTCAGGACGTCCGCATCGACCGAGTCTTCATCGGCTCATGCACAAACGGCCGCATTGAGGACCTTCGCGAAGCGGCGCTCATCGCCCGCGGGCGGAAAGTCGCGGCGGGTGTTGGCGCCATGGTGGTGCCGGGATCGGGGCTGGTCAAGGTTCAGGCCGAGCAGGAGGGACTGGATCGCATCTTTATCGATGCTGGTTTTGAATGGCGCGAGCCCGGTTGCTCCATGTGTCTTGCCATGAACGCCGACCGGCTGGAGCCGGGCGAGCGCTGTGCGTCAACGTCGAATCGCAACTTTGAGGGCCGCCAAGGGCGTGGTGGGCGGACGCACCTGATGAGCCCGGCAATGGCCGTTGCCGCGGCCATTGCCGGCCACCTCGCAGACGTGCGCGACTTGCTTGCCTGAGCAGTGTCCAAAGCCGACGCTAGGACGGCCCGCCAGGATTAGGCCAACCGGAATCGGCCAGGGAAGAAAGGACAGGGAATGAAACCCTTCACCACCTTGACCGGCGTTGCGGCGCCCCTACCGATGATGAATGTCGATACCGACATGATCATCCCCAAGCAGTTCTTGAAAACGATCAAGCGCTCCGGCCTCGGCAAGAGCCTGTTCTTCGAGATGCGTTACGACGATGCCGGGGCGGAGGTCGAAGACTTCGTGCTCAACCGCCCGTCTTATCGCCAAGCGGTTATTCTGATCGCAGGCGAGAATTTTGGCTGTGGATCGTCCCGCGAACATGCGCCATGGGCGCTGCTCGATTTCGGCATAAGATGTATTATCGCTTCGAGCTATGCGGATATATTCTTTAATAACTGTTTCAAAAACGGCATTCTTCCCATCCGGCTTCCGAAGGAGCAGGTCGACGTCTTGTCGGCGATGGCCGGACTTGGCGCGAACGCGACATTTACCATCGATCTTATTGGACAGACAATCCAGACGCCCGATGGCGCTCAGATCGGCTTCGATGTCGATCCATTTCGCAAGGCCTGCCTGATCGGTGGATTGGACGACATCGGGCTGACCTTGCAGAAGGTGGAGAAGATCACTGCCTTCGAACAGCGGCAGGCCACCGAGCAGCCCTGGCTGCGATCACCCGCCGCATGATTGCAGGCCCGCGCCTGCGCCACGCGTTATTTCGTCCGAAGAGAAGCGGGAGAGATAAGAATGGCTGAAAAGAAAACACTCCTCTTCCTTGCTGGAGACGGCATCGGACCGGAAGTGATGGCCGAAGTCGTGCGGCTGATCGACTGGCTCGACCGCAAGCGTGGCTTCGGATTCAATATTGTCGAGGGGCTCGTCGGCGGGGCGTCGATCGATGCGCACGGCACGCCGCTCACCGACGCGACGATGGCGGACGCGCTGCGCGCCGACGCCGTGCTTCTCGGCGCCGTTGGCGGTCCGAAGTGGGACAATCTGTCGTTCGAGCTCAAGCCGGAACGTGGCCTTCTGCGCTTGCGCAAGGAAATGGAGCTCTTCGCCAATCTCCGCCCGGCGGTGGTCTTCGACGCGTTGGTCGATGCCTCGCCGCTCAAGCCGGAAATCGTGCGGGGGCTCGACATTTTGATTCTGCGGGAACTGACCGGCGGCGTTTACTTCGGCCAGCCGCGCGGTATCGAGGATTTGCCGGGCGGCGGCCGTCGCGGCGTGAATACGCAAGTCTATACGACCGACGAGATCGTACGGATCGCCCGCATTGCCTTCGAGCTCGCCGGGAAGCGCTCCGGGAAGGTGTGCTCGGTCGAGAAATCAAACGTCATGGAATCGGGCGTGCTCTGGCGTCAGGACGTGCAGGCCCTGCACGACGCCGAATTCCCCGCCATCGAGCTGAGCCATATGTACGCGGATAACTGCGCGATGCAGCTCATCCGGGAACCGCGACAGTTCGACGTTATTCTGACCGACAATCTGTTCGGCGATATGCTCTCGGACGAAGCGGCGATGTTGACCGGCTCGCTTGGCATGCTGCCCTCTGCTTCCCTCGGCGCTGCCGGGGCGGACGGGCGGCGGCGCGCACTCTATGAGCCGGTGCATGGCTCGGCGCCGGATATTGCCGGGCGGGGCATCGCCAACCCGCTCGCCACGCTGCTCAGCTTCGCCATGTGTCTGCGCTATTCCTTCGATCTTGGCGCCGAGGCGGACTTGATCGAGACGGCGATCAAGAGCGTGCTTGATGGCGGCCTGCGTACCGCCGATATCATGCAGCCTGGCAAGGCGCGCGTCTCGACCCGGGTGATGGGCGAGACCATTCTGCGCGAACTCGACAAGTTGACCGCCTGATCGCGCCCCCGCCGATACGGGTTTCGCGATCCCGACCGCAATGACGTCTGCTCCGGGCCTTGTCGTGCGTGACGCCATCGTGTCCGATGTGGAAATGATCCGGCGGATCTATGCGCACTATGTGGCTACCGGCCTTGCGACGTTCGAGGAAACCACGCCGCCGGGCGCCGTCATGGCCGAGCGGTGGCGGGCGGTGCGCAGCGCCGGGCTTCCCTATCTGGTGGCTGAGTGTAAGGGCGATGTCGTCGGCTATTGTTACGCCGCAGCCTATCGCAGCCGCTCGGCGTATCGTTTTACCGTCGAGGACTCGGTTTACGTCGCCGATGGTCTGAGCAGGCGCGGTGTCGGTCGAGCCTTGCTTTCGACGCTGATCGCGCGTTGCGAGGCGGGACCGTGGCGGCAGATGGTCGCCGTCATCGGCGACAGCAACAACACTGCGTCGATTTCTCTGCACACGAATCAGGGGTTCCGCCCGGTCGGCACACTCAACGCTGTCGGCTTCAAGCTCAACCGCTGGGTCGACTGCGTGCTCATGCAGCGCGCGCTGGGTGAGGCAGCGTCGACGCCGCCCAAACCCGGTTCTGCCGTTGGTGGACTCGTTCGCGGCGATCCCGCTTAGTGCGTCGTGGCGATGACGAACAAACGGCGGAACGGGAACAGGGTCAGCCCATCCGCGCGTTGCGGATAGGCACGGGCAACCCGCCGGCCATAGTCCTGGAGAAACGCGTCGCGCTCCTGGCCTTCAAGTGCGGCGAGCACCGGCCGCAGGCCCGTGCCGCTCGTCCACGCCACGACCGGATTTTCGCCCGGCAGGATATGCAGGTAGACCGCCTCCCAGATATCCAGCGATGACGTCAGGGGCAGGAGCATCTCAGCGTAGACGGCGGGCGGCATGACCGGTTGCAGGCGCAAGACCTTGCGCAGGCGATCCCGCCATGGTCCGGCCTCGGCAGATTCGACGATCGTCGTGTGCGAAGGTTCACCATGGTTGCGTGGCATCTGCATCGCCAGCACGCCGCCCGGACGTAGATAACTCAACAGCCGCGGCAGCAGGGAATGGTGATCGTCGAGCCATTGCAATGCCGCGTTGGAAAAAATCAAATCCGCCGGCTCCCGCGGTTCCCAGCGGGCGATGTCGGCATTGATCCAGGTAATGCTGCTCGGTTCCCGTTTCGCCTCGGCGAGCATCGCTGGTGATTGGTCAATGCCGGTGATCTTTGCCCCGGGCCAGCGGGCGACCAGGCGGCGGGTGATGTGGCCTGCGCCACAGCCGAGATCGTAAATGGTATTGGGAACTGACAAGTCGACGCGATTGAGCAGATCAATCGCCGGGCGCAGCCTCTCCCAATCGAACGTCCGGTAAACCACTGGGTTCCAGTCGTTCGTCTCTTCCAGAGCGGACATAGGGCTCAGTGGGGTGCTTGTTCGTCGAACGACTGCTTGATCTGTAGAAAATTGAACAGAACGCTGCCGACGAAGAATGCCAAACCTGTGTAGTACATGGTCGCTTCCTCGGCGCGGGATGCGATGTAAAGCGCGAACAAGCCGATCACCGCGACCATAAATCCGACCACCCACCTGCCGACGTTGGGCATTTGCGTTTCTCCCTTATGCCGTCACTTTGCGGTGCAACATCTCGCCTATTCATCGGCCGGGCGCAAGCATCTTTGCGTTCCGTGGCGCAAACAAAGGCATTTTCATCCCCGTTGGGGGCGCAGCGCGCGCCGCGGGATGAAAATGCGGAATGACGTCCCCTGTGGTCCCGTTGCCAGCAGATCGAGGCTTCCGCCGTGCGCGGCGACGATTTCACGGGCGATAACCAGCCCGAGGCCGGTGCCGCCACGGCGGGACGTGCTGATGAAGGGGAGGAACAAACTCTCGCGCACCTTTGCCGGGATACCGGGCCCGTCGTCGGAAATGTCGATTCGCACCCGGCCGAATTGCGTCGCCGATTGGATATTCAGGTGCGTGGCGCCGGCTTGCGCCGCGTTCAGCGCAAGGTTGGTGAAGACACGAAAAAGCTGCTCGCGATCGCCGGAGATCTCGCCGGCATCGCTGTCGACGTCGGCCGCGATCGTCAGCCCGCTCCCATCGCGCGAGCCGACGGCGGCGGAAACCTCGGCGATCAGATCGGCGAGAGGGAAGCTCTGCACCTTCAGGGGCGGCGCCTCCGCGTTGAGAAACTCCAAGGTCCGGCTCGACAGCGCAACCGCCCGGTCGATCGCCTGGTAGAGGGCCGGCGTGACCCGCTGAACTTTGGGATCGTCGATCTCGGCGAGCTGGTCCGACGCGAGCACGGCGGTGGCGAGGATGTTGCGCAGGTCATGGTGGATCTTGGCAACAGCGAAGCCCACGGCCGCCAGCCGTGTCTTCTGCCGCAATGCCGCGCGCACCTGATTCTGCATCATCGCCAATTCGCGCTGGGCAAGGCCAAGTTCATCCGTACGCCGTGATGGTCTGGCCGCCATCACTTCGTCCTCCGGATTGCCGCGAAACCGCACCATGCTCTCGGTCAGGCGAACGATCGGCCGGACCATCCACACCTGCAGCGCAAGATAGAGCAAGCTAGCGGTAATCAACGAGATGACGACCGACAGCGTGCCGATGCGGGCGGAATAAGCAAGCATCGCCCGGCGCAGAGGCGCTTCGTCGAGGAGAACTTCGACCGTCGCATCCGGATCGCGCGGCGATGTGCCGATCACCCGCAGGACGCGGTTGCCGCGCTCGGCGAGCGTGCCGATGGCATCGCCGATCCATTCCAGCATTCCCCCCTGGCGAAGATCGATGGTCGCGGCAACGACGGGGGGCAGGCGGTCGGACAACATCAGCATCCGCCGTTCCGGAACCCGAAGGACGATCGCATGGGCGCCCGCGTGCAGCAGCAGATCCATGCTCAGCGGATCGGTGATCATCTGGTCGGGGCTTGCCTCCAGGGCAAGCGCGGCAAGATGCGCCTTGGCGATCTGTTCTTGGAAGTATTCGCGACGAAACCGCGATATGGATGGCAGGTAGATGAGCACCTCCGCGAGCATGACAAAGCACACGGTGAGCGCCAGGAGGCGTCCCGACATGCCGGTCAGATCGCGGAGGCGAAGGAAGCGGGCGGGCGTCATCGGATCGCCAGTATAGCGCAGGTCGAGGGGGGCCCGGGGAGTTCCTGTTCGGTGCTGTCGCTCAACCGGGGCGGGCGAAAAGGCGAACGACGCGGTTTATTCGCTCATTGAACGACTGGGGAGCGAAAAAGTTGCCGACGCCGGCCCTGTTCGCCTTCCCGCGGGCGATGACGCACAGGCCAGCGCGTTCGCCCGGCGACATTATCGTGGCTCGTCCGGGGATGGAGCGTCACGGCGCTTCATCCGGCGGTAGACCACGGGTGCAAGGGACAGCAAGGCAAGACCGACGAGCGGTGCCAGCACCGAAGGTGAGAAGATGATCCCGAGGTCGGGAGCGCGCCCGGCATCGATGACGTCGGCCAGCCCGCTGCCGAGCATGGCATAGACGAGACTGCCCGGAACAATGCCGATCAGCGTGCCGACAAGGAAGGTCGGAAGCGAGACGCCGAGGAATGCGGGCACGAGGTTCACCAGCCAGAACGGAAAGATCGGCAGCAGGCGCAGAACCAGAAGATAGTTGAAGGCATCGTCGCGAAGGCCCGCTTCCATCTTGCGGATGGCGGGGCCGGCACGCGCGCGCAGCACGTCCGCGAGCACGGAGCGCGCCGCGAGGAAGACCACGCTCGAGCCGACCGTCGCCGCCAGCACGCAGAAGACTGTCGCCGCGATCGTTCCAAAAAGAAATCCGCCGACGACCGTGAGCCATGCCGCCCCGGGGACGGACAGCGCGACAGCGACGATGTACACGATGACGAACATGACGGCGGCGGTTGTCGGGTGGTCGGCGCGCCAGGCAAGCAGGGCGTCACGGTGTGCGCCGATCTGCTCGAAGCTGAGATAACGGTGGTATCCGAAGACGATGACGACAATCAGCCCAAGGAGGATCGCGCCGATCGGGATCAAGCGCCACGGTGAAAAGCGCCGCTCTGCGTCCCGGGATGTTGCGGGGGGTGCCACGGGAGGTGCCACGGGAGGTGCCACGCCACTGTCTCCGTCTCGACGCGCCGATATCTTGTCGCGCGCGATTGTATATGGGCCGTACGCCGCATCTGTGTCATACGGTGCGTTCGCACTGGGCCAACAGCGAAATCGCAGACCAAGGAGCGTTTTGGCGCAGACGAACACAGACGGGCGCGGTTGACTTCGGCCAACCCAGCCCGTATACACCGGGGCCTTTCGTGCTGGAGAATCTTTCGTGAAGCGGACTTATCAGCCCAGCAAACTCGTTCGCAAACGGCGGCATGGCTTTCGCAAGCGCGCGTCGACCGTCGGAGGCCGCCGAATCCTGGCGGCTCGGCGCAGGCGGGGGCGCAAGCGGCTGTCCGCTTGATGCCGCTGTCGACGTGACATCTTCGTGCCTGTCGCTCTTCCTCGCCTGAAGCAGCGAGCCGAATTCTTGCGCGTTGCCCGCGACGGCCGCTCGTCGGCACAGCCGGGGCTTGTCTTGCAGGCAATGCGACGATCCGCCGAGCCAGGAAGCGCGGTCGCTGACCCGGATATTCGGGTGGGATTCACCACGAGCCGCAAGGTCGGCAACGCCGTCGCCCGCAATCGGGCGCGGCGCCGGCTACGCGAAGCGGCGCGCCTGTTGATGGCCGAAATCGCTGCGCCGAATCGCGATTACGTGCTGGTCGGCCGGCGGGCGACGCTTGAGCGGCCGTTTCCAGCGCTGCTTGCCGATCTTCGAACGGCGCTGCGGCGGCTGGATGCCTGCCGGCTGGGTGCCTGTCGGTTGTCGACGGAGGGGGCGGTGAGGCAGGCGAGCGCGCGAAATTCCGTGCGAGCAGCACGACGACGGGAGGATCAACGGGACACGGCGCGATGACGCTTTCCGTCCGTCTGTCCTGCGGGCTCGTGCTCGCATACAAGTTTTTGCTTTCACCGGTGCTTCCCGCCTCCTGCCGCTATTGGCCGACGTGCTCGTCCTACGCACTTGACGCACTGCGGCGGTTCGGCCTTTGGCGCGGTGGCTGGCTGGCGATCCGGCGCATCGCCCGCTGCCATCCCTGGGGGGGCTCCGGTTACGATCCGGTGCCGTCCGGCGGCGCGTGTGGATCGGACTGCACACCGGCGGATTCATACCGCCAAGATCGCTACGGCATCGGGGCCGAATAAATGATGGAAAATAAGAACCTCTTGCTGGCGGTCGTGGTCTCGATCGCCATCGTCGTCGGTTTCCAGCTTGCCCAACGTGCGTTCTTCCCGGCACCGGCGCGGACACCCGTCGTCGCGTCGGATCATCCGTCCGCAGAGCCGGCACCGGCTCCGCCGGCGCCACAAGGAGAGGGCCACACCGGCATCGCGCCACCGCAGGCTGCCCCGGCAACGGGTAACGCCACGCTGTCAGGGCTCCCGACGAGTCCGGCGCTGGGTGTCGGTCGCGCCGAGATTCTCCAGAAGGCGCCGCGCGTGCGCATCGATACGCCGAAGCTGCACGGCTCGATCGCGCTGGTCGGCGCGCGGATCGACGACGTCACCCTCGCCGAGTACCACGAGACCCTCGATCCGACGAGTCCCGAGATCGTGATGTTTACGCCGCAGGGCCGCCCGGACGCCTACTTCGCCGAAACCGGCTGGGTGCCGGCCGGCGGCGCGGTCGCCGTCCCCGGACCTGCGACGCGCTGGAGCGCGGATGGCGAGACGCTCACGCCCGAGCGACCGGTGACGTTCACCTGGGACAACGGCGAGGGCCTTATCTTCAAGCGCGTTGTGAGCGTCGACGACAATTACCTGTTCAGCGTGCGTCAGAGTGTCGAGAGCCGGCGCAGTGATGCCGTTACCCTGGTGCCCTACGCGCTGATCTCCCGCTATGGCACGCCGCCGACGTCAGGATACTTCATCTTGTATGAGGGGCCGCTCGGCGTTTTCGATGGCACACTCAGTGAAGAGAAGTACAAGAACGTCCAGGAAAAGGGTGTAATTTCCGAACACACGACCGGCGGATGGATCGGGTTTACTGACAAGTACTGGATGTCGGCTCTCATTCCCGACCAGAAAAAGGCGATTAACGCGCGCTTCGTCTACCAGCATGCCAACGACGCCAACCAGTACCAGGTGGATTTCGCCGGCACGCCGCAGACCCTTGAGCCGGGCGGTACGATCGACAACGAAGATCATCTCTTTGCGGGCGCCAAGATCGTCAAGCTGATCGATCACTATCAGGACCAATACGGTATCGACAAATTCTATCTCGCCGTCGACTGGGGCTGGTTCTGGTTCCTGACCCGGCCGGTGTTCTACTTCCTCAATTTCCTGCATGGCTTGGTTGGCAACTTCGGCATCGCTATCCTGCTGCTTACCGTCTCGCTGAAGCTGTTGTTCTTCCCGCTCGCCAACAAGTCGTACCGGGCGATGAGCCAGATGCGCAAGCTGCAGCCGGAGATGACCAAGCTGCGCGAGCGCTTCGGCGACGACAAGGCACGGCTCAACCAGGAAATGATGGCGCTCTACAAGCGCGAGAAGGTCAACCCGGCCTCGGGATGCCTGCCGATCGTCATCCAGATCCCGGTGTTCTTCGCGCTCTACAAGGTCCTGTTCGTGACCATCGAGATGCGCCATGCGCCGTTTTACGGCTGGATTCATGACCTCTCGGCCCCCGATCCAAGCTCGGTGGCGACCCTGTTCGGCCTCATCCCGTGGACGCCCCCGCAGTTCCTGATGATCGGCGCGTGGCCGCTGATCATGGGGGTTACAATGTTCTTGCAACAGAAGCTCAACCCGCAACCACCCGACCCGGTTCAGGCGAAGGTGTTCATGATCCTGCCGGTCGTCTTCACCTTCATGCTGGCGCACTTCCCGGCGGGTCTGGTGATCTATTGGACATGGAACAATATCCTATCGATCGTTCAGCAGTGGGTGATCATGCGTCGGATGGGAGTGAAGGTCTGAGCGCCACGGTGCTAGGCGATGTTGGCGACGAAGCCGGTGAGAGGGCGGCGAAAGAGGCGATCCGCCTCGAGCGCGGGCATTGGCTGTTCGCCCAGGAGTGTGCCTTCGTCGCCGGCGCGGCCACCTTGGCGCAGATCCCGCCGGATTCGCTGCCCGAGATCGCCTTTGCCGGCCGTTCGAACGTCGGCAAATCAAGCCTGATCAATGCGCTCACCGGGCGGCGGACGCTGGCCCGCGTCTCCCGCACGCCCGGGCGAACGCGCCAGCTCAATTTTTTTGCCCTCGCCGGTCGGCTGATGCTGGCCGATCTTCCCGGCTACGGCTATGCCAAGGCGTCGAAGGAGGAGGTTTCCAACTGGACACGGCTGGTCGAACTGTATCTCGTCGGCCGCGCGCCGTTGCGCCGCGTACTCGTGCTGATCGATTCCCGGCACGGCCCGAAAGACGTCGACCGGCGAGTCATGGCGATGCTCGACAAGGCGGCGGTGTCCTATCTCGTCGTCTTGACCAAGACAGACGCGCTCGGCCCCCGGGCACTCGCCGAGCGCATCGCCGCGACCTCCGCCGAGCTTGCCCGGCATACGGCGGCTTACCCCGAGCTCGCCGCGACGAGCGCCGAGAAAGGTGATGGCATTCCCGCGCTGCGCGCCGGGCTGGCGATGCTGATCGACTGGCAGGCGGACGAGTAACCACTGCCGCCTTTCCCGTGTCGTCGTCGGTGCGGTGAATCGAGGTTCGGCGCGCCTGGCCAATGCCCGTTGATCCCTCGCTCCGGAACCTCCTTAATGCAAGGACTGCTCCCGGTTCCGTGACCTTTCGTCGAGAAGGCAAGCAAGATCCATGACGTTCGATATCGAGAGTCTGAAAGCCGATATCCCCGCCGACATCCTGGCCATGCTGGGCGATGCGGAGTCTCCCTACAGCCAGTTCGAGCGCGCGGAACGAGCCCTTCAGGCGGCAGTGGAGCGGGCGCCCGACAGTCTGGCGCTGCGGATGGCGACCTATTCGTTCTACTATTATGCGAACCGCTTGCAGGAGGCCATCCCCCATGCCGAGGCGTGTCTGGCGATCGCCGCGGGAGCGCTTGGGTTGCCCGGCGATTGGCGTCTGGTCAGCCCGGACAGTGCCTGCTTTGGCGCACTGGAACGCCCGCAGCGGGTCTACCTGAAATCTCTCGTCGCGCTCGGATATTGCCGGGCGCGCCTGGGGGATCGTGAGGGCGGGGCCGAGCTCTTGCGCAAGGCCGCCAGCCTTGATCCGCAAGATCAGATCGGCGCGGCGCCGCTGGCCGATCTCGTCGCGCACGGCGGCATGCGCGACGAAGACGACGAGGACTGATGAGCGCCGTCGCGAGCGTCGGCGGCTTGTCCGCCGCCGAGCACGGCCGCTAGACTTCCTGCACGCGGGCTCACCAATACGGTTTCGCCAATGATCGCGCCAATCGATATGCAGGCGATGGTTCTTGAGACTCCGGGAGCGGCGCTCGTCCAGCGTCGCTTGCCACGGCCGCGGGCGGGCGCCGGCGAGGTCCTGGTGGCCGTGCACGCGTGCGGCGTCTGTCGGACGGATCTGCATATACTCGACGGCGAGCTCGCCCATCCCAAGCGCCCCATTGTTCCGGGGCACGAGATCGTCGGCGTTGTCGCTGGACTGGGCGAGGGCGTCGACGGACTGGCGTTGGGTGAGCGCGTCGGCATTCCCTGGCTCGGCTGGACCTGCGGGCAATGTCGCTATTGCCGTGCCGGAGAGGAGAATCTCTGCCCTGAGGCGCGCTTCACCGGCTATCAGATTGATGGCGGCTATGCCGAATATGCCGTCGTCGACGCCCGCTATTGTCTGCCGCTCGGCGCCACGGCGCTCAGTGATGCAGAGGCGGCGCCGCTGCTCTGCGCCGGGCTGATCGGCTACCGTTGCTTGGTCAAGGCGGGCGACGCCGGGCGCTTGGGACTCTATGGTTTCGGCGCGGCGGCGCATATCGTCGCTCAGGTCGCTCGTTGGCAAGGCCGAGAGGTTTTTGCCTTCACCCGACCCGGTGATGCGGCGGCGCAGGCGTTCGCCCGGGACCTTGGCGCCGCGTGGGCCGGAGGCTCGGATGAGCGCCCGCCCGAAGAGCTGGATGCGGCGATTCTCTTCGCGCCCCAAGGTGGCCTCGTGCCGCTGGCGCTTAAGGCTGTGCGACCGGGGGGAACGGTTGTCTGCGGCGGCATCCACATGAGCGATATCCCGTCCTTCCCTTACGAAAGTCTCTGGCGGGAAAAGCATCTGCTGTCGGTCGCCAACCTCACGCGCCGCGATGGCGTCGAGTTCCTGGCGCTCGCCGCGCGCATGCCACTTGCGACGCGCGTCGAGATCCTGCCACTGAGCGCGGCGAACGAGGCCCTGCGCCGCTTGCGCGCGGGCGAACTCGTTGGTGCCGCCGTCCTCGCCCCGAGCACGATCGAAGGGACCATACACAGCTGATCGCCGCAAGGCGGCCGGGCTGCTCGTTAAAAGGGACCGCCCATGTCAAAGCGCACCATTTCCGTCGATGACCGGCTGCACGCCTACCTGCTCAGAGCCTCGCTGCGCGAGGCGGCGGTGCTGGAGCGCTTGCGCGCCGAAACCGCGACGCTTCCCGGCGCGGGGATGCAGATCTCGCCCGAGCAGGGCCAGCTGATGGCGTTGCTGCTCAAGCTGTCAGGCGCGCGCCGCGTCATCGAGATCGGTACCTTTACCGGCTATAGCGCTCTCGTCATGGCACTCGCGCTGCCGGACGACGGGCGCATCATCGCCTGCGACGTCTCCGAGGAGTGGACGGCGGTTGCCCGGCGGTATTGGGCGGAGGCGGGGATCGCCGGCAAGATCGACCTGCGCATTGCGCCGGCTCTGGAAACCGTCCGCTCGCTGATCGATGACGGGCAGGCCGGCGGGTTCGATTTCGTCTTCATCGATGCCGATAAGGAGAACATCGCCGCTTATTATGAGGCCGGGCTGGTGCTGCTGCGGCCGGGCGGTCTCATCGCCGTCGATAATACACTGTGGAATGGCCGGGTTGCCGATCCGGACGTTGACGATGCGTCGACCGTGGCGATTCGCGCGTTCAATGCCCGGCTGCGCGACGACGAGCGCGTCGACCTCAGCCTCGTTCCGATCGGCGACGGGCTCAGTCTCGCGCGCCGGCGTTAATTTGCCGCCGCGGCCAGGCGCATCGATGCCTCCGCCACCATAGCCAGCCGACATTTTGGCCTTGAGGCCGGGTGCCCCGGCGGCTCGCCTGCGACAAGGGTCCCGGACTTAATGGAACGCGGTGGCGAGGCGGGCATTTTCTAAACGCTCGTCCGACCACTGATGGGGCTGGGGCGGCGCTTCGCCGAACACGACATCGACGCCACTTCCCGGCTCGTTGAGGACGACGCTGCCGAGCGGCGTGGTCACGCTGACCTCCGTGCCGGAGAGCATGGCGACGGCGAGATGGTCGGGCGCCACCTCGCCCCATGCCTCGGTGCCGCGCACGCCCAGCGTCGCCACCGGCGTCGTTACCGAGAACCGGTCGGGACCGAGGCGGGCGATCGCTCCCGAAATGGCGAGGAAGACCCCCTGGGTGACGTCGAGCAGGGCCTTGCCGTTGTCGTCGTTGTCGTCTTCATATGTCTCGATGGTGAGCGCGCTGTTGGCGCCGAGCGTTACGATCGCGCCGTCGAGCAACTTGATCCGCGCCCGCCCCTCGGCGCTGGTTTCGATCCGGTCTCCGACGAGCAGGGTCGAGCCGTTCTGCAGCGGGCGGCTGAAGCCGGTGGTTCCGGTGGCGGTCACTTCGCCTTGCAGGCCCTCGATGTGACCGGCGATATCGACGGCCGCGGCCGCGCGGGTCATCAGCACAACGAACAGCAGTGCCAGCAGCGCCCTAGGCAATTTCATTGTCGGAAACTCCGTCGTTATGGCCCGACTTATACGGCGCGCGAGTGGCGCCCGGCACCCGCGTTCAGATAGGCATCGAACGCTGAGGCGACGACGCGGACGAACGGCCGCCCCTCCTCGGTGATGCAAACGCGCGCTCCATCCAAACGCACTAGGCCGTCCTCGGCCATGCGCGCCAGTGCCTGTCGTTCGGCGGCGAAGGTTGTGGCCGGCTGGCCGTGGGCGGCGCAGACGGAATCGAGATCGACGACAAGCGCGCACATCAGTTGTTCGATGACGTCACGGCGCAGCCGGTCGTCGGCGGTGAGGGCGCGTCCGCGCGCTGTCGGCAGTCGGCCTGCCGCAATCGCCCGGCGGTAGTCGGCGAGCGGAACGGCATTTTGCACGTAGCCACCTTGCAGCGTGCCGATCGCCGAGGCGCCCAGTCCGAGCAGGAGCGGCGCATCGTCACTGGTATAGCCCTGGAAATTGCGGTGCAACCGACCGGCATCGAGGGCAAGGGCGAGCCCGTCGCCATCGCGGGCGAAGTGATCGAGGCCGATCGGCCGGTAGCCGTGCTCGATGAGCCGGTGCGACGCGGTGGCGAACTGCGTGAAGCGGGCGACGGCGCCGGGCAATTCGGTCTCGTCGATCAATTTCTGGTGGCTGCGCATCCACGGCACGTGCGCGTAGCCGAAGAGCGCGATGCGCGCGGGAGCGAGGGTGACGGCGAGATCGACCATCGCCGCGACCTTGTCTTGCGTCTGTCGAGGCAGGCCGTACATCAGATCGAGATTGATCGCGGTAATGCCATGCCGGCGCAGCCAGCCGATGACGCGCTCGACCACGTCGAAGGGCTGGAAGCGGTTGATCGCCTGCTGCACCGCCGAATCGAAATCCTGCACGCCGATCGATACGCGGTTGACACCGGCTTGCGCGAGCGCGGCGATGTAGTCCTCGCGCGCATCGCGTGGATCGAGTTCAACGGCGATTTCGGCATCCGCGGCGAAGTCGAAGTGACGTCGCAAGATTCCGATCGACGTCAGCCAGTCCGCCGGAGCCAGCATGCTCGGGCTGCCTCCCCCCCAGTGCAGATGACGGATGGGAAGGCGGTCGGGAAGGGCGTCCGCCACCAGCGCGATCTCCTGGTGCAGGCTGAGCAAATAAGCGGCGATCGGCTCGTAGCGGGCGACGATCTTGGTATAGCAGCCGCAGAACCAGCACATTTCATCGCAAAAAGGGATATGCACATAGAGTGAAAGCGGCGTTCCCGGTTCGATCTCTGCCAGCCATGCCCGATAGTCCGCTTCGCCCACGTCGTCGCCGAAGTGGGGTGCCGTCGGGTAGCTGGTATAGCGGGGGACCCGCAGATCGTATTTTTCGGACAGCTCAATCGCCATGCTTGGTTCTGATCCGCGCGCAAACGCCGCTGAAGACGCATGGAAAATAGCGCGACCTCGCGAACGAAGGAAGAGGCGGCGTTTGCCGCCGGGCGCGGCCACCAGCGGGAAAGCCAGACGCGAGGTGCCGGGATCGGGCCGCTGACCGTCGCTGAAGCGGCAGAAGTTCCCCTTCTGTTCGCAAAATGCTATGATTTCGGCATGGCGGTGCGCAAGATCATCCACGTCGACATGGACGCGTTCTATGCGTCGGTAGAGCAGCGCGATACCCCGGAGCTTCGCGGGCGTCCGGTCGCGGTCGGTCACGGCGCGAAGCGCGGGGTGGTGGCGGCGGCGAGCTACGAGGCCCGCGCTTTCGGCGTGCGCTCGGCCATGCCGTCGACGACGGCGATGCGGCAGTGTCCGGCGCTGGTGTTCGTCCCGCCGCGGTTTGGCGTCTACCGCGCCGTCTCGCGGCAGATCCATGCGATCTTTGCCGACTATACGGCGCTGATCGAGCCGCTGGCGCTCGATGAGGCCTACCTTGATGTCACGGAGAACCGGTGCGGCCTGCCAAGTGCTTCGATGACTGCGAAGGAGATCCGCGCGCGCATCCTCGCCGATACCGGCCTGACCGCTTCGGCGGGCGTTTCGTACAACAAATTCCTTGCCAAGCTCGCCTCCAGTCAGCGCAAGCCGAACGGCCAGTTCGTCCTTACCCCCGAGGCGGGTCCGGACTTCATCGCATCGCTGCCGGTCGCCAGGTTTCACGGCGTCGGGCCGGTCACCGCCGCAAAGATGCGCCAGCTCGGCATCGAGACCGGCGCCGATCTGCGGCGACAGTCGCTTGCTTTCCTGCAGCATCATTTCGGCAAGTCCGCCTCCTGGTATCGCGACGCCGCCAACGGGATCGATGATCGGCCGGTGGTGACCGACCGGCCGCGCAAATCGTCCGGCGCGGAGACAACCTTCGCGCGTGATCTCACCGCCTCGGCCGACATCGAGGCCCAAATCGCCGCCATGGCCAAGGACGTCTGGGGCTGGTGTGAGCGGACGGGGATTTTCGGGAGGACCGTGACCGTGAAGGTGAAGTTCGCCGATTTTCGCCAGGTCACCCGCAGCCGCAGCTTTCCGACGCCGATTGTCGGTTACGATCTCTTCTGCCGGGCGAGCGTCGCGCTTGTCCGCACGCTGCTGCCGGCCGAAAAGGGAATCCGACTGGTCGGCGTCACCGTGTCGAACCTCGCCGCTCGTTCCGATCGGGCGCCGGCGGACGCCGGGGGCGATCTGCCGCTGTTTGGTGGTGGCGCGGCGATTCCCCCGATCCCGGCGCGGCTGTGAGCGCGCCGGCGGCGGGGGCGCGCTGATGGCGCGGCGGGCGGGCAGCGCCGACCTGCCGCTGCATGGCGGCCGCGTGCCCAGGTGGCTGAGCGATCGCATGACCCGGCTGGGCACGGTGATCGGGGAGGCGATCGTTCTCGAATATGGTCGCGACGAGCTGCTGCGCCGGTTGGCGCATCCCTTCTGGTTCCAGTCGTTCGGCGCGGTGATGGGGATGGACTGGCATTCCTCGGGGATCACCACCAGTGTCATCGGCGCGCTGAAGCGCGGCCTGACACCGGTGTCGCGAGAACTCGGCATCCATGTTTGCGGCGGCCGCGGCCGTCATTCGCGGCGGACGCCCGATGAGCTTGTCGCGATCGGCGATCGGGTGGGCATCGACGGGGCGGCGCTCGCTCAGGCGAGCCGGCTGGTCGCCAAGGTCGATAGCGCTGCGGTCCAAGATGGGTTCGAGCTCTATCTCCACGGCTTCATCGTCACCGATGACGGGCACTGGGTCGTGGTCCAGCAGGGCATGAACGGCGATCGCCGCCAGGCCCGGCGCTATCACTGGCTGTCTGAAGGATTGCAGAGTTTTGTCGACGCGCCGCACGCCGCCATTGATGGCCTGGACCAGGGGATGATCGTCAATTTGACCGATCGTCGCGCGGAGGCCTCGCGCCGGCGGCAGGTCGATCTTCTCGGCGAGATCGGGCCGGACGGGATCGCGCGGCAGCTCGCCCGGTTGAAGAGGCGCCACCTCGAGCCTCCGGACCCGCCAGTCCAGCTTGCGCTGCCGCATCTCGTCATGCCCGAGCATCACGATGTCCGGCCCGACGATATCGTCACCCGTCGCCTACATGGCACCCTGGCGGCGGCGGCCGAACGGGGGCCGCAGGATTTCTGCGAGCTTCTTCTCGTCCCGGGCGTCGGCGCGCGGACGGTTCGCGCGCTGGCTCAGGTCGCCGAAGTCGTCCACGGCGCCCCCTGTCGCTTCAGCGATCCGGCGCGATTCTCCGTCGCCCACGGCGGCAAAGACTGCCATCCCTATCCTGTGCCGCTGAAGGTCTACGATCGCACGATCGCGGTGCTGAAGAGCGCCGTGCACAAGGCCAGGCTCGGCCAGTCCGAGGAACTGGCGGCGATCAGGCGCCTGGACGAACAGGCCCGTCGGCTTGAGCTGCACGCTCGCGGACCTTCGATCGAGGCGCTGTTCGCCAACGAGCGCGCGCTTTCGCACCGCTATGGCGGCCAAAGCATATTCGGCGCCGAGCCACCGCCGATCATGCGCGCGCGTTCGTTTCCTGATGGGCGAAAGGTTCGCTGAAACGATCTCGATGCGCGCCGCGACAGCCTTGTTTGACCAATGAATCGAGGGTATGGTGACGGCGTTTGGGGCTTCAGTCGTCTCGGGAGAGAATCCTTCCGCAGATGATCCGTTAAGGTTGTCCGAGGAAAGCAACGATAATAATCGTGTCTTTTGGACGGCCTCCATTAGTTTAGCGATGGCATTCGTTTGCGCATGGCTCTGACCGGTCGACGCCGCCGCGGGGACGGCATGAATGAAGGCGGACGCCCAGCCCGGACGTGTCGGCTGGTCGAATCGGGCCGGCCGCCGATCGAGGCGACGGGAAGATCGCCGCGAGATCGACACAAAGGATCAAGAAGAGGAGGAAGTTCTCGATGAGTCAACAGCCCGCCGACCTCACCCGTCCGCCGGATCTCAGCGTCAAGCGGCCCACCGCACACACGCGCTCGCAGCGGCCCGTCTATCTCGATCTGCTGCCGCCGTGCAACAATGCGTGCCCGGCCGGCGAAGACATCCAGACGTGGCTCGCCCACGCGACGGCGGGACGCTTCCGCGAGGCTTGGGAAACAATCCTGCGCGACAACCCGATGCCAGCGGTGCATGGCCGGGTGTGCTATCATCCGTGCGAGTCGAACTGTAATCGCGGCCAGCTCGATTCCCCGGTTTCCATCCACGCGGTCGAGCGGTTTCTCGGCGACAAGGCGCTTGAGGAAGGCTGGACGCCGACGATCACCGCGACGCCGACGGGCAAGCGCATTCTGGTCGTCGGAGCCGGTCCCAGCGGCCTGTCCTGTGCGCACCATCTGGCGCTGATGGGACATTCGGTCGAGGTCCGCGACGCCGGCCCCATCGCCGGCGGCATGATGCACTTCGGCATTCCTTCCTACCGGCTGCCCCGCAATATCCTCGATGGCGAGGTCGCCCGGATCGAGCGCATGGGCGTCAAGTTCGTCCTCAACCATAAGGTCGAGGATCTCGTCGCGGCGAAGACCGAGGGCAAGTTCGATGCCGTGTTCGTCGCTGTCGGCGCGCACTTATCGAAGAAGACCGAAATTCCTGCCCGCGACGCCGGCAAAATTCTCGATGCCGTAAGCTTCCTGAAGGACGTCGAGATGGGCAACGCGCCGAAGCTCGGTCGCAAGGTTGCCATCTACGGCGGCGGCAACACGGCGATGGACGCCGCCCGCGTCGCCATGCGCCTCGGCCACGAGCCGATGATCATCTATCGCCGCGACCGCGCGCATATGCCGGCACACGAATTCGAGGCGGACGAAGCGCTCGAAGAAGGCGTGATGATCCACTGGCTGCGGACGATCAAGTCGGTCGACGCGACCAGCGTTACCGTTGAGGTCATGGAACTCGACGAAAAGGGCCGGCCGCGTCCGACCGGGCAGATCGAGACGATCGAGGCCAACGATCTGATCCTCGCGCTTGGTCAGGACACCGATACGGCGTTCCTGCATAAGGTGCCGGGCGTGCAGTTCAAGGACGACGGCACCGTGATCGTCTCCGAGCAGATGATGACCGGCTATGCCGGGCTGTTCGCCGGTGGTGACATGGTCCCTTCCGAGCGCACCGTGACCATCGGTGTCGGGCACGGCAAGAAGGCCGCGCGCAACATCGACGCATTCCTGCGCGGCGAGGGCTTTATCAAGCCGCCGAAAAAGGATCTCGCCGACTTCGAAAAGCTCCACCTGTGGTTCTACACTGGCGTCGAGCAAAGGCCGCAGGGTCACGTCGAGATGCAGAAGCGGCGCACGAGCTTCGATGAGGTCGTCCACGGCCTGGGTGAGAAAGAGGCCGTCTACGAGGCGAAGCGCTGCCTTTCCTGCGGCAACTGCTTCGAATGCGACGGCTGCTACGGGGCTTGTCCCGAGGACGCGGTCATCAAGCTCGGCCCTGGCAACCGCTACCAGTACAACTACGACCTGTGCACGGGCTGTGCGGTCTGCTTCGAGCAGTGCCCTTGCCATGCCATCACGATGATCCCGGAGCCAAACCCCGTCGTCTGACGGGCGAGGCGCCGGGCTTCGCGATAGCCGGTCCAAGAACGAACGAATGATGCGCAAAACGAGTGCCGGAGGCCGCAGGCTGTTTGCGTGGGCGGCGTGCGGACACTTCGGAGGTGGGAGGAGAGAATGGCCGAAGAACTGAACGTGGCAACGATCGATGGCAATGAAGCAGCGGCTTACGTCGCCTATCGGGTGAACGAAGTCTGCGCCATCTATCCGATCACGCCATCCTCGACGATGGCGGAACTTGCCGATCAGTGGTCGAGCGAGGGCAAGGTCAACATCTGGGGCGGTGTTCCCGATGTGGTTGAGATGCAGCACGAGGGCGGTGCCGCCGGTGCCGTGCACGGGGCGTTGCAGGGGGGGGCGCTGACCACGACCTTCACCGCCTCCCAAGGGCTCTTGCTCATGATCCCCAACATGTACAAGATCGCCGGCGAGCTGACGAGTTGTGTCATCCACGTCGCCGCCCGGGCCCTGGCGACGCAGGGGCTGTCGATCTTCGGCGACCAGCAGGATGTCATGGCGGTCCGCCCGACCGGCTTCGCTCAGCTCGCGTCGAGTTCGGTGCAGGAGGCGCACGATATGGCGCTGATCGCCCAGGCCGCCACGCTGGAATCACGCATTCCGTTCATTCACTTCTTTGACGGCTTCCGCACCTCGCACGAGGTCAACAAGCTGACCCTGCTCTCCGACGCCCAGATCCGCGCGATGATCGACGAGGATCTGGTGATCGCCCACCGTCGGCGCGGCCTCAACCCGGATAACCCGTTCATCCGCGGTACGGCACAAAATCCCGACGTCTATTTCCAGGCGCGCGAGACGGTCAACCCGTTCTATGCCCGCGTACCGGGCGCGGTCGAAGCGGCCATGGAAAAATTTGCCGGGCTGACCGGCCGGCATTATCGCCTCTTCGACTACTTCGGCGCCCCCGACGCGGAACGGGTCGTCGTCATCATGGGATCGGGCGCGGACACGGCGCGCGAGACGATCGAATTTCTCAGCGCCCAGGGGGAGAAGGTCGGCCTGATCCAGGTTCACCTCTTCCGTCCCTGGTCGTCGGCGCACTTCTTCGCCGCCCTGCCGAAAACAGTGAAGACCCTGGCGATCATGGATCGTACCAAGGAGCCGGGCGGTACCGGCGAGCCGATGTACAACGACGTCGCCACCATGTTCATGGAAGCGGCGATGGATAACGCGCTGCCAACAGCGACGATGCCGCGAATCATCGGCGGGCGGTACGGGCTGTCATCGAAGGAATTCTCGCCGGCGATGGTCAAGGCGATCTTCGATGAAATGAAGAAGGACAAGCCGAAGAATCACTTTACCATCGGTATTAACGACGACGTCTTTGGCACAAGCATCGATTGGGACCCGAGCTTCTCCACGGAACCGAACGATGTTTTCCGCGCGGTGTTCTATGGTCTCGGCGCTGACGGTACGGTCGGCGCCAACAAGAACACAATCAAGATCATCGGTGAGAACCCGGAGTTCTATGCCCAAGGCTATTTCGTCTACGACTCGAAGAAATCAGGCTCGCAAACGGTCAGCCACGTCCGCTTCGGCCCTAAGCCGATCCGCTCCGCCTACCTGATCCACGAAGCACACTTCGTCGGCTGTCACCAGTTCAACTTCATCTTCAAGACCGACGTGCTCGAACTGGCGATGCCGGGCGCGACCTTGCTGCTCAATAGCCCGTTCGGGGTCGGCGAGGTGTGGGATCAGTTGCCGGCACCGGTGCAGCGCCAGCTCATCGACAAGAAGATCAAATTCTTCGTCATCGACGCCGCCAAGGTGGCGCGCGAGAGCGGGATGGGAACCCGCACGAATACGATCATGCAGACGTGCTTCTTCGCCATCTCCGGGGTCATGGAGAAGGACACGGCGATCGAAAAGATCAAGTATTCGATCAAAAAGACCTACGGTAAGAAGGGTGACGAAGTCGTCCGCAAGAACTTCGAGGCGGTTGATTACACTGTCGCCAACTTGCACGAAGTCAAGGTGCCCGAAAAGGTGACGAGCGCGATCACCATGCTCGCCGTCGTACCACCGCAGGCGCCGGAGTTCGTGCAAACGGTGACGGCGGCGATGATGGCGGGCAAGGGCGACAGTCTGCCGGTCAGCGCCCTGCCGATCGATGGTACCTATCCGAGCGGCACCACCCGCTGGGAAAAGCGCAACATCTCGCAATTCGTTCCCGAATGGGAGCCGAGCATCTGCATCCAGTGCGGCAACTGCAGCTTTGTCTGCCCGCATGGCGTCATTCGCTCCAAGCTCTACGATCAGGCGGCGCTGAGCGACGCGCCGGCCTCGTTCAAATCGGCGAAGATCGACATGCGCGGCTTCCCCGATACCCGCTACACGTTGCAGACCTACGCCGAGGATTGCACGGGCTGCTCACTTTGCGTCGAAGTTTGCCCGGCCAAGAGCAAGGAGGAGAGCGGAAAGAAGGCGATCAACATGGCGTGGAAGGAACCGATCCTCGCCGGCGCGGTGGAGAACGTCGCCTTCTTCGAGACGCTACCGGTCAACGACCGCTCGTACGTCGACTTCTCGACTATCCGCGGAACCCAGTTCCTCGAGCCCCTGTTCGAATTCTCCGGAGCTTGCGCCGGATGCGGCGAGACGCCTTACGTCAAGCTGGTCTCCCAGTTGTTCGGGGACCGGATGATGGTGGCCAACGCCACGGGGTGCTCGTCGATCTACGGCGGCAACCTGCCGACGACTCCGTGGGCGGTGAACAGCGAAGGGCGGGGCCCCTCGTGGTCAAACTCGCTGTTCGAGGACAATGCCGAGTTTGGCCTTGGCATGCGCCTGGCCGCCGACCGGCACATGCAACTGGCGTTAAAGCTGCTGAAAGAGGCTTCGGCCGATATCGGTGACGAACTGGTCAGCGAGATCGTTAACGCAACGCAACGCACGGAATCGGAAATCCGCCGCCAGCGCGCGCGGGTTGCCGAGCTCAAGAAGATCCTGACCGGCAAGACGACGCTCGCCGCCAAGCAACTCCTGTCGGTCGCCGATCACCTGGTCAAGCGCTCGGTCTGGATCATCGGCGGTGACGGTTGGGCCTACGACATCGGCTCGTCCGGTCTTGATCACGTGCTCGCGTCCGGCCGCGACGTCAACGTCCTGGTACTCGACACCGAGGTCTATTCCAACACCGGTGGCCAGGCGTCGAAGTCAACGCCGATCGGCGCCGTCGCCAAGTTCGCCAACGCCGGCAAAGTCGTGGGCAAGAAGGACATTGCCCTGCAAGCGATCTCCTACGGCAACGTCTACGTCGCCCGCGTCGCCATGGGCGCCAACCCGCAGCAGGCGCTTCTCGCCTTCCGCGAAGCCGCCGCCTACGACGGTCCCTCGCTGATCCTCGCCTACAGCCACTGCATCGCCCACGGCATCAACATGCAGAACGGCCTCGACCAGCAGAGCCGCGCGGTGCATTCCGGCTACTGGCCGCTGGCGCGCTACAACCCGGCCGTCCGTGCGTCCGGCGAGAACCCCTTCGTTCTCGACTCGCCGCGGCCGACCCTGAAGCTCCGTGACTTCACCGAGAACGAGCTGCGCTATCGCATGCTGCGGCTCACCAACCCGGGCCACGCAGACCAACTCATGCAGCTCGCGCAGCAGTCGGTCGATCGCCGGTGGAAGCTCTATGAGGAAATGGCGAGCCTCGGCTAGCGCCCGATCGCCGCGGTCAGGCGACGGGCAACGCCCGAAATCGCCGGCCGCGGCCTATCGGCCAAAGCAACAAGAGCCGTGACATCGGCGCGCCGAAAACAATGGGAGGACGTACCAATGGATCTAAAAACGACTTACATGGGCCTTGAGCTCAAGCATCCCATCATCGCGTCCGCATCGCCGCTATCGAAGACTCTCGACGGCATTCGTCGTCTGGAGGACGCGGGCGCCTCGGCGATCGTGCTGGCTTCTCTCTTTGAAGAGCAGATCCGCTACGAACAGGAATCGCTCAACTACCTGACTGAGGCCGGCACCGAGGCCTTCGCCGAATCGCTTTCCTACTTCCCGGCGCTTACGGATTATCGTGTGGGTCCGGACGCCTACCTCGAGCTGATCCGCGCCGCGGTACGCAGCGTCAACGTGCCAATCATCGCCAGCCTGAACGGCATTACCAACGAAGGTTGGACGCAGTATGCCCGCGAGATGATCGAGGCGGGCGCGAAGGCGATCGAACTTAACATCTACTATATTCCAGGCGACATCAGCATCACCGGCCGCGACGTCGAACAGCGCTACGTCGACATCGTCAAGGCGGTTCGCGCGTCGGTCAAGGCGCCGGTCTCGGTCAAGTTGAGCCCCTTCTTCAGCTCGATGGGGGAGATGGCGAATCGTCTGGTCGACGCTGGCGCGGATGGGCTTGTCCTGTTCAATCGCTTCTATCAGCCGGATTTCGATCTCGACGATCTTGAGGTCGTTCCCGACATGGAGCTCAGCACGGCCAGCGAAATTCGCCTGCCGCTGTTGTGGATCGCCGTGCTGCACGGCCGGATCAAGGCATCACTCGCGGCGACGCGCGGCGTGCAATCAGGCATTGAGGTGGTCAAATACCTCATGGCTGGCGCGGATGCGGTCATGAGCACCTCGGCGCTGCTGCGCAATGGCGTCGACCATATGACAACGTTGCTTGAGGGGATGAAGATCTGGATGGACAAGCACAGCTACGCCTCCGTGGATCAGATGAAAGGCTCGATGAGCCAGCTCAAAGTGGCCGACCCGACCGCATTCGAGCGCGCCAACTACATCAAGATCCTGCAGAGCTACAAGAGCCCGTACATGACGGCCTCCTAAGTGATGCGCGCAGCGGCGGATGCAGCGCTTTCCCATTGACGGGACGGGCGTCTGGCGTCAGTTGCTGCGCCCTGCAGAGTTTCGGCATGACCGCCCATCCCTCTTCCTCGATCGCGACGGGGTGATCGTCGAGGAGGTCGGGTACCTTTGTCGCACCGAGGACGTCCGGTTGACGCCCTCGGCCGCGGATGTCATTGCCGCCGCGAACCGGGCTGGAACGCCGGTGATCGTCGTTTCCAATCAGTCAGGCATCGGCAGGGGGCGGTTTACCTGGCAGGATTTCTCCGACGTTCAAGATCGGATCATCGCGCGGCTTGCCGATGGTGGTGCCGCGCTCGACGCCGTACTTGCCTGTCCGCACCACGCACACGGACAACCGCCTTACGATCATGCTGATCATCCGGCGCGCAAACCAAACCCGGGCATGATCCTCGCTGCGGCAACGATGCTGCCGATTGATCTCAGCGCGTCATGGATTGTCGGCGATCGAGCGAGCGACCTTGCCGCTGGGCGCGCGGCCGGTCTGGCTGGCGGCGTGCACGTTCTGACCGGCCACGGCGGGACGGCGGGCGAGCGGAGCGGAGCGCTGTCGCTGGCCAGAAACGACTTCGCGGTCGCCGTCGCGACGTCGATTGCCGATGCGATGGAGATTGTGCACCGTCTGTCCGGCCGGCAAGACACGGGTTCGTCAACGAGCCGCCACGAAACCGTCCCCCCCTCCAGCTTGCGGTGATGATCAGCTGCGGCCGTAGTGCACGTAATCGGTCCAGGTGCGTTCGACCCGACGCAGGGCCTGGCAGACGGTGTCGATTTCGGAACTCCCGACCTCCTGATCGTCGAGCTGGCCGGCGATGCGCTGCTCGAGCTGGCGAATTTCCTCGACAATGCCAAGGGCCTTTTCGGTCAGACGGATGCTGACCGAACGTCGGTCGTGCGCCGAGCGCTCCTGATCGAGGTAGCCCATCTCCGCCAGCTTCTTGATGTTATAAGAGACGTTCGATCCCTGATAATAGCCGCGCTCGACGAGGTCTCGGATGGCGATTTCCTCGCGGCCGATGTTGGCGAGGAGTAACGCCTGCACGCTGTTGATATCGCGAATGCCGAGGCGATTAAGCTCGGCACGAAGCAGATCGAGAAACCGGCGGTGCAGCCGCTCGATCAGCCGCGTCAGTTCGAGATATTCCTTTTTCACTGTAACCGCTCCTTGCAGCAACCCCGCGCGCAATACCTAGCTACAAGAAGACCATATTTTTCCAAAAGAACCGTTAAGATCGGCAGGGGAATGGTGGCGAATGATTGAACACGTGGCCGCGGTCATCGATAGGCATGCTGTCGCTTTATCGCTGCACTTATTGCGATTGGCTCGCGTGCCGACCGTTCGCATCGCCGATTGAATAAAGGGGGTTCAACCGCCAGACGCTGTCCACGCAAGGCCTGCGTGCCAGCAGGCGCTATCCATCGTCTATGGGAATTTACCGCCGGAGCGGTAGAGGGCTCGTCATGATCATAAGGGCGAAGGCGACCGTGGGTGACGGCAAAAGTCGTCGATCAAAGCGCCCGGCAGCATCAGTCAGATCAGCGCGGATACGCCCGCCTATGGCGCAAGCAGGTGCGAAAGCCCGGATAGCACGCTCAGCAAGGAGCCGCCTTCGGCACTAATGAGCGTAATTATGGTTATCGAGGCCAAAGCAGCAATCAATGGCGAGGCGATGGACGATCTTCCGCGGCTATCCGGATAAGATTCATAATCTGGCTTGCGGATCATCTTGACGTTCTTTCTCTACAGGGCTTGGCCCAGAATTCGTTAATGATGGTATGTATTATTCAGGTGAAGGTCAAAATTAATATTCGTTACTATAATTCGCCAAAATACGTAAAAAGTTTGCCGATTATTGTGCACGAATCCTCCCATGAAGAGTGCCGCCATGCAGCCGCCTGACGTCGTGCCGCTGAAAGGGGGGCGGAACGATTGGGCGGCGCGGACGTCCTTACGGATCGCCCGCGCCGCCAGCTGCTTAGCGCGTCGTCAGCGCTTTGTTTCCGGCTCGACCTCGCGAGCGCGCCGGCGCGCTCGCGCCGCTGCGGCCATGAGGTTGAGCGTTTCGACGCCAACCGAAAATGCGATCGCGAAATAGAGGTAGCCGCGTGGAATGTGGAAGTGCAGTCCATCCGCGATCAACGCCACGCCGACCAGCAACAAAAAGCTGAGGGCCAGCATCTTCACCGTTGGGTGCTGATTGATGAACGTGCCGATTGGCTTGGCGGCGACCAGCATCACGCCCACCGAGATCAGTACCGCCGTGATCATTACCGGCAATTGCTGCGACATGCCGACGGCGGTAATCACTGAATCGAGAGAGAAGACGACGTCGAGCAAGACGATCTGAAAAATGACCACGGCAAACGAAGCCGGCGCCGCCCGCACGTCCTCGGCTTCCGCTCCCTCCGCCATGTGGTGAACCTCCATCGTTCCCTTGATGAGGAGGAAGAGACCGCCACCCAGCAGCACGAGGTCGCGCCAGGACACATCCTGGGTGAACACGGTGAAAACCGGCTGGGTCAAGCCGATGATCCAGGTAATCGAGAACAGCAGCAGAATCCGCATCCCCGCCGCGAGCCCGAGACCGATCATACGCGCCCTCGGTCGCAGCTCGGCGGGTAGCCGACCCGAGACGATCGACAGGAAAATGACGTTATCGATGCCGAGCACGATTTCGAGCAATGACAGGGTGAGGAGGCTCGCCCAGGCCTGCGGATCGGACAGCAACTCTAACATTCAACCTAACCTTCTGTTGTTATACCGCCAGCCGCGATCGGCGTGTCGTGCCTGCGCGCCGATTCGATACCGACGGCGGCGATAGTGCCGACAGTGCGAACGAGTGACAATCCTCGTGGCGCAGTGCCACCGCGGTGATCGACGTCCGACCAGGAACGCGCCTGTGGGCGAGACAAGCGATGCCCTTGACGAGGACGACTGCGGCTTTACTGTGCCGATCCGAGTGATGAAAAAGAGCGCATGTGCGCCATTTCCAGGAAACGGCAATGAAATTCTTGCGTTATGGTCCCTGCGGTCACGAAAAGCCGGCGATACTCGACGATAAGGGCCGCATTCGCGATCTCTCTGGACATATTTCTGATCTTCGCGACGCCATGCTTCATCCCGACCGGCTTCGAACTCTTGCGGCCCTGGACCCATCGTCGCTGCCGCTCGTCGACGGATCGCCGCGGCTGGGTGTGCCGGTCGCTGGCATCGGCAAGATATTCGGCATCGGCCTCAACTATCGCAGCCACGCGGCGGAGACGGGAGCGACGCCGGGCGCCGAACCGCTTCTGTTCTCGAAGGCGATCACGGCCCTGACCGGGCCCAACGACGGCATCATGCTGCCGCGCAATTCGCTGAAAACCGACTGGGAGGTGGAGCTGGCGGTGATCATCGGCGCTAAGGCACAATACATCGATGAGCGTCGCGCCCTCGACTATGTGGCCGGCTTCGCCGTGATCAATGACGTCTCCGAGCGCGCCTTTCAGAAGCAGCGAGGCGGCCAGTTCGTAAAGGGCAAGAGCGCTGATACCTTCGCTCCCATCGGACCCTGGCTGGTCACGCCCGATGAAATCGACGACGTTCAGGCGCTGAGTCTGTGGCTCGACGTCAACGGCAGGCGGCGGCAGACGGGGAAGACCGCCGATATGATTTTTTCTGTGGCTTTCCTGATCAGCCATATCAGCCAGTTCATAACGCTCCTTCCGGGCGACGTCATCGCTACCGGAACGCCGGACGGCGTCGGCGCTGGCTGCGTGCCGCCGGAATTCCTAAAGCCCGGCGACGTTGTCGAACTGGGCGTCGAGGGTCTTGGCCGCCAGCGTCAGGAGGTCATCGCCTACAGGCCGGGCACTTGAAGCCATACCCTTCCAGGTTGGCCGGGTAGCAGGAGAACAGGGGGGGTAAAAGCCTATGCTCATCGCTCAGATCTCGGATACGCACTTGCGCGCGGACAATAGCTTGATGCATGGCCGGATCGATACCCGGCGGGCACTCGCCGATGCGGTCGCCCACATCAATGCGCTTGATCCCCGTCCCGACATCGTTCTCGCCACCGGCGATCTCGTCGATCGGGCGCAACCGGGTGATTATCCGCTGCTGCGATCCATGCTGGACGGACTTCAGATGCCGGTATTTGTCATTCCCGGCAATCACGACGAACGCGAGATGATGCGCGGCGCCTTTTGCGATCAGGGCTATCTGCCGTCCGAGGGCACGTTTTTGCATTATGCGATCGAGGATCACCCGATCCGGCTGATCGGACTCGATACCCAGCGGCCAGGCGAAGTGCGAGGTGGGCTGTGCCGCGCGCGCCTCGCGTGGTTGCGCGATCGCCTGGACGAGTGCCCGGATCGGCCGACGCTGGTGTTCATGCATCATCCGCCGTTCGCGTCCGGCATCGTGTTTCTCGACAGGCCCGCATTCGAGGGCGCCGAGGACATGGCCGCGATCATTGCCGACCGCCCACACGTCCGTCAGGTCATCTGCGGTCATATTCATCGCGTTATTTATCTGAACTGGGCGGGGACCTGCGCCGCTGTCGCCCCCTCGACCGTCTATCAGATGAACCTCACCTTCAAACCCGATGTTTCTTTTCAATTGACGGACGATCCGCCGGCGATCGCGCTCTACCGCTGGCGCGACGGTCTCGGCCCTGTCGGGTATGTCAGCCAGATCATCCGCCGGAAGCCCGAGCGCGACAGCTGATCGCTGCCGGCTTCGGGACGGGCGACGGTATTCGCCCCGCCATGGAAATTCTGTTCCGAAGGCACGGACCGGCTTAGCGCTGCCGGCGCGAAGGGCGAAAATGGGGCAAGATCATGGCGGTGCCGATTGATCCGTTTCGCTGGTTCGCCGCAGCCAAGACCGCGGATGTCCTATAGTGCGTGATCGTCGTCACAGACGAGCGCCACATAACCGCCACACAATTGCCAACCTCTGTACGAGAAGAGGCGAAGGTAACGATACGCCGAGGCGCGGACCCGAAACCCGGTCACGGAATGGTCGGAACCGATGTTGGGGGCATCGCACCTGAGCCCCTGCGCGCCCGCTCTCTTGCGAAGGCCGTGACTTGGTTTGATGCCGGATACGGCGGCGAAGGACGGCTCATGAAAGCGCAACCTGTTCCCGAAAAACCCCTGATTTCCGACATGATGCAGAGCGTTCCCGATGGTTGCGGAAGCTGGGATCTGCCGCTGTTTTTCGTGGCACTGGTCATCGCCCTTGCCGTGAGCATATCGCTGCACGTCCATTTGCGCCCGTTCCCGAAACGGGCCCGCCTGCGGCCGGTGACCTGAAGTCGCTTTGCGTCGCGCCGCAAACGGCATCACCGCTCGCGAGGGATCGCGCTGGGAAGGGCGGCGTGCCGACTGCGTGTCATCTCGGCGCAAGAACTGCCCCGCGCGGCAATCGCTAACGGTTGTTTGCCGGCCACCCGCCGATCGGCTAAGACGCGCTCGCCCCAACGCGTGGGCAGCGCATCGAATCGCAAAGGATGGCGGCATGCAGACGTTCGATGCCAGTGACGGGCAGACACTGGCGCTAAGGATCACCGGGAGCGGCCCACCGATCGTGTTGCTGCATGAGTGGGCGTCCAGCCATCGGGTCTGGGAGCCGATTGCGCACCGGCTATCGGATCGGTTTACCGTCTACCGCTGGGATGCGCGCGGCCATGGGGGAGACGGCCATGGGGCATCCGCGGCGCCGGGCGGGCGCGCCGCGAGCGCCGCGGCTCACAGTCCGTCCCCGCTGACCGTCGAGCGGATGGCCGACGATTTGCGCGATCTGATCGAGAACTATCGCCTTGAGCGTCCCGTGGTAATCGGCCATTCGATGGGCGCACTGACGCTGTGGTGCTACGTTGCCCGGCACGGCTGCGGCCGGCTCGGGCGGATCGGCATCATCGACCAGTCACCGCGCCTGCGGTCCGATCCGCGCTGGCCGTTCGGCATTTACGGTGACTGGACGCCCGAGCGCGACGCGGCTTTCATCGCAGCGCTTAAGCGCGATTTCGCTGAAACGGTGATTGAGCTGGTTTCACTCGGTTTGAACGAGCGCGCCCGTCAGCGGTTCGAAGCGGGCCATCCCAGCATCGAGCGGCTGCGCACCTACTTCACCATGCTCAATGCGGTCCCGCTGATCGAGGTCTGGCCAAGTCTGTCGAACGTCGACTTTCGCTCGGTACTGCCAACGATCACTGTCCCCGCCCTGCTCGTCTACGGTAATGAGAGCAATTTCTACCCGCAGGGGACCGGTCCCTGGGTGCGCGAAGCCATTCCCTTAGCGAAACTGCTCGTCTACGAGCGAGCCGACCATTCGCCCCATGTAGGCCAGCCCGACCGCTTCGTCGCCGATCTTGTCGACTTCATTGACAGCGCCGCTTGAGGCGGTCAGCGGGACAGGGCGATGAGTTGGAACCGACGACGCGCCGCGAGCAGGAGCGATCGCACGCGGCGAGGTGGGGGACGGCAGGCGGCAGGCGCGGGAACCAGCGGACTCATCGAGGTGGAGATCGGCCGCATCGGCGCTCGCGGCGATGGAGTCGCTGAAAGCGCGGATGGCCGGTTCTATGTTCCGTTCACGATTCCCGGCGAACGGGTCCGCATCCGGCCCGGCGGCGCGCGCGGCAATGGTCGGGACGCGGACCTGTTGGAAATCCTCGCGCCCGCCATCGAGCGCCGCGCGCCCGCATGCCCGCATTTCGGCCACTGCGGCGGCTGCGCATTGCAGCACCTCGCCGACGCCGCCTATGCTGAATGGAAGCTCGAGCGGCTGGAACTGGCGCTCGCGCGCGCCGGCATCACCAGCAGCCCGCGCGAGCCGCTGGTGCGTACGCCGCCGCGAGCACGACGTCGGGCGCGCTTCGCCGCCGTGCGCCGAAGCGCCGGGCCGCACGCAACCCTGTGCGTCGGTTTTGCCGTCCGCCGTGGGCACGACGTTGTCGATCTGGCTGCCTGCCCGGTGCTTGATCCGCAAATCCTCGCGCTGTTGCCGGCGCTTCGCCAGCTCCTCGTCACCCTGCCGGAGCGTCGCGCGCCCGCGCACATCGCCGTTCCCCGGCTCGATGCCGGCCTTGATGTCGTTGTGGAGCGAACGGGCGCCCCGACGCTCGCAGAGCGCGAACACCTCGCCGCGTTCTCTGCCGCCGCCGATCTTGCCCGGCTGTCGTGGCTGGCGGCGGACCTGTCCCAGCCTGCCGAGCCGCTGGTCGAGCGCCGCCGGCCGTTCGCCGTGTTTGGCGGGGTCCTCGTCGCGCTGCCGCCGGGCGGTTTCCTGCAGGCGAGCACCGCCGGCGAGGTCGCGCTCGTCGCCGTCGTCGTCGGGGCGCTCGCCAATGTGGGCGGGTCGTCTCGGCGTCGCGCGGTGGCCGACTTGTTCGCCGGCGCCGGCACCTTCACCTTTCCGCTCGCCGCGGCGGGAGCGCGGGTGCACGCCATCGATGCCGACGCCGCGTCTTTGCAAGCGCTCAAGGATGCGGCGCGGCCGATACCCGGGGTTAGCGTCGAGCGACGAGACCTCCTCGCCCGGCCCCTGCTGAGCGAAGAGCTGCGGCAGTATGACATGGTCGTGTTTGATCCGCCGCGCGCCGGAGCGGCGGCACAGGCGGCGCAGCTTGCCGCCGCGTCCGTGCCGACGGTGGTGGCCGTCTCGTGCAATCCCGAGACGTTCGCCCGCGATGCCCGCATCCTGATCGACGGCGGCTACCGCCTTGAGCGCATCGTTCCTGTCGATCAGTTCTTGTGGTCACCGCACCTCGAGCTTGCCGCCGTATTTCGGCGATGATCGCCCCCCGGCAGGCGGGGGCGCGCTCAGCCGAGGACCCGGCCGGCAATCACGTCGAGCTTGGCGACCAACGCCGGATCGCGAGCGGACGGCGCGGTGATGATCGCCTGCGACAACGCCGTATGGCAGCCGGCGGGGCAGTCCGTGACCCGGCCCGCGAGGCGGGGGATGACGGCGCCGACGAGGCCGCGCGCCTTTGCCGCATTGTCGCGAAGGACACGGACGATCGCCTCGACGCTGACATGGTCGTGGTCCGGGTGCCAGCAGTCCCAGTCCGTCACCATGGCCACCGTCGCGTAGCAGAGTTCGGCCTCGCGGGCGAGCTTCGCTTCCGGCATGTTGGTCATGCCGATGACATCGCATCCCCACGACCGGTAGAGCCGGCTTTCCGCCAGGGTCGAGAACTGCGGCCCCTCCATGACCAGGTAGGTGCCACCGCGCACGGCGGTGATGCCGCGAGCCGCGCATGCGGCTTCCAACGCATCGTCGAGCCGGGGGCAGACCGGGTGGCCCAGCCCCACGTGCGCGACCAGGCCTTCACCGAAGAAGCTCTTTGCCCGCGCGAAGGTGCGGTCGATGAACTGGTCGACGAGAACGAAGGTTCCGGGCGGCAAGGCCTCGTTCAGCGACCCGCAGGCCGAGAGCGAGATCACCTCGGTCACGCCAGTCCGTTTCAAGGCATCGATGTTCGCCCGGTTGTTGAGTGCCGAGGGTGAAACGCGATGCCCACGGCCGTGCCGCGGCAGGAAAACGCATTTCTGCCCGTGGACCCAGCCGATGAGCAATTCGTCCGACGGTTGACCCCACGGTGTGGCGACCTTCACCCATTCGGCATTCTCAAGGCCGTCGATTTCGTAGAGTCCGCTGCCGCCAATGATTCCGACAACCGGCGGCGTGCTCGTTCCTGGTGCGCACCCCTCGCTCATCACGTCCGCCTCCGTCTCGCCGACTGTCCAGTTCAGGCATCATGGTGGCGCGCCGCGCGTGGCTTGCCACCGTGGACCTCGTACCGCAGGCGCGCTTGCGTTTGTTTACGCGCTGGCTCACCTCCGGACCGGTCAGTCTTTCAAGTTTTCTGCGCGCGTTCAACCGTCGCCGCGTCGCCGCGAGATTTGACCCATGTGCCGCGGTGGGCCTAGGGTGGGCCCCGTGGGATCGACGAGGAGACGCCGATGAAGGGGCGCACCCCGAGGTCGCAACCTGGCCGTCGCTGGGGGGCGGAGGGCGTTCGGCAGTCGTCATTGTCTCGGGCGCGCGCGCTTGCCGGGACGCTTGCCGGCGCGCTCGCGGTTTTGCTGGTCTGCGCCGGCGCAATGCCCGTCGCCGGTCCGGCCTCCGCCGCCGCACTCGATATCGCCGTGAACGGCAATCAATTGAGCGCTGACCTCGGTGCCGTGCCGCTTGCCGATGTCCTTGGCTCGGTGGCGCGGCAGACCGGGGCCGCGTTGAGCATTCGCGGCGACCTCGGCAAGATCCGACCACAGGCGTTCGCCGACGTTCCCCTCGCCGAAGCGCTGTCGCGACTGGCGCAGCCGAACGGCCTGATCCTGCAGTTTTCGAACGGGTCACGCCCCGGTGAGGCACCCCACCTTGTGGCGATCCGTGCGATCGCGCCGGCCGCCGCCGACGGCTCATCCGAGCGCCGCGTCACGCCTGTGGTCAGCCGCAGGACACCGCAAGGCGGCCTCCCCGCCGGTTTCTGGGATTACGAGAAGAGCAGCACACCACTACCGCCGCTCGACGAGCGCCTGGCAAAGATGAGTGAGATCGTGCAGTCGCGGGGTCCGGCGGCGACCGGCGCCCTCATCTCCGTGCTCATGGCCGACCCCGACCCCCAGGCGCGACGCTCGGCGCTCGGCCTGCTCGCCGGCTTTAGCAGCGACGACGCCCGCAGGGCAATTCTGGGGGCCGCGGCCGACCAGGATGCGAGCGTGCGTGGCGATGCGCTGCGCGCCTTGTCGCGGACCTCGGGCGAAAAACCCGTTCCCTTGCTTACGCAGATGGCGAAGGGCGATAGCGACGTCGATGTTCGCATCGAAGCGATCGGCCTGCTGTCGCCGAAGGACGGCGACCTTGCCCGCGTCGTCCTTGAAGGCGTGATGGACGATCCCGACCCGCGGCTGCGCGAAGCAGCGCAGAAGGCGCTGCGCAAGTGACGGTCGATTCCACAAAGACACCTTGGGCGGATCGCCGGCTTATCAGCGTTGATCCGGCGATGGACGATCGTTCGTTACATCGGATGAACGGTCGTCTTGCTCACCGTGCGCAGCACGAAGCTGGAATGGACGCGCGAGACGCCCGGCAGGCGGGCGAGGTGATCCTTGTGAATCCGCGCATAGTCCTCGACGTCCGCCGCCATGACCAGCAGCAGATAGTCAGCATCTCCCGACATTAGGTGGCATTCCATGACGTCGGGGACCTGACGCACCGCTGCTTCAAAGGCGCTGAGGACCTCGTCGCTCTGGCTGGCGACAGTGATTTCCACGAAGACGATGCTGCGCCGTCCAATCTTCGCCGGATCGATCAACGCCACATAGCGGTCAATCACGCCCTGCGCTTCCAGGCTCCTGACCCGCCGCAGGCACGCGGATTGAGAAAGATGCACCCGCTCGGCGAGATCGGCGTTGGTCATTCGACCATTCGCCTGCAACAAATTAAGAATATTGCGATCTATCGCATCAAGGGCAATCATCCGTAAAATCCATCTTATAAAGACGATATAACGCAAGAATATGTGATAACTATGAATTTTTAAGCTGTTATTTGCAAGGACATGCTCTCCTCAACGGGCATAAAGTTGCTCTGCTCACCAAACAATGTCCACCAGGAGGCAGTCATGCTTGTCGGCATACCCAAAGAGATAAAGGTGCACGAGTACCGGGTTGGCTTGACCCCGAGTTCCGTGCGCGAACTCGTCACCCACGGGCATACGGTCGTCGCCGAAACCCGCTGTGGCGACGGCATCGGCGCGTCGGACGCCGATTATCGTGGCGCCGGCGCGGAAATCGTCAGCACCGCGGCCGAGGTGTTCGGCCGGGCCGATATGGTGGTGAAGGTCAAGGAGCCGCAGGCGGTCGAGCGGGCGTTGCTGCGCGACGGGCAGATCCTCTTCACCTACCTGCATCTGGCGCCGGACCCCGAGCAGTGCCGTGACCTCGTCGCCAGCGGTGCGGTCTGCATCGCCTATGAGACCGTGGCCGACAGCCACGGCGGCCTGCCGCTGCTGGCGCCGATGTCACAGGTCGCAGGTCGCCTGTCGATCCAGGCCGGCGCGCACTGCCTGGAGCGGGCTCATGGCGGTGAAGGCATTCTGCTCGGCGGCGTGCCCGGTGTCGCGCCGGCAAAGGTCGTGGTGATCGGTGGCGGCGTCGTTGGCGAAAACGCCATCATGATGGCGCTCGGCATGGGCGCGGACGTAACCGTCCTCGACAAGAACGTCGATGTCCTCGGGCGCCTTGCCCGCCAGTTCGGCCCGGCACTGAAGACCGTTTATTCGACGCGTGCCGCGTTGGAAGCCAACGTGCTCGCTGCCGATCTGGTTGTCGGCGCCGTGCTGGTCGTCGGCGCGGAAGCCCCGAAACTGGTCACCGCCGACATGGTCGAGCGGATGCGCCCGGGCACCGTGCTCGTTGATGTCGCGATCGATCAAGGCGGCTGCTTCGAGACGTCGAGGCCGACAACGCATGCTGAGCCGACCTACGTCGTCGACGGTGTCGTGCACTATTGTGTCGCCAACATGCCGGGTGCCGTGCCCAGAACATCGACGTACGCACTGAACAACGTCACCCTGCCGTACGCACTGGCGCTCGCCGATCGCGGGCCGAGACAGGCGCTGTTGGACAATCCTCACTTCTGCCTGGGGCTGAACGTCTGTGCCGGCAAGGTCACGCACGAAGCTGTCGCGCACGACCTCGGCTATGCGTATGTCGAGCCTGCGAAGGCGCTTGGCGCATAGGGCACATCGCGAAGAGCGATCATCCCGTCAAAGACGGCTCGTGCGCTTTTTCCGCCGATCTGCGCGACCACCAACCTGTCCCCCGCCGGATGGATCAGGAGGACAGAGGCGGAGCGGCGAGCCAGGCGAGCAGGTCGTCCTTCATGTCTTCGAACGGGCGATAGCCGATGGTCAGCGCCGCAAGCGATTCTCCGTTCTGCAGAACGATCGCCGGGAATCCCTGGATGCCGAGCCCCTGGGTCAGACGGATGTCGGCCCGGGTCGATTCCAGAATCTCGCTTGAGCGATAAACGGGCAGAAATACGTCTTCGGGAATGCCCAGGTCGCGGGCGATCGCGGCCAGAATGTCCTCGCGGGTGACGTCGCGATTTTCGGCGTAGAACGCCCGCTGTACCGCCGCGAGGTAGAGAAGCGTGCCCTCGGGCGCCAGGCTGCGTACGGCGACGACCGCCCGGCAGGACGGCAAGGTATCGTAGACGAAGGCCTCGCGATCGAAGAAGCCGTAATCGAACGGCTGACCGGTCGCAGTTTCCACGTTGTGCCAGTGATGCTCGACGTAACCGCGCGACGCCGCGGTCAGCGGCCGGGTCTCGCCCGCGCGCAATCCACCGGCGCAAAACCGGATCGGGGGGCCGCCCTGGCAGGCACCGCGGATCGCGGCGATGACCGGGCTGAATCCCCAGCACCAAGAACACATCGGATCGGCGAAATAAAGAACGCGCTTTTTCGCCGTGGCCGCAACCGAACTCTCGACGTCTGCCATCGGTGCCTCCCGGTTCAGCGGCAACGCCCGTCGCCGGTGATCAGAGCGGGGCTCGGGCCTCGCCGGTGCCGCCGCGCACGTCCTACATTGTCTTCGCGGCGATGCCATTCCAGGCCATCAACGGCACGGTGGAAATAGAGTTTTTCGGCGAACCGGACACGACTCGATCGGAGTAGGCGACGTAGACGAGAACGTTCCGCTTGGCATCGAAGAAGCGGACGACGTTCATGGTCTTGAAGATCAGCGAACGACGTTCGTCGAACACCCGCGTGCCGTCCTTGATCGCGTTGCGAAATACGATCGGGCCGATCTGGCGGCAGGCGATGGCGACGTCCGAGGGGTCCTCGGCCGTGCCGAGTGCCCCGGAGACGCCACCGCGCTCGGGCCGGCTGATATGGCAGGCGACGCCATCGATATCCGGATCGTCAAAGCCGTCGATGGCGATCTTGTCGTTCGGCCCGAGCCAGCGGAAGTTGGTCGAAACCGAGCCGACCTCTCCACGCGGCGGGCCGCCGAACAGCCACCAGCCGACGAACGCCAGCAACACGACGACGACGGTGGCAAAGATCAGTTTTAGTCTCACTGGCGCTCCCTTCCGCGGGCGATGCGCACCCGCTCAATCCAGAACCTTATAGCCGCGGCCACGCAGGCAGTTGCGCACGACGCGCTGCTGCTTCGAGCTGCCGGACGCCGCGCCGCCGAACAAGCCGGAGGTACCGCCTCCCGCCCCGCCGATGGCGGCACCGGAACCAGGGCGGCCGGTGACCGCGCCGACCGCCGCGCCGACCGCCGCGCCGGCGGCTCCACCGAAAAGGGCGCCGCCAGCGGCGCTGCGCCCGACGCTGACCTGATCAGCGTACTGCTCACATTCCGCGAGGTCGTTGTCGTAGCGGGCGGGATCAACCCCTTTCATATCGACGATCGGATCGGACGAACAACCGGTTGCGACCAGCATCAGCAAGGCTGCCAGGAGACGGCGCATCGTCGTTGACCCCCCTCTAGACGGATTGCCTTAGGGCGCCGCGATCGCCGCGCCTGGATGGTCGACGTCGGCGAGCCCCGCGGCGCGGCGCGTGCTCAGGCGCGAAAGGCGTTCGCGTTCGCTGGCTGAGCGTAACTGGCCGCACGCCGCCATGATGTCGCGGCCGCGCGGCGTGCGCACCGGCGCCGTGTAGCCGGCTTTGTTGAGGATCGCTGCGAACTGTTCCATTGCGGCGGGCGTCGAGCACTCGAACGGCGCGCCCGGCCACGGGTTGAAGGGGATCAGGTTGAACTTGGCCGGAATGCCGGCGACCAGCCGGGCGAGCGCCTTGGCGTCGGCGACGTGGTCGTTGACCCCCTTCAACATCACGTACTCGAAAGTGATCCGGCGTGCGTTATCGGCGCCGGGATAGGCGCGACAGGCCTGCATCAATTCGGCGATCGGATACTTCTTGTTGATCGGCACCAGGACGTCGCGCAGTTCGTCGGTCACCGCGTGCAGGCTGATGGCGAGCTTGACGCCGAGTTCGGCGCCGACCGTGGGGATCATCGGTACGACGCCGGAGGTCGAAAGGGTGATCCGCCGCCGGGAGATGGCGATGCCTTCGTGGTCCATGACGATGCGCAAGGCGGTGGCGACATTCTCATAGTTGAACAGCGGCTCGCCCAT
The DNA here is from genome assembly GCA_016712595.1 of Rhodospirillales bacterium. NCBI lineage: Bacteria > Pseudomonadati > Pseudomonadota > Alphaproteobacteria > Rhodospirillales > Rhodospirillales bacterium. The sequence goes on from JADJQT010000002.1 coordinate 299,660, forward strand.
GCCCATCAGCACGATGTTGGAAAGCAGCCGTTCGCCGCGCGGGCTCGGCCATTCCGCGTACGAATCGCGCGCCACCAGCACCTGGCCGACGATTTCCCGGGCACTGAGGTTGCGCACCAGACGCTGTGTGCCGGTATGGCAAAACTTGCAGGTCAGCGTGCAGCCGACCTGCGAAGAAAGGCACAGCGCGCCGCGATCGGCTTCGGGGATGAATACCGCCTCCGCTTCGTTGCCGTCGTCGAAGCGCAACAGCCACTTGCGCGTGCCGTCGGTCGAGCGCTGTTCGATACGGGTCTCGGGCCGCTGCAGGCTGTAGGCTTCGATAAGCTTCTCGCGCAATGACTTCGATAGCGTGGTCATCGCTGCAAAATCGGTGACGCCGCGATGGTAGATCCAGTGCCAGAGCTGCCGCGCGCGAAACGCCGGCTCGTTCAGGCTGACGACCAGCGCCTGCAAGTCAGCGCGCGACAGGCCAATCAGGGAAGGCATCTCGTTTGCCATCAAAGAATCCGCTTGTGCCCTCATCTGGCCCCTTGCTTACTCCGTTCCCGGAGCGGCGATGCCAGGGCCAATTCCGCGCGCATCTTCGCCGCGCGCACTTCTACCCAAGGTGGGGCACAGGGGGAAGTCAGGCAAGAGGGCGCGATCAGCGCGCGGTTACAGTCCGCACGCCTTGTCGATCGCGTTGTAAGCCGCGGTAAATCCGGAAAGCGAGTAGGTATCGGTGGTCAGGGTGCCCCGGCTGGAGGTCCCGCGAACGATCATCTGTGATCCGGCCTTCATCGCGCGGACCAGATCACGGTCGGCGGAGGCGTCGAAAGCCCAGGCGTTTTCATCCCGGGTAAACAGATTGAACGTCGCCTTCTTGTCGATCTCGATCGTCGCATCCTTACCCTGGCGGTACGGATAGCCGGCGGCGACGCTCACTTCACCTACGACCTTTTCATTTGGTCGATGGGTCACAAGCACATGAGTCTCGCCACGAACCGTGTATTTGCCTTCCTGCTTCTTCGGCGTGCTGCCGATGTAGCACATCCGCTTGTCGCCCGAGCCGAAGACAACGGCAGTCCAGTCGCCGTAGACACCGAGCGTCTGCTGTGCGGAACCCGGCATGGCGGCCGCCAGCCAGATCCCTGCGCCAAGAAGAATGCGCACTGCGGTCGTTCGTTTCATGGCGCCATTGATAATCGTCGAGGCCGCCGTTGCCAACCCGGCATCGCCAATGAAGTCGGCCGATCCCGGCTAAGTTACCCGGTTAGCGGCAAGAAAAAAAACTTCGCCCACCCCCACAAGCTTGCGGATGTGGGGGCGTCAGCAGCGCTCGTGCCAGATGCATTCGGGGCGCGATTCGGATAAATCCTCCTGACCGTCATCCGTATAATACTTGCCAGGCCGTCCGATCGCGGTCTGTCGCCGCAGTGGGTTGACGATGAGCCCGGCCGGCGGGAAAACTGTTCCGGATGGCCGGGGGCCGCGAGCCAGGG